>NZ_JAGHWU010000002.1:0-186789 GCF_017746145.1 Xanthomonas sp. D-99 | reverse complement strand
CCTCGGCGGACATCTTCTTGAGCCGGCGGTTCTCCTCCTCCAGCTCCTTCATGCGCGCGACCATGGACACGTCCATGCCGCCGAACTTGCTGCGCCACTTGTAGAACGTCGCCGAGCTGATGCCGTGTTCCCGACACAACTCCGGCACGGGCGCACCGGCCTGGGCCTGCTTGAGCACGGCGATGATCTGGCTGTCGGTAAAGCGGGACTTCTTCATGGAACCTCCTCGAGAAAGGGGACGAGAAAATTCCACTTCTGGCGTCTGCTAATGGGCGGGGGGATTACCGTACTAGCCCGCAAAACCCAGACAGTTTTGCCGAACGGGACAGGCGCATGAAGATAGACAGTGCGTTCCGCGGACACATTCGCAGCCTCACAAAGTTGTCGGACTACGAGCGCCGTGTATGCGCTATGACTCTCAATCTCGAAGATCGCAACGTCTTCAGAAATGCGGCCTTTTCAACACCTTGGCATCGAGCGCGCCGCGAAGCGGCGGGTTGAATGAATTGTTAGGTGCCATGCTGCAGTGGAAAGCCGCCCGAAAGCAATTCAACTTCCGAGAGCATGCAAATGCTATTGCCGCCACATAGCGGCCTGACGCCAAGAATGACACCGGAGGGGCCGTGCTCAGCTTGGATGACGACGACGGGCTCGGACTCACCAGACTCAAGGCGCTGGAGAGCGCAGCACGGAGGCGTGAAGTCCGCGGGCTCGGACCCGCCAGGGATGTAGAACACGGCTCTACCCTCTGTCACATCCGCCTCGGTTGCGGGGCGATGAGCCACGTGGGGAACCGACGATCAGCAAACTTCTTCTACCCGACCCCAGAGATTGTCCATGGCACCTAACGCCTGAATTAAGCCGAGCTTTGAAGCGGCGTCGGCTTGAATGAGCTGTAAGGCCGACGGGCCGTGAGACACAAACTCCAACGGCTCGCGTCGCAAGGACCATTCTGGCAGGTAGATACGACCGAACGGCGGCGACAACAACATGACGCCAGGCTCCTCGACGCCGATTGCCTGCATCTCCGACGGCATAAGGACTACCAACTCAACGGTGCCGGGTGTCTGGCCGTTCTCCAAGAGGACGGAGTCTCCGGCCTTGATTGGCGATCCGTCTGCGTAAGTAAACATGTTCTTTCCACAACGGCCTAACTACTATTGGACCGCCTAAGCGGTGCTGCGCGAAGTATCGACTAAGGTCGGATATCTGGGAAGGGAAAATTCCTATTTCGTAACAGTGGCTCGCCCAATAGCAACCGGCGTTCTCGGCATTGTTGCTGGTTGCGTTATCCGACGTTTGAGCAGGCGAATGAGTTACACCCGTGGCGATGCAGGCGTAATGACGTCCCTGACCCCAAGCTGTTGGATCAGGTCCGTGGTCGGCTGCGACTTCATCATTACTGTCTGCGGACCGAGCAGGCGTATGTGAGCTGGATTCGGCGCTTCATTCTGGCAAATGGCCAACGGCATCCAGGACAGATGGGGCACGTAGAGGGCGAGGCGTTTCTCACCGAATTGGCGACGCGGGGCCAGGTGTCTGCCGGCACGCAGGAGGTCGCGCGCTTGCTGACGATGCTGGAGGGGACTTGTCGGCTGGTGGCGGGGCTGCTGTATGGCAGGGGATGCGGTTGCTGGAATGCCTGCGCTTGCGGACCAAGGAGATGGACGTGGACCGCGGCGAAATTGTGGTGCGCGACGGCTGGGACGCGGAGCATCTGCGGTACGTAGTCCGCTGGGCGGGCTCAGCCGTCTGGATGGTGGCGCGGAACATGCGGGGCGAGCGATGCAGTAATAGAACGCTTGCCACCACCTTATCGACATCGCGTGCTCTGAATAACCAGAGCACGCGATGACGACTGCCAATCGCCGCACTGGTTTGCAGCGACCTAGCGGCTGACTGCAAGCAAGTTGCGATGACTGCGTTGAATCAGCATGTGTCACCGGCTGCCTTGCATTGCGCTGGCCATCCGAAGCCAGCTCGCCACGCCGCGCTCACTGGCCTCAGCCGTCCAACAGCGCCTTATC
Organism: Xanthomonas sp. D-99; assembly: GCF_017746145.1. Lineage (NCBI taxonomy): Bacteria > Pseudomonadati > Pseudomonadota > Gammaproteobacteria > Lysobacterales > Lysobacteraceae > Xanthomonas > Xanthomonas sp. D-99. Next base: position 184,762 of record NZ_JAGHWU010000002.1, on the reverse strand, counting down.
CCGCACCGCTCCCTTGTCCGCACTGGTCGCCAGCAGCGCGTACGCCTTCAATGCAGTAGTGACCTTGCGTGGGCGCACTTCCACCGGCTTCCAGCCCTTGGCGTCCTGCTCGGCGCGACGCAGCGCAAGTTCCTCGTCCGAAATCAGCAGATTGATCGAACGATTGGGAATGTCGATGAGGATCCTGTCGCCCTCGCGCACCAGGCCGATCGCGCCGCCTGCGGCGGCTTCCGGCGATGCGTGGCCGATCGATAATCCCGAGGTGCCGCCAGAGAAGCGGCCATCGGTGAGCAGGGCGCATTGTTTGCCCAGGCCCTTGGATTTGAGATAGCTGGTGGGGTAGAGCATTTCCTGCATGCCGGGGCCGCCCTTGGGGCCTTCGTACCGGATGACCACCACATCCCCTGCAACCACCTCATCGGCGAGGATGCCCTTGACTGCCGCATCCTGGCTCTCGAACACGCGGGCATTGCCTTCGAACACGTGGATGGATTCATCCACGCCTGCAGTTTTCACTACGCAGCCGTCGCGGGCGATATTGCCGTACAGCACGGCCAGGCCGCCTTCCTGCGAGAACGCGTGTGCGACATCGCGGATGCAGCCGTCGCTGCGGTCGGTATCCAGGCTGTCCCAGCGTGTGGCCTGGCTGAAGGCGATCTGCGTGGGAATCCCGGCCGGGCCGGCTTTGTAGAACGTGTGTACGTTTTCATCGTCGGTCTGGGTGACATCCCATTGCGCGATGGCATCGGCCAATGTGCGGGCATGCACGGCGGCGGCATTGGTATGCAGCAGGCCGCCGCGTGCGAGCTCGCCGAGAATGGCCATGATGCCGCCGGCGCGATGCACGTCTTCGATGTGGTACTTGGGCGTGTTCGGCGCAACCTTGCACAGCTGCGGCACGCGCTTGGACAGGCGGTCGATATCCCGCATGCCGAAGGCAACCTCGCCTTCCTGCGCGGCGGCAAGCAGGTGCAGGATGGTATTGGTCGAGCCACCCATGGCGATGTCCAGGGTCATCGCATTTTCGAAGGCTTCGAAGGTGGCGATGCCGCGCGGCAGGGCGGTGGGATCTTCGCCGCCATACCAGCGATGGCACAGTTCCACCGCCACGCGTCCGGCGCGCAGGAACAGCTGCTCGCGATCGGCGTGCGTGGCGACAACCGTGCCGTTGCCGGGCAACGACAGGCCCAGCGCTTCGGTCAGGCAGTTCATCGAATTGGCGGTGAACATGCCCGAGCACGAGCCGCAGGTGGGGCAGGCGCTGCGCTCGAACTCGGCTACCTTTTCATCGGAGGCACTGTCGTCGGCGGCAATCACCATCGCATCGATCAGGTCGAGCTTGTGCTCGGCCAGCTTGGTCTTGCCAGCTTCCATCGGGCCGCCGGAGACGAACACGGTGGGGATGTTGAGCCGCAGCGCGGCCATCAACATGCCGGGGGTGATCTTGTCGCAATTGGAGATGCACACCAGCGCGTCGGCGCAATGCGCGTTGACCATGTATTCGACCGAGTCGGCGATGATCTCGCGGCTGGGTAGCGAATACAGCATGCCGTCGTGGCCCATCGCGATGCCGTCGTCCACGGCGATGGTGTCGAACTCCTTGGCCACGCCGCCGACGCGTTCGATCTCGCGCGCGACCAGCTGACCAAGATCCTTCAGGTGCACATGCCCGGGCACGAACTGCGTGAACGAGTTGGCGATGGCGATGATGGGCTTGTGGAAGTCGCCATCGCGCATGCCGGTGGCACGCCACAGGGCGCGGGCGCCGGCCATGTTGCGGCCGTGGGTGGAGGTTTTGGAACGGTACTCGGGCATGGCGATTCGACGGCTGATTGGCGAGCGGTGGCTGGCAATTAGAGCGCGTCGTGACTGTTGCTGCTGCAACCGTCACGACGCGCGCAGGGTCCGCACGTTAGCACGCACGCCGGCGTGCACTTGCAGTGCAGCGCCGGACGCTGCCGGCATGCCGCGCAGTTGCCGCTCAGGCGCCATCGGCTCACGGGCCTGCACCTGCGCAGCGCCGTTGGCCTGTCATGTAATGCGATGTAAACGTATGCGCCCGGGCATGCAGTGGCAGGAGTGCGAACCGGCGCGCAGATCCGGGCGCTGGGGCGCGGCCACTATCGAAAGGGGTCGGTGCGGCCGAGGGGGAGCTGCGCCGACGAGGATCTTTCCAACGGCACCGCAGGAGGCGCCCCTATGTCCGACCGTTCATCTCCACGCCGTGCACCAGCGGCACCGCCCCACTCCACCACGCCACCGGTCGCCGGCGGCATCACCCGCCGTCGCGTGCTGCAAGGCGCGGCCGGCGCCGCGGTCGTGGCCACCACCGGCTGGGCAGGCCGCGCAGCCGCGCAAAGCGCCAGCCTGCCGTTCGCTGGCCTCAACCTGTCCGGTCTGGCCTCCAATAGTTATGTGGAAAACGCCGAGATCGGCACGCATTACCGCGCCATCACTGCTCAGCATGTGGCCGCGGCAGGAAGCTGCCCGCTCTTCCGTCTGCCGACTACCGCCGCGCGCTTCACGCGTGGGCAGGGCGCACCGTTGAACGAGAGCTACTGCAAGCAGGTGCAGGACGCGCTGGACAACATCGCTGCGCGCGGCAACCGCGTCGGCGATCTGGCGGCGGCCGAGCTGTGGGCCGACACCTATCCGCTGCGCAACTTCAATTACGTGGGCTATCTGGATAGTCGCGACCAGCTGCTCAAGCTCTACGAATACCGGGTGATCGGCACGCCGGGGTGCACGCTCTACAACGACGCCGGCCTGCCGGATCTGTGGGCGCGTATCGTCAACCGGTTCAAGCAGCATCCGGCGGTATTCGGCTGGGGCGTCATGAACGAGCCGTACCAGGGTGCCGAGCGCAACGCGGATGGCACGGTGCTGTCGATGGCCGCACATTGGCAGAAGACCGCCACCGCCTGCACCAAGACCATCATCGACCGCGATCGAAACCATTTCGTCTTCGTGTGCGGCAACGGGTATGCCAGCGCCCGGCGGTGGCAGGACGATTCGATGGACCTGTTCGACATCCCGGACCCGTACAATCGCATCGTGTACGAGGCGCACAACTATCTCGACAACAACGGCAGCGGGGGCGGCAACTGGATTGGCCCCGGTGGGCGCAACGAGGTGATCCAGCCGGATACCGGCATCAACATGGTCAGCCCGTTTATCGAAGCGCTGCAGCAGGCCGGCAAGCGCGGTTATCTCGGCGAGCACGGCTATCCGGCCGGCAATCGCAGCGCGGAGATCGCCACCACGCGCATGCTGGCGCATCTGCAGGCCTACAACATTCCCAGCACGCAATGGTGCTTTGGCCCCGGGTGGCCGGACGACGACGTGCTTGGCATGAGCCGCGACGTGGGTGCGGACATCCAGGCCAAGGCCAATCTCGCCGCCGTACAGGCATTCTTCGACGTACGCCTGTCCAGCTACATTCCGCCCCGCTAGCCGGCATCGCCGCCGCTGCCGGGAGGTGGCGGCGGTTTACACTGCGGCATGCACATGGACATCCCCTGCCGCGCTGGCTGCGCGGCCTGCTGTATCGCCCCATCCATCAGTTCGGCCATTCCCGGCATGCCGCATGGCAAGCCGGCGGGAGTGCCATGCGTGCAACTGGACGGGCAGGGCCGCTGCCGCCTGTTCGGCCTGCCGACGCGGCCAGCGGTCTGCACCAGCCTGCGTCCGTCCCAGGACATGTGCGGTGCATCGCGCGCCCAGGCGCTGACCACGTTGACGGCACTGGAGCACGCCACGCAGCCGTAGCCGCGCGCACCCTCGCTACCGTCGCACCCGCGCCAGGCACGTTGCTGGCGCTGCGGCTCAGCTGGCGGGCGAGGCGCCCAGGTATTGGTCCTTGAGCCGCACGTAATGTTGCGCGGAGTAATGCAGGCTTTCGATTTCCTTGTCGCTGAGCGTGCGCGCCAAACGTGCAGGATTGCCCAGCCACAACTCGGCTTCGCCGACCACCTTGCCCGGGCCGACCACCGCACCGGCACCGACGAAGCCATAGCGCCTGACGGTGGCGCCATCGAGCACGCAGGCGCCCATGCCGATCAGGCACAGGTCTTCGATGGTGCAGGCATGCAGGATGGTGCCGTGGCCGACGGTGACGTCCTCGCCGATCACGGTGGGGTAGCCGGCCTTGTTGAACGCGCTGTGGTGGCTGACGTGAATGATGGTGCCGTCCTGCACGTTGGTGCGCGCGCCGATCTGCACATGATTGACGTCCCCGCGAATCACGGTACCCGGCCAGACCGAGACGTCATCGCCCAGGCTCACCTTGCCGATGATGGTGCAGGCAGGATCGACGTAAACGCGGGCACCCAGCTGCGGGGTGTGGTCCAGGAAGGAGCGAATCGGGGTCACGGCATCTCCGTCGGGTCAGCGTGCCGCCTACTGCGGACACGCTGCGGATGATACCTGCGCTGCGGTTGCCGGTGCGGCAGCGGCAGGGCAGTGCGCTGAAGCAACGAACACGCGGATGCAATGTGTGCGAGGTCGTTGGCAGACGTGGCCGGGTGGGTCGACGTCCAATGGATTGTGTCGTGCCGGCAGAGGTTCCAAAAGCCGCGGACGGCACATCACGCGATGCATCCGAAGCCATCGCAGCGCTGGCCAAGCGCGTTGGCGCATTTCCGATAAGCGCACAGCGCTGCGGTCATTCGTCTTGAACCGGCTGTGCAATCGGCTAGCGTGTGCAGGCGGTCGCGACCCACTGCGCATCGGTGATTGCACGCATCGCTGCCGCGCAGCCGGCCTTGCACACTGCGCCGTTCAACGGCGACTGCAGCGCCTTCGGGCCAACCCTTCTCGCACTACAGGGCATGTCAATGCGTCAGCACACTGCATCGTTTGGGCACTTCGTGCTGGAGCGCATGACACCGTTTCAGTGGAGGGCCGTGGCGGTGTGCGTGTTGCTGACGATGCTCGACGGCTTCGATGTGATGGCGATGGCGTTCACCGCACCGCACGTGTCGGCGGACTGGCAGCTGTCGGGCAAGCTGCTGGGCATGCTGTTCAGCGCGGGCCTGATCGGCATGGCGCTTGGCGCACTGGGGTTGGCGCCGTTGGCAGACCGCATCGGCCGTCGCGCACTGACGCTGGCATGTCTGGCGATCCTGACCATCGGCATGGGCATGTCCGCACTGGCCAGCACTGCATGGCAGCTCGGGGCGCTGCGGCTCCTGACCGGTCTGGGGATCGGCGGTATGTTGGCCTGCGTTGCGGTCACGGCAGGGGAGTTTTCCAGCCCCCGTTGGCGCAACACTGCCATCGTGCTGCAGGTGACCGGCTACCCGGTCGGTGCCACGCTGGGTGGCATGATTGCCGAACTGTTGATGCAGCAATGGTCGTGGCCCGCGGTATTCGTCCTCGGGGCGGCGGCATCGTTGCTGTGTGCGCCGTTGGTGCTTGCATTCCTGCCCGAGTCGCTGGAGTTCCTGATCATGCGCCGGCCACCCGATGCGGTCGCGCGCTTCAACGCCGTGCTGGCGCGGATGGGGCTGCCGCCGCACGACGCATTGCCGCCGTTACCGCCGCAGTCTGCCACGCAGGCACAAGGCTATTCGGCCCTGTTTGACGTTGCCATGCGGCGGCACACGCTGCTGATCGCGCTTGGCTTCTTCGCGCTGATGTTTGCGTTCTACTTCGTGATCAGCTGGACGCCGAAGCTGCTGGTGAGCGCCGGCTCGTCGGCCACGGAGGGCGTCACGGGCGGGGTGCTGTTGAATCTTGGAGGCATCGGCGGCGGCTTGCTGTTCAGTGGGCTGGCATCGTGCGTGCGGCTGTCGCGCCTGACGATCGGGTCCCTGTTGCTGATGGGCCTGGCGATGCTGGCCTCCGGCCTGTGCAGTACGCAGTTGAGCTGGGCGCTCGCCGTCGCCTTGCTCACCGGGGCAGCGATGTTCGCTGCGGTGGGCGGCATGTACGCCATTGTTCCGGTCGTCTTCAACGCTGCGGTGCGCTCCACTGCGCTGGGCTGGGCGATCGGGGTGGGGCGCTTCGGTGCGATCTTGTCGCCGTTCTGTGCCGGGATATTGCTGGATGCCGGGTGGTCGCCGGCCATGTTGTATCTGGCCTGCAGCGTGCCGTTGCTGTTGGCCGTCGCCGCCGTGCTGGGGATGCGGCTGCCGAACCGCTGAGCGGCCCGCCCACAGCCGCGTCCGGCGTCACATCCAGGCCTTTCGTCGACCCGGTCACGCGCCAAAGAAATCGTGCGGTGTGCCGATAACACCGCAGACCGCCAAGTCGTGGCGGGCTTTCCCTGGACATTGTGCAGACCAGCGCCGGCATGCTCAGAACCATCGACTCAGATCAACTCCGCCCCGGCATGTATGTCTACAAGCTGCTGGGCGCGTGGGTGCACCATCCGTTCTGGAAGACATCGTTTCTGGTCGATTCCGAGGATGTGGAGAAGATCCATGACAGCCGCATCGAGCAGCTGGTAATCGACACCGCGCGCGGGCTGGATGTGGAGGCGCCCACGACCTCTGGCGCGTCCGCCGGACCGGGCGTGCCGCCGAGCCCGGCGCCTGCCCCGGCGCCCGCAGCGCGCGAACCGCCGGAGCCTGCTGCCACGTCCCGTAGCGTGCGCACCAACAGCGTGACCGCCCAGGTCGGCATCGAAGCGGAGGTGGTGCGCGCACGGCGCATCTTCGAAGACGGCCGCGACATGGTCGAGGCGATGTTCCGCGATGTGCGGCTGGGGCGCACCGTCGACACAGAAGCGGCCATGCCGCTGGTGGAAGCCATCAACGACTCGGTGTTGCGGCATCCGCAGGCCTTGATCAGCGTGGCGCGGCTCAAGACCGCCGACGACTACACCTATCTGCATTCGATGGCCGTGGCCGGGCTGATGAGCGGTTTGGCGCGCCAGCTCGGCCTGCCCGAATCGCAGGTGGTGGAAGCGGCGATGGGCGGCCTGTTGCACGACATGGGCAAGGCGGTGACACCGTTGGAAATTCTCAACAAGCCCGCCGGCTCACCAACGAAGAGATGGAGGTCATGCGCAAGCATCCGCTGGATGGCCATCGGCTGCTGGTGGCCGGCGGCGTGCAGAACGCGGTGGTGCTGGAAATCGCGTTGCATCACCACGAAAAGATGGATGGCAGCGGCTACCCGAATCAATTGGTGGGCGAGAATATTTCATTGATGTCGCGGATGGGCGCGGTCTGCGATGTCTACGATGCCATCAGCTCTGACCGGCCTTACAAACGCGGTTGGGATCCGGCCGAATCGCTCAAGCAAATGGCGTCCTGGAAGGGCCATTTCGATCCGGTGGTGTTCCAGGCCTTCGTGCGCCGGCTGGGTATTTATCCGGTCGGCTCGCTGGTGCGGCTGGAGTCGCAAAAACTTGCGGTGGTGATCGAACAGACGCCCGATTCGCTGCTCAAGCCCAAGGTGCGCGTGTTCTATTCGGCCAGGCTGCGCAGCCACGTGCTGGTGCAGGACATCAACCTGTCGCGTCCGGACTGCCATGACCGCATTGCGCAGATGGAAAGTCCTGCCGAATGGGGCTTCCGCGATCTGGAAAAGCTCTGGCTGCCCTAAGCGGGCCGCACAGGCGTTGAGCCGGTGGCCTTCGCTGCAATGCGCGCGTTGCGTCATGCGCGCCGACCACCGTGACACCCTTCGGACAGAAGCATCTCGCGCCCATGCGATGCGCTTGCGGTCCTGGCTGCGCCCACGGCCGCCAAGCCCGCAGTCACTCCTGCTAGCGAACGCGACCATGCTGCGCTGCAGCTTGGCAATGTAGTTATGATCAATAACTATTCTGGAACGCAATCACTTGCCGACCGGAACCATGTCTCAGCCCTGCCCAGATCACCGCCGCCCCCTATCAGCCGCAGCGCTGGCCAGCCGTTGCAAGCTGGGTGGGTGGCAGGGTGGTGTGGCTGACACACCCACCGCGCGTGCACCGGCAGCGTGCCTGTCCACATCGGCAGGCCCGGTGGCGTCTACAATGCGCTGCACGCCGTGGATCGGCGTTGCGGATGGGGCGCATCGCGCGTCCCGGTCCGCCCGCTGCCTCTGTCGCGAGAACCGCCATGCCCGTCACCGCCCTTGCCCGATGCCGTTACCACGGTGGATCAGGCGCGGCTGCTGCGGTTGCTGGGGTATCGCATCACCCGCACCGAGTTGATGGTGCGGCGGATGTTCCAGGAGTGCGTGGCCGCGTTCGACCTCAAGCCGGTCGACTTCTCGCTGCTGATGCTGGTGGATGGCAACCCGGGCATCAACCAGCGCCAGATCGGCGATGTGCTGCACGTGTCGCCGCCGAATCTGGTGATCGTGGTGGCCAGGCTGGTCAAGCGTCGCTTGCTGCGGCAGGTGCGTGGTCGGCAGGACCGGCGCATGCAGCACCTTTCGCTGACCGCGGCCGGTGCCGCGCTCCTGGCCGCCGCCGAGGCCGAAGTACTGCGCATGGAACAGCAACTCAGTGCCGTACTCGGTTCCAGCGAAGCACCGTTGTTGCGCGCCCTGGACCGTCTGGACCGTCTGGACACGCCGTAACCCGTATCCGCCGGCGGTCCGCCGCCCGGCAGCGATTCTCAACGAACGTTTCCACTGCACGTGCTGTGCGTAGCGCGGGGCGCGCGCTTGCCTGACGTATGTGATGTGGCACGCACCGCTGTTCCTTTCCAACGCGGGAGATCTCTGCAGTGATTCGATCATCGGTGATGCGTGGCGCGGGTGTGGCAGCAGGCTGGCGGCTGCGCGCGGTGCTCGGCCTGGCGGCAGTCCTGGCAGCGGGCGCGGCGCCTGCGCAAAGTGCGCCACAGAGCGCGGCGCTGACCAATGGCATCAATACCGGGGGCACCAGTTTTCTGGATGGCTTCACCAGCACCACGCCCGGCCTGGCGGTCGTCGCCTACCTGCGGCACAACGCGCTGGATGCCATCAAGGACGCCCGTGGCAACGATATCCCGGTGTTCGACAATCCGCGGATCGATTCCACCGTGTTGCTGACCCAGTTCGCTTACGTCACGCCCTATCGATTGTTCGGCGGGTCGCTCGGCATCACTGCGCTGGTGCCGCTGGTCAATCTGGACGCCTCCTTCGGCCGCAACAGCATTGCCACGCTGCGCGACAATGGCGCCGGCGTGGGTGATGTGACGTTCGGACCGTATCTGCAAATGCCGCCGGTGATACGCAACGGGCGACCGGTGTTCTCGCAGCGGTTCGAATTGGACGCCGTGGCACCGATCGGCAAGTACGACGGCCATCGCGATCTCAACCAGAGCTCCGGTTACTGGTCGCTTATTCCAAGCTACGCATTCACGGTGCTTCCCACGCCCCGTTGGGAAGTCAGTGCACGCATCAACTACATCTACAACTTTCGCAGCGAGCGCCGTCCGAACTTGCCGCCAGGCTTCGACTTCCGCAATGGTCAGGCAGGCGACGCGGGATGGATCAATTTCGCCACGTCCTGGGAAGTGGCACCGAAGCTGCGGCTGGGCATCAATGCGTACTACCTGACCCAGTTCCGCGACAACCGCACCAACGACCAGCGTGTGCCGGATAGCCGTCAACGCGCGTTCTATGCAGGGCCGGGTGGCGTGTGGGCTTTTGATGCAAAAAACATCGTGTTCGCCAACGTCTATCTACCGGTGGAAGTCAGGAATGCCGCGTCCGGCAACAACGTCAATTTCGAGTATGTCCATGTGTTCTAGCGCCGGCACGGCTGGCTCCTTCGGAGGATGGCAATGAATTTGCAGAACAAGACGATCGTGGTGACCGGCGTGGCGTCGGGCATTGGCGCGGAGGTTGCACGGCTGGCGCGGTTTCACGGCGCCAAGGTGATCGGCGTCGATCGCATGCCCGTGCAGATGACACTGCACGGCTTTCATCAGGCCGATCTCGGCGACCCGGTATCCATCGATGCCTTGGTGAAGGCCTTGCCGGATCACATCGATGCCCTGGCAAACATTGCCGGCGTGCCGGGAACCGCGCCGCTGGATGTGGTGGCGCGGGTGAACTATCTGGGCTTGCGCCACCTGACCCAGGGCTGCTGCCACGCATCGTTTCTGGCGGTTCCATCATCAATGTCGCCTCGATCCTGGGCGCCGAATGGCCGCAGCGTCTGGAGCTGCACAAGCAGCTGGCGGCAACTGACAGCTTCGACAGCGGCAGCGCGTGGCTGGCGGCGCATCCGGTAGCGCACGACACCTGCTACCAATACTTCAAGGAGGCGTTGATCGTGTGGACTTTGCTGCAATCGCGGCCCTGGTTTGCCGACCACGGCGTGCGCGTGAACAACGTGTCTCCAGGTCCGGTGTTTACCCCGATCCTGGGCGATTTTGCCGCCATGCTCGGCGAGGAACGGGTCAAGGCAGACGCCAAGCGCATGACCCGCCCGGCGTATGCCGATGAAGTGGCCGAGGGCATCGTGTTTCTCGCATCCGACGCTGCCCGCTGGATCAACGGCATCACCCTGCCGATCGATGGCGGGCTGGCTTCCACCACGCTGTAATCCCTACACGCTTTAGCAGGAGGCTAGACCATGAATGCTCTTTCCAGCGCAACCGCCGCTGCGACCGACACGCCCGCGTGGCATGGCTGCATCTTCAATGGCGACTGGGTGCCCGGTCGCGGTGGCAGCTTGCCCATCCACGAGCCGGCAACCGGCGCCTTGCTGCATGAAGTCGGCAAGGCCGACCTGGCCGATGTCGCCGCTGCCATCGCACAGGCCAAGCAAGCGCAGCGTGCCTGGGCCGCAACACCGCCGCGCGAACGCGCGGCCGTGTTTCATCGTGCTGCGCAGGCAATGCAGGCAATGCAGGCACGCAGCGCCGAAGCCACCTTGCTGATTGCGCGCGAAACCGGCGGCATCCTGCCCAAGGCCCAACGCGAGGTGGACGAATCGGTGGTGTTCTACCAGCAGGCCGCTGCCATGCCGCTACAGGCCAGCGGCCAGATGTTGCCGACGGCATCCGGCCAACTCAGCCTTGCACGCCGCCTGCCGTTGGGCGTGATCGGGGTGATTTCGCCGTTCAATTTCCCGTTGATTCTGTCGCTGCGCTCGGTGGCGCCGGCGCTGGCGATGGGCAATGCGGTGATTCTCAAACCCGACCCGCGCACGCCCTACACCGGCGGTGTGATCATCGCGCAGGTGCTCGAAGACGCCGGCCTGCCGAAGGGCTTGCTGCACGTGTTGCATGGCGATGCGCCGATTGGCCAGGCGCTGGTGGAATCGCCGGATGTTCCCATGATTGCGTTCACCGGTTCCACGGCCGCCGGCCGCCGCATCGGCGAAATTGCCGGACGCCACCTGAAGAAAGTCTCGCTGGAACTGGGGGGCAACAACGCAGTGATCGTGCTCGACGACGCGGATCTGGACAAGGCTGCCTCGGCGGTCGCATTCGGTGCGTATATGCACCAGGGCCAGATCTGCATGGCGACCGGGCGTGTGCTGGTGCACCGCAGTGTGGCGCAGGCACTGACCCAACGGTTGGCCGACAAAGCGCGCCATTTGCCGGTGGGCGACCCGGTCAGCGGCACCGTGGCGTTGGGCTCGATCATCGACCAACGCCAGCTGCAGCGCGTCGTCGACATCGTCGGCGATAGCGTGGCAGCCGGCGCGGTCGTGGAAGCGGGCGCCACCCACGAAGGCCTGTTCTACGCGCCCACGGTGTTGTCCAACGTGCGCCCGGGCATGCGCGCGTTCGACGAAGAAGTGTTCGGGCCAGTGATCAACATCACCGTGTTCGACATCGACGACGAAGTGGCCGAGCTGGCCAACCAGGGCGAGTACGGGCTTGCGGCAGGCATCTTGTCGGCGTCGGTCGCGCGCGCGCTGGCCCTGGGTGAGAAGTTGCACACCGGCCTGCTGCATATCAACGACCAGACGGTGGCTGACGAGGTCGTCAATCCATTCGGCGGCACCGGTGCATCAGGCAACGGCACCAGTGTGGGCGGCCCGGCCGATTGGGAGCAATACACGCACTGGCAGTGGCTGACGATCAAGAGCGACGTGCCGCAGTATCCGTTCTGATCGCAATGGCTTGGTGATGGAGTGGCTGGTTCTGCCTCTCCATCGCTGCAGGACGACGGTCTGTGCTGAACCTATTCGCCTTGGTCACTTGTGTAGGCCTGGCATGGCTTTTCTCAGACGCAGCCGGAAGCTTGGTGAGTCGAGCGTGCGGTGCCTCACCGCTCGCGGAGCACGCCGTGCATCCATCCATTGAGCCTCGATGGCGGCATCCATGCCGCCAACGGTCCCGCCATCGGCAAGGCCACCGCACCAGGACGTTTGTCGGCAGTTTGATGCGGGATGCTCCTGATACGCAGGCGCCGCTGCACTGCGAGCGGGCGTCGCCTGTCGATTGCACTGACAGACCGGACCACTCGACTGGTCCGTAGCCGCTCACCGTCGCAGAACCATTGCTGGCATGGACGCCGCCACGGCGCTTGCATGGACGTACTTGCAGCGTGTCCTGCGACGATTGGCAGGCAAGGGCCTGCAGCAAGTCTGCAAATGCTTCTCTCTACAACGCGCACAGCGATTGAGTGACGTCGTTCGGTTGGTCGCTTCTGCTAACCGGCGCGAAAGCGCGTCGGCGAGCAACCGGCGTGCCGTGCGAAGTAGCGGCTGAAATAGGCAGCGTCGAAAAATCCAAGGCTGGCGGCAATCTGTTGCACGCTCAGGCTGGTGTAACGCAAGCTGCGGCGTGCTTCCAGCATGATCCTGCGCTGGAGCAACTGCAGTGCAGAGGCGCCAGCCAGGCGCTGGCACAGCGCGTTGAGGTGACCGGGCGTCAACCCAAGTTGATCGGCATATCGCGAAATCGGCCAGTGGGCGCGGTAGTGCTGGTCGATCAAGCCTTGATAGGCGCGCAGATGGCGCAGCGCCGGGTCGGCCTGCGGGCTGATTGCTGCGGCATGCCGGGCGCGTTCCAGTGCCGTACGCGCCATCCAGATGACCAGCTGCGCCGCGGCGGCCTGCGCTGCGATGTCATAGCCGATCGAACGGCGTGCGTGGTCCTGCGCAATGCTGCCAAACAATACATCCAGCCATTGGCGTGCAGGCTGCGCGTGCACAACGGCTGGCGCGGCCATGACCTGTTGCAGGAATGGCGCAGCGTTCAGCGCAGCCCTGACCAGCGGCATGCACATAGTGATGACGTGCCCACGCACTGCCGAGTCGAAGCCAAAACCATGCACGCAAAGCGGCGGAAGCCACACCACGCTGGCACCGCGCAGGCGTTGGGTGCGCCCGTCCAGCTGCAGCGTGGCCGGCCCGCGTTGCACATAGACCAGTTGCGCCAAATCCTCGTGTCGGTGCGGCACGATCTGCCAGTCGTGCAGCCGGCTGCGTGCGGCAATCGATTCCCAATGCAGCAATTCCGCGGCATCGGCGTGTTGCTCGCCGTACAAGCCGAAAGCGGGGACGGCGGCGGGGTCGGGCACGGATGTGGCCATCGTCGAAAAGTCCAAGCACTGCACGCAATCATCCCTTCAATGCAGCGCTTTGGCTACCGACACTGCACGCATCGTCATCCAGGCCAGGAGCAATGCATGCGAACGCAGGTTGCGATCATCGGCGCCGGCCCATCCGGCCTGTTGCTGGGCGAACTGTTGCGGCTGGCTGGCATCGACTGCGTCATCATCGAGCGGCAAACGCCCCAGCATGTGCTGGCGCGCATCCGCGCCGGGGTATTGGAGCAAGGCAGTGTGGAACTGCTGCAGCGGGCCGGCGTCGGCGAGCGCTTGCAGCGCGAGGGCCTGCTGCATCACGGCTTCGAATTGTCCCTGGACGGTCAGCGCGAGCGCATCGATCTGCTGCGCGGCTGCGGACGTGGCGTGACGGTCTACGGGCAGACCGAGGTCACCGCCGATCTGATGCATGCGCGCCAGCGCAGCGGGGCACCGACGTACTACAACGCGCAGGACGTGACCCTGTGCGGTGTGGAAGGCACCACGCCTGCCGTGGAGTTCAAGCAGGACGGCCAGCGCAAGCATCTCGCCTGCGACTACATCGTCGGCTGCGATGGTTATCACGGCGTCAGCCGAGCCAGCATCCCCACCGAGCGGCTGCGTCTGTTCGAGCGCGTGTACCCGTTCGGCTGGCTTAGGGTGCTGGCCGATACCCCACCCGTGCACGACGAACTGATCTACGCACGCCATCGGCGTGGGTTTGCACTATGTTCGATGCGCTCGCCCACCCGTACGCGCTATTACATCCAGGTACCGGCCAGCGCGCAGGTGGAGGCCTGGAGCGATCAGGCGTTCTGGGACGAATTGCGTGCACGGCTGCCGTCCGCGTTGGCGGCGCAATTGGTCACCGGCGCATCGATCGAGAAGAGCATCGCACCGCTGCGCAGCTTCGTTGCCGAACCCATGCAGTACGGTCGCCTGTTCCTGGCCGGCGATGCTGCGCATATCGTGCCGCCTACCGGCGCCAAGGGGCTGAACCTGGCGCTTGGCGATGTGGGCGTGTTGGCGCAGCTGTTCGAGCGGTGGAAGACAAGCGGCGATGCCAGTGTGCTGGAACAGTATTCGACATTGGCCTTGCAGCGGGTGTGGAAGGCCGAACGTTTCTCGTGGTGGATGACCACGCTGCTGCATCGCTTCGATGACGAAGACCCATTCACGGCGCGGCTGCACGCAGCGGAGCTGGACTATCTGCTCGGTAGCGAGGCGGGACGCGCAACGCTGGCGGAAAATTATGCAGGTCTCCCGTTGACCGCGCTGGCCGATTGATCGGGCGTCGGTGATTGCTTAACGCCAGATACCGCCTGACGAATCTCCATCATCGCGCACGGTGGCAGTACGGATTCAACGCCGCCTTGGCTCCAGAAATGCGATGCGTGCGCACAACAGGCTTCCACAAACCGGCTTGCATGACACCCGTCAGCGCACATGCTCCGTGTCAGCCGACGCCCGCTCAATCGCAACATCCGGTCCATCCAGCACGCGGGGGCACAGCACGCGGGTGGCCACCATGCCGGTGATGTTTTTCTCACCAACTGCTGCGCAAGTGCCCAGGTGCATTTCCAGGCGTCTAGCGGGCCAATCAACGGCACCGGTAGGGTGGCGATGACGCGTTCATGCAGCTGTGCACACGCACGCGTCTTCCCCCCGCTCAACGGACACGTTGCTGGCATCTCCGATGAGCGCAATGCCACTCTCCACCCAGGAGTACTCCATGAAGAAGTTGCTCTCCCGTACCTTGTTGCTGGTCATGTTGGTCGCGCCAATGGCCGCGTTCGCGCAGACTGCGGTGACGGCCAATCCGAATCATCAGAAGATGCTGCTCGGCAGCACCTGGTATGAAACTGCCAACAAGCGGCTAGTCTACGATTTCTGGCGCACCGTGTTCGAAGCTGGCCAGGTGTAGTACGCGCCGATGTACATGGACAAGAACTACATCCAGCACAATCCGAACGTGGCCAATGGACGCGATGCGTTTATCGCCTTCCTGACCGCGTTCGTGAAGCCGACGCCGGTGCAGCCGCGGGTGCAATTGCCCTTGGTCGCCATCACCGCCGATGGCGATCTGGTCACCCTGGTGTCGGTGCGCACCTTGCCCAACCCCAACAAGCCCGGCACCACGTACACCACCACGTGGTTCGACATGTTCCGGATCGAGAACGGTCTGATCAAGGAACATTTGGACTCGGATACCATCGCTGGCCGTGCCAGCACCGGCGGCCAGTAACCACTGCTGCACACCAGGCTGCGTTGCCTAGCCCTGCGTGTGTCCTCGACCCAGAGGATTCGCTCGTCACAGCGCCCACCTCATGGTGGGCGCTGTCGTGTTGGCGACACCCGTGTCAGCTGATGCGGAACCCCATCGTCGCTTCCACTGCCTGCTGCCAGCCGGCGTACAAGGCCTCGCGCTTGTCGTCGGCCATGGCCGATTCGAAGCGGCGATCCACCGCCCATTGCTTGGCGATTTCCTCGCGGCTGCCCCAGAACCCGGTTGCAAGACCTGCCAGATAGGCCGCACCGAGCGCCGTGGTTTCCGCGACTTCCGGGCGGAGTACAGGCACATCGAGGATGTCGCTCTGGAACTGCGCCATGAAGTCGTTGGCGATGGCGCCGCCATCGGCACGCAGTTCTTTCAGTTCGATGCCGGAATCGCTCTGCATCGCGGTGAGCACGTCGCGGGTCTGGTAGGCCATCGATTCGACGGCTGCGCGCACGAAGTGTTCCTTGGTGGTGCCACGCGTCAGCCCGAACACCGCGCCGCGGATGTCGCTGCGCCAGTACGGCGCGCCCAGGCCGACGAAGGCCGGCACGATGTACACGCCGTCGTTGTCGCCGGCACGCTCGGCGTAGGCTTGCGAATCGCTGGCCTTGCCCAGCATGCGCAGGCCATCGCGCAGCCACTGCACCACCGAGCCGGCGACGAAGATGGCCCCTTCCAAGGCGTATTCGACCTTGCCGTCGATGCCCCAGGCAATCGTGGTCAACAAACCGGCCTTGGAAGCCACCGCCTTGTCGCCGGTGTTCATCAGCATGAAACAGCCGGTGCCGTAGGTGTTTTTCGCCATGCCAGGTTCGAAACAGGCCTGGCCGAACAACGCGGCCTGCTGGTCCCCGGCAATGCCGGCGATGGGCACCTGCTCGCCATAGAAATACTGGGTCTGGGTCATGCCATAGACCTCGCTGGAGGAGCGTACTTCCGGCAGCATCTGCGCCGGCACGTCCAGCATGGCCAGCAGTTCGGCATCCCATTCCAGGGTGTGGATGTTGAACATCATGGTGCGCGAAGCATTGGTGTAGTCGGTGACGTGCACCTTGCCGCCGGTGAGATTCCAGATCAGCCAGCTGTCGATGGTGCCGAATGCCAGCTCGCCGTTTTGCGCGCGTTCGCGCGCGCCTTCGACGTGGTCGAGGATCCACTTGACCTTGGTCCCGGAAAAATACGCGTCGATCAGCAAACCGGTCTTGTCGCGCACCATCTGCTCATGCCCGGCTTCCTTGAGCTGGGCGCAGATGTCCTTGGTCTGTCGCGACTGCCACACGATGGCGTTGTAGATCGGCTGGCCGGTGGCCTTGTCCCACACCACCGCGGTCTCGCGCTGGTTGGTGATGCCGATCCCGGCGATCGCGCGCGCATCGATCTGCGCGTTGTTGAGCAGCTCGGTGATGGTGGTATAGACGCTGGTCATGATCTCGCGCGGGTTGTGTTCCACCCAACCCGGCTGCGGAAAGATCTGGCCGAATTCGCGCTGCGCCACGCCGGCCACCTTGCCCTGGCGGTCGAACAACATCGCGCGTGAGCTGGTGGTGCCTTGATCGATCGCAAGGACGTACTGCTTTTCCATCGAAGATTCCTCGAACAATGCCGGCATTGGCGCACGGCGAGAAAGGTCGGTGCAGGCGATGACGACGCGTGGCCGTCAGGGTTTGGCCACAGATAACGTCACGCGTGGCCAGGGTGATCGTTGACTTCGCTCAGCACCATCACAGCGGATCGTGTGGTTTGCCGCCACCCTGCAGATGGCGCACCCGCGCCGGCAGGAATGGCAGGATCAACCACTGATAGGCCAGCGCGCCGATCGGCCCACCGATCAACGGGCCAACGATCGGGATCCACCAATAGTTGTCCTTGGCCGGCAACGCGGCCTCGCCCCAGCCGGCGAAATACGCAAACAGGCGCGGGCCGAAGTCGCGCGCCGGATTCATCGCCCAGGCTTCCAGATAGCCCATCGACGCGCCTAGCGTGGCGACCAGCAAGCCGATCATCAACGCGCCGGAGTTGGCAGTCGGTGCGGCCTCGTTGAACTGCTCGGTGATGGCGAAGATGCCGAAGATCAGGAACGCGGTGATGATGATCTGGTCGACCAACGCGTGCATCGGCGTGACCGCCAAACCCGGTGCGGTGAAGAACACCCCGGCCGCGCCGCCGGCTTCGCGGGTGAGCTGCTGCACTTGGTTGAAGTGATCGATCACCGGCCCGTACAACTGATAGACGATGGCCGCGCCCAGGAATGCGCCGACGACCTGAGCGACCCAGTAGGGCACCACCTTCTTCCAGGAAAAGCCGCGGAACAGCGCCAGTGCCAGCGTGACCGCCGGATTGGCGTGCGTGCCGGACACCGAGCCGGTCACGTAGATCGCCAGCGTCACCGCCAGGCCCCAGGCGATACACACGCCCCAATAGGCGTTTTGATAGGGGCTGGGGTCGTACAGGATGTACATCGCCGCCACCGAATCGCCGAGCGCGATGATGATGAACATGGCGACCGCTTCGGAGATCAACTCACCCACGAGTTGCCGGCTCATGCGCGCATGCCCGCAAGATCAGTGATGCAGATAACAGCGTGCAGCACGCTTGCTTGCGCGCAGCGGTGGTCGGTGATGCTCATCTGGGGTGCCCTCCACGTGACTTGGGTGATGCTGGCTGAAGCGCCGTAATACGTTGCCGGACGACCCGTCCTCGCCGACAACGCGGTGTGTTCAAGCAGAAACGACGTCGCGTTGCCGGATCGGTTGCGTCTGCAGATAGTCTTCCAGGCGCTGCCGCGCGGCCGCATCGATCCGCAGGCCGAGCTTGCTGCGCCGCCACAGAATATCGTCGGCAGCCACCGCCCATTCGTGTTCACGCAGGTAATCCACCTCGGCCTGATACAGGTCCGCGCCGAAGTGCGTGCCCAGATCGGCCAGGCTTTGCGCATCGCCGAGCAGTTGTTCGGCGCAGGTGCCGTAGTTGCGCACCAGCCGCTGCGCGGTCGCTGCCGGTAGCCACGGGCGCGCGCGGCCGACGCGTTCCAGCAAGCTGGCGATATCGCGCTGCTCGCCGCCCGGTAATGCTTCGCCACGCGCGGTCCACGCCGGCTTGCGTGCGCCCAGCGCGTGGGTCAGCCGGTCCACCGCCTCTTCGGCCAGCTTGCGATAAGTGGTGAGCTTGCCGCCGAACACGTTGAGCAACGGCGCACCCTCGGTGACCACTTCCAGCTGGTAATCGCGGGTCACTTCGGCTGCGTTGTCTTCGGCGTCGTCCAGCAACGGGCGCACGCCGCTGTAGTTCCACACCACATCGGCGGGGGAGATCTGCTGCTGGAAATACAGGTTCACCGCATCGCACAGATACTGCACTTCGGCCGCATCGATCTTCGGCGCGGCGGGGTCGGCCTCGTAGTCCACGTCGGTGGTGCCGATCAAGGTGAAGTCGTGCTCGTAGGGGATGGCGAACACGATGCGCCGGTCCGGTTGCTGGAAGATGTATGCATGGTCGTGATCGAACAGCTTGGGCACCACGATATGGCTACCCTTGACCAGCCGCAGTGCGTGTTCGTGCGGCACCGCGGCCACGGTGTCCAGGAACGACACTGCCCAGGGGCCGGCCGCATTGGCGAGCGCGCGCGCCTGCACCGTGCGGCGGCGGCCCTGGCGGTCTTCGAGCTCGGCATACCAGAAGCCCGCATCGCGCCAGGCACCGACGCAACGCGTGCGGGTGTGGATCTTGGCACCGCGCCTGGCGGCGTCCATCGCGTTGAGCACCACCAGCCGCGCGTCCTGTACCCAGGCGTCCGAATACACGAAGCCGGTGCGCAGCGACTCCTGCAGCGGCGCACCGACCGGGTGCGTCCGCAGCGATAGCCGGCGCGAGCGCGGCAGGCTGCGCTTGCTGCCGCCCAGATGGTCGTACAGGAACAGTCCGGCGCGAATCATCCAGGCCGGACGCAGGTGCGGTTGATGGGGCAGCAGGAAGCGCAACGGCCAGATGATGTGCGGGGCCAGCCGCAGCAACACTTCGCGCTCGGCCAGTGCCTTGCCGACCAGCGCGAATTCGTACTGCTCAAGATAGCGCAGGCCGCCGTGAATGAGCTTGGTACTGGCGCTGCTGGTGTGCGCGGCCAGGTCGTCCTGCTCGCACAGGCACACCGACAAACCGCGCCCGGCCGCGTCACGGGCAATGCCGACCCCGTTGATGCCGCCGCCGATTACCAGAAGATCGTACATCTCGCCCATCGGTGCCTCCGTCCGGGTGCGCTGACGAGCGAACCCAAGTTGTCATGTTCGAACATATTCGAACATCGAACCTTGCGGCGGCGTGAAGACGGTTGGCGCCAACGCGACCAGGGACAGGCACGCAAATCGGCTGTGGAAACGGAGATTAAATGCGGCTTATTGGCGAACTCGGTGGTTCTTGGCGGCCATCGCATAAAAACGATCAAAAACGAACATCCGCCTCAGTCGGTTGCGTTCGCGTCCGCCAGGTGCACCCGGGTGCCGGCCTCGGCCAGCACACTCGCCAGCTCCTGCGGCGGCGGCCGGTCGGTGAACCAGTCGTGCACCTGTGCAAGTGCGCCCAGCCGCACCATGGCGTTGCGGCCGAATTTGCTGTGGTCGGCGGCCAGCAGCACGTGCCGCGAGTGCTCGATGATGGCCTGCGCCACCCGCACTTCCTGGTAATCGAAATCCAGCAGGGTGCCGTCCAGATCGATGCCGGAAATGCCGATCACCCCGAAATCCGCTTTGAACTGGCGGATCAGCTCCACCGTCGCCTCGCCGTTCACGCCTTGGTCGCGCCCGCGCACCACACCGCCGGCCACGATCACCTCGAAGCTGGGGTTGGCGCTGAGCATCACCGCTACGTTGAGATTGTTGGTGATCACCCGGAGTCCGCGGTGCTGCAGCAACGCGCGTGCGACTTCTTCGTTGGTGGTCCCCAGGTTGATGAACAGCGAGGCATCGTCGGGAATGAAGCGCGCAACACGTGCGGCGATGTGCTGTTTTTCGCGGGCCTGCAGCGCCTTGCGTGCGGTGTAGGCCAGATTCTCCACGCTGGAGGGCATGCTGACGCCGCCGTGATAGCGGCGCAGCACGCCGGCATCGCAGAGCAGGGTCAGATCGCGCCGGATGGTCTGCGGCGTCACCTCGAAGCGCGTGGCCAAACCTTCGACCTCGGCAAAGCCCTGCTGCCGCACCAGCGCCACCAATTGCTCCTGGCGCGGGTTCAATGCCGGCGCCGGGACAGTCCTGTAGTGAGTCGACTCCATGCGCAGATGATCGCGCATACGCGTGAGGATGCAAACACGGCCGCGTGCACGCAGCGCGCGATATGGGCTTGCGGGCGAACATCGGCCTGAAGCGGTGCACGCTTGACGATTGCCGGATGCGCTGCGCCCAGGCTTCGCGTTCCTGGACGCATCCGATTGCCCAGCAGGCTCGGCCAGGGCTCGGTAAGAATCATCGCCCTCGATGTGTGCTGCTGAAGCGCCAACGAGAAGTTGCCAGCATGCGTGGACACGGCAGTGGGTTGGCCGATGCAACGCGGGCGCCGCAAACGCGTTCCTTGCTGAAGCCCAGTATCAACCGCAGCCGCCAGACGATACGCGCAGCGATGTGCGCCTGCCGCTGCACCCCGGCGAGATGTGAACACGCAGGAGTGGCTGGCCGCCAAACGGCTGGACGGCCGGATTCAGCCCAGCGCGCTGCGATAGCCGGTGTCGATGCTGATGCTGCCGCCTACCGCACGCGACACGCAGGCACACAGCTTGCGATTCTCCCGGCGCTGCTCGTCGCTGAAGAACACGTCGCGGTGATCGATATCGGCGGAACTGTCCAGCACGTCCACTGCACACAAACCGCATTCGCCACGGCGGCACTCGGCGATCAGCTCCACCCCGGCATCGGCCAATGCGTCCAGCATCGATTCGTTTTCAGCCACCGGCACTTCCAGGCCCAGCTCCGGCAACTTCACCACGAACGCCTGCGCCGGCACCCGCCCGCTATTGCCGAAGGTTTCGAAGTGCAGGCGCGCACGTGGCCGTCCGGCGGCGTGCCAGTGCTGGCGCACCGCTTCGAGCATGCCCAGCGGGCCGCACACATACACCTCGGCATTGGGCGACAGGCGCGCCAGTTCGGCAGCCAGATCCGGCGGGCCGGCGCTGTCGTCGCATTGCAACTGCAAACGTTCGCCCAGCAGTGCTTCCAGCGTGCCGACATACGCCATTGCGCTGCGCGAGCGGCCGGCGTACAGCAGACGAAACGCGCGATGCCGGCGCGCCAGCCGCTGCGCCATGCCGATGATCGGGGTGATGCCGATACCGCCGGCGATCAGCAGGATTTCCTCGCCGCTTTCGTCCAGCGCGAAATTGTTGCTGGGCGGGGACATCTCCACCACGTCGCCCGGCGCAAGCGTCCACATCTGCAGCGAGCCGCCGCGGCTGTCGGGCATTTGTCGTACTGCAATCTGGTAGTACCCATCGGCACGCGGTTCGCCCACCAACGAATACGAGCGCACATCGTCGCGGCCATGCAACTGCAAACGGAAATCCACGTGGCTGCCCACCTCGAAGCTGCGCGCGGCGGTACCGGGATCGAGCACGATTTCGCGCACGCCCGGGCAGGCGTCGGCAATACTGACCACGCGGGCGCGATGCCACTGGGTGTCTTTACGCATGAAGGGCTCCAGGCAATGAGGTCTGTGGGCCGGCGCCGGCTGCGACGGGGCTGCAATGCGTCGCTGTGATCGATGACAGGGCGGTCCGCATGCGACGTGCTCAGCCCACCATGCGCAACGACAGATCCTGCGCGCGTTGTTCCTGCGCGATCAGGCGGTCGATCACGCGTCGCGCCCACATGCCGCCGGCATCGACGTTGAGGTTGTAGAAGGTGTGATCCGGGTGCGCATCGATGGCGCGTTGCTGCGCTTCCAGCACTGCTTCGTCTTCGCCGAAGACGCCTGTCACGCCCTCGCGGGTGAGCGTGGTCAGCGACTGGTCGTGCAGCGCATAGTTGCGCATGAACGCCCAGAAGTAATGGCAGGTGGTGTCGGTTTCGGGAGTGATGGTGTTGAGCACGTAGCCGTTGACGCCCTGGCTGCGATCGCCCTCGGGCGCACCGGTGCCGGCGATGGCCACCCCCACATCGATGGCGATGGTGGAGGGCGCCTCGAAACGGATGATCTGCCAGCGATCGACCTTGCCGCGGTAGTCCAGGTGGCGGGCGATCTGGCTGGCCCAGAACGGCGGCGGGTCGATATTGCGCATCCAGCGCGACACGATGACGCTGCGATCGCCATGCACCACATCGAATGGCGCTTCGGCCACTTCGTCCTGGCCGATGCTGGAGCCGTGCACGAAGGTCTCGTGGGTCAGGTCCATCAGGTTGTCCAGCACTAGCCGATAGTCGCATTTGGCGTGGATGGTACGGCCATCGCCGGCCCACGCCGGATCGTGCGACCAGTGCAGGTCGGGGATCAGGCGCGTATCGGCCTTGGCCGGGTCGCCCGGCCAGATCCAGACGTAGCGGTGTTTTTCGGCCACCGGGAAGCTGCGCACGCAGGCCGAGGGATTGATGGTGTCCTGCGAGGGCATGTGCACGCAGCGCCCCTGCGTGTTGTAGACCAGCCCGTGATAGCCGCACACCACATCGTCGCCGCGCAGCTTGCCCATCGACAACGGCACCAGCCGATGCCAGCACGCGTCTTCGAGCGCAACGACTGTGCCGGCGGTGGTGCGGTAGACCACCACGTCCAGGTTGCAGAGCTTGCGCGGGCTGAGCACGTGCTTGATCTCATGGTCCCAGGCAACGGCATACCACGCGTTGAGGGGAAACAGCGGCTTGGACTGCGACATGACCGTGACTCCTGGGTATGTAGGCAACCTGGATGCGACGCGGCTTGCGCCGGCCTGCAGCTAGTTAGCGCGCATCGCAACGCTGGCGTCCGCTTGCGAGCGAAGTTATGTGTACACCGGAGACAATGTGGGCGCGCCACTGGTCTGGCGAAATTGTGCGAATATCGATTCGAGTCACCGATTATCGGATTGACCGTCCCGTCGGCTGCGCCTACCGTGACCCCACGCTCGCTGTGCTGAAGGGAACGCAATGGCCGAAATCGTCGCTCTCGCCGACGCGGTGTCGCAGCTGATCGCCGATGGCGACTGCGTGGCGATGGAAGGCTTCACCCATCTGATTCCGCAAGCGGCCGGGCACGAAGTCATTCGCCAGCGCAAGCGCGCGCTGCGTCTGGTGCGCATGACGCCGGACCTGATCTACGACCAGTTGATCGGCGCCGGCTGCGCGACAGCGCTGCGGTTTTCCTGGGGCGGCAATCCCGGCGTCGGCTCGTTGCACCGGTTGCGCGATGCAGTGGAACACGCCTGGCCGCAGCCGCTGCAGATTCGCGAACACAGTCACGCCGATATGGCCAATGCCTATGTGGCCGGTGCGTCGGGGCTGCCGTTTGCAGTGTTGCGCGGGTATGTCGGTTCGGATCTGCCGCGCGTCAACGACAGCATCAGGTTCCTGCAGTGCCCGTATACCGGCCAGACACTGGCCACCTCGCCGGCCGTCAATCCCGATGTCACGGTGATCCACGCCCAGCAGGCCGATCGCCGCGGCAACGTGCTGCTGTGGGGCATTCTGGGTGTGCAGAAAGAGGCCGCGCTGGCAGCGCGCAAGGTGATCGTGACGGTGGAAGAGATCGTCGACAGCCTCGATGCGCCACCCAATGCCTGCATCCTGCCGCGTTGGGTGGTCGATGCGGTCTGCGTGGTGCCCGGTGGCGCCGCGCCCTCGTATGCGCATGGCTATTACGCGCGCGACAACCGGTTCTATCTGGCCTGGGATGCGATCGCGCGCGACCGTGCGACGTTCCAGGCCTGGATCCAGGCGCATATTCTCGACACCGACGACTTCGCCGGTTTTCAGCGCGTGTATGCACGGTCGCAGCAGCAGGTGGCCGCATGAGCGCCTACAGCACCAACGAAATGATGACGGTGGCCGCTGCGCGTCGCCTGCCCGATGGCGCGGTGTGTTTTGTCGGCATCGGCTTGCCGTCCACTGCCGCCAATCTGGCGCGGCTTACGCATGCGCCCGACGTCACCTTGATCTACGAATCCGGCCCGATCGGTGCGCGCCCGCAGGTTTTGCCGCTCTCGATCGGCGATGGCGAGCTGGCCGAAACCGCCGACACCGTGGTCTCCACGCCAGAGATCTTCCGCTACTGGTTGCAGGGCGGGCGCGTGGACGTGGGCTTTCTGGGCGCGGCGCAGATCGATCGCTACGCCAACCTCAACACCACCGTGATTGGCTCCTATGACGCACCGAAGACGCGGCTTCCCGGCGCCGGTGGCGCGCCGGAAATCGCGGCCAGCGCCAAGCAGGTGTTCATCATCATGCGCCAATCCACACGCAGCTTCGTTTCACGCTTGGACTTCATCACCACGGTCGGGCATCTGGACGGGGGCGATGCGCGCGCGCGTGCCGGCCTGCCCGGCGCCGGCCCGACCGTAGTCGTCACCGACCTGTGCGTGATGGAGCCCGACCCTGTGACCCGCGAACTCACCGTGACCTCGTTGCATCCCGGCACCACGCGCCAGCAGGTCAGCGCGGCGACCGGGTGGCCGATCCGGTTCGCCGCCGACCTTGCACACACCACGCCGCCCAGCGGTGCCGAGCTGGACGCCCTGCGCGCGCTGCAGGCACGCACCGATGCGGCACATGGCGCGCAGGCAGCGGGAGCCCAGGCATGAGCGAGGTGTATCTGATCGATGGCATCCGCACGCCGATCGGCCGTTACGGTGGCGCCTTGTCCAGCATGCGTGCCGACGACCTGGGCGCAGTGCCGATCGCCGCATTGCTGGCGCGGCAGCCGCAGCTGGAGCCGGCCGCAATCGACGATGTGTACCTGGGCTGCGCCAACCAGGCCGGCGAAGACAATCGCAATGTCGCGCGGATGAGTCTGTTGCTGGCCGGCGTGCCGTCTTCGGTGCCGGGCAGCACGCTCAATCGCCTGTGCGGCTCGGGCTTGGACGCGATCGGCACGGTGGCGCGCGGCATGCGTGCCGGCGAACTGGATCTTGCCATTGCCGGCGGTGTCGAATCGATGTCGTGCGCGCCCTGGGTGATGGGCAAGGCCGACAGCGCCTTCGCCCGCACCCAGCAGCTGGAAGACACCACCATGGGCTGGCGCTTCATCAATCCGCGCCTGCAAGCCGTCTATGGCATCGAATTGATGGGTGAAACGGCAGAGAACGTGGCACAGCGGTATGCCATCGCGCGCCAAGACCAGGATGCGTTTGCCCTGCGCAGCCAGCAGCGCGCAGCGGCGGCGCAGGCGGCCGGTTTTTTCGATGGAGAAATCACCCCGGTGGCCGTGGCCGCGCGCAAGGGCGGCGATGCCTCCACCGTCGAACACGATGAAGCGCCGCGTCCCAACACCACCGCCGAGATGTTGGCCAAGCTCAAACCGGTGTTCCGCCAGCCCGGTACCGTGACGGCCGGCAATGCCTCCGGTCTCAACGATGGCGCCGCTGCCTTGCTGCTGGCCTCGGCGCAGGCCGTGCAGACGCATCGGCTGACGCCGCGTGCGCGTGTGCTGGGGTTCGCCTCGGCGGGCGTGGAGCCGGCGTACATGGGCATCGGCCCGGTGCCGGCCACCGAGCGTCTGCTGGCGCGCTTGAACCTGCGCATCGCGCAGTTCGATGCGATCGAACTCAATGAAGCCTTCGCCGCGCAGGCGCTGGCCTGCACGCGTGCATTGGGCCTGGCCGACGATGCCGCACACGTCAATGCCAACGGTGGCGCCATTGCGCTTGGGCATCCGCTCGGCATGAGCGGCGCGCGGCTGGCGCTGACCTTGCTGCGGCAGCTGGAGGCGGGCAACGGGCGGTTCGGGCTGGCCAGCATGTGCATCGGCGTGGGGCAGGGCGTGGCGTTGGCGATCGAGCGCCTGTGAACCTGCCGTTGCAACCTCCCTCGTCCTTCCCTCGCACCCATGTCGTTCGAGTCGTCTTGCTGCCGACGGAGATTCAAGATGCGCGATCCCACCGCTGAGCAACCTGCCATCGCCGCCGAACCGCTGCTCGGTTATCGCCGCAGCCGGCCCGGTACGCAGCCGGCCTACCTGCATCCGGCATACGCTTCCACCACCCTGCGCGGGCCCACGCGTGCGCCGATCGACCTGCCGGTCACGCTGTCGGAAGTCACTGGCCCGCGCCTGGACCGGCTTACGCTGGGCGCGCACGCGGCCGATCTCACTGCCGGTTTCAGTGGCGCGCCGCTGGGCGAGCGCATCATCGTCTCCGGCCGCGTGCTCGACGAAAACGGCAGGCCGGTCCGCAACAGCATCGTTGAAGTGTGGCAATGCAATGCGGCAGGCCGCTACCAGCACGCTGGCGACCAGCACGACGCACCGCTGGACCCCAACTTCCGCGGCACCGGCCAGGTGCTGACCGATGCGCACGGCCGCTACAGTTTCAAGACCATCAAGCCGGGCGCGTATCCGTGGCGCAATCACTACAACGCCTGGCGGCCGGCGCACATCCATTTTTCGTTGCACGGCGATGGCATCGGGCAGCGGCTGGTCACTCAGATGTATTTCCCCGGCGACCCGCTACTGGCGCACGACCCCATCTACAACTGCGTCGACGATGCGTTGGCGCGTGAACGCATGGTGTCCAGTTTCGACTGGGAAAATGCGGTCAGCGAATACGCATTGGCCTACCGCTTCGACATCGTCTTGCGCGGTCGCAAGCAAACGGTCTGGGAGTGACACGATGAGCCTGCATGCAACGCCGTCGCAGACCGTCGGCCCATATTACCGGCTTGGCTTGGAGCCGCTGTATCGCCAACAGATCGCACCTGCGCAGGCAGCGGGCGCGCATGTGCAGATCAGCGGTTGCATCTTCGATGGTGCCGGCGCGCCCGTGGCCGATGCGGTGCTGGAAGTGTGGCAAGCCGATGCTGCCGGCATCTATGCGCATGCGGCCGACCCTCGCTGCCAGGCGCACGACCCCAGCTTCGACGGCTGGGGCCGCGTGCCGACCGACGCGCACGGGCGTTTTTCCTTCAGCACCATCAAGCCGGGCAGGGTGGCGGGCCCGGACGGCAAGCAGCAAGCAGCGCATCTGACGGTGCTGGTGTTCATGCGCGGCCTGCTGCGCGCGGCGTCGACGCGGCTGTATTTCGCCGACGACCCGCAGCTGGGCAGCGACCCGATCCTGGCGCTGGTGCCGGCTGAGCGGCGCGCCACCTTGCTGGCCCAGCCGCTTCCAGGTGGTGCCTACACCTGGGACATCCACATGCAGGGTGAAGCGGAAACGGTGTTCTTCCGCTATTGATCCGCATGCCGATCTTGAAACGCCGTCTGTGTGCGGGGACCGCGCTGCATCCTGCCGGCACGCTGCCGCGCCAACAGCGCCAACAGCGCCAACAGCGCTACGCGCGCGAGTGCACAAGCGCCCGCCGCCACAAAACCGCCCAGGTCTCTCCGGCGGCACGCAATGCGCCATGACGGCGCACGCACACGCCTCAGGGGCGGCGGTCCGCGTGGCAAACGCGCGTGCACGCACCGCAAGTACGCATGGCCTCATCCACATCACCCCGGCAGTGGCAGGCGCGCCGCATGCATTGCCCTTTGGTCTAGTTGGCACCCTGGGACATCGGTGCGATGCTGCCGGCACGCCTAGAGATGCAATGCATGAGCGCGACATCTTCGTTGTTGGGATCCTTGTTCGGCGCGCCTGCGTGCGAGGCCTTGTTCGACGATGCCGCGCGCGTGCAGGCGATGCTGCAGTTCGAGTCCGCACTGGCGTGCGCCCAGGCGCAGTGCGGGGTGATTCCCGCCGAGGCCGCGCAGGCCATTGCCGCTGCCTGCGATGTGCAGCACTACGACCTGGCCGCGTTGGCGCAGGCCACGGCGCTGGCCGGCAACCCCGCCATTCCGCTGGTCAAGGCGCTGACCGCGCAGGTGGCCGCGCACGACAACTCCGCTGCGCGCTGGGTGCACTGGGGCGCGACCAGCCAGGACGTCATCGATACCGGCACGGTGCTGCAGCTGCGCGCTGCGCTCGATCTGTTGCTGCCGCGTCTGCACGCCCTGTACGCCGATCTGGCGGTGCTGGCCGAAAGCGAGCGCAACACCGGCCTGCCCGGACGCACCCTGCTGCAACAGGCCGTGCCGGTCACCTTCGGGCTCAAGGTCGCCGGTTGGCTGGACGCCCTGCAGCGTGCGCAGCAGCGCCTGCACGGCTTGCGGCGCGATGCCCTGGTGCTGCAGTTCGGCGGCGCGGCCGGCACCCTGGCCTCGTTGCAGGGCCGTGGCCTGGAAGTGGCGCAGGCCTTGGCGAGCACGCTGGCGTTGCCGCTGCCTGCGCTGCCCTGGCATACCGCGCGCGACCGCATCGTCGAGGTCGGCTGCGCCTTCGGCCTGCTGGCTGGCACGTTGGGCAAGATCGGCGGCGACGTGGTGTTGCTGATGCAATCGGAGGTGGGCGAAGCGTTCGAGCCGGCCGCCACCGGCAAGGGCGGCTCGTCGGCGATGCCGCACAAGCGCAATCCGGCCTCCAGCGTGGCAGCGGTGGCTGCGGCCACCCGCGTACCGGGCCTGGTCGCCACCTTGTTCAGCGCCATGGCACAGCCGCACGAGCGCGCGGCCGGCCAATGGCATGCCGAATGGGACACCTTGCCGCAGATCGTCTGCCTCACCGCCGGCAGCCTGGCGCAGATGCAGCTGTGCCTGTCCGGCCTGGAACTGGATCGCACGCGCATGCAGGCGCATTTGGACAGCCACGGCGGGCTGCTCTACGCCGAGGCGGCGGTGTTCGCGCTCGCGCCACACCTAGGCAAGCCGCAGGCGCACGCCCTGGTGGAACAGGCAGCGCTGCGCGCGCAGGCACAGCAACGGCATCTGCGCGCGGTGCTCACGCACGCGCAACTGCAGGCAGTGTTCGATAGCGCAAGTTGGCGCGGCATGTCCTCGGTGTGGATCGACCGCGTGCTGGCTGGATCTTCTTCCTGTTGACGGTGCCTCGATGGCTTATCTCCAGTTGCCCACGCATCGCCTGCATTACCGCCTGGACGGCACCGAAGGACGCCCCTGGCTGACCTTCTGCAATTCGCTGGGCACCGATCTGCACATGTGGGACGTGCAGATCGAAGCCTTCGCCCCGCACTACCGCATCCTGCGCTACGACCGCCGTGGCCACGGGTATTCGGAGACGCCGCCCGGCCCGTATGGCGTGGCCGACCTGGGTCGGGACGTGCTGGCACTGTGGGACGCGCTGGAGATCGCACAAAGCGATTTCTGCGGCCTGTCGATCGGCGGGCTCACCGGCCAGTGGCTGGGCCTGCATGCACCGCAGCGCTTGCGCCGGCTGGTGGTATGCGCCACCGCCCAGAAGATCGGCAATGCCGCCACCTGGGAAACCCGCATCGAACAGGTGCGCAGCGAGGGCCTTCCGACGCTGATCGATGCCACGCTGCAACGCTGGTTTACCCCGGAATTTGCCGTCAGCCACGCGCAGCGCCTGGACATGATCGCCGCTGCCTTCGTCTCCACTTCGCCGGCCGGGTACATCGCCTGCTGCCAGGCGGTGGCCGATGCGGATTTCCGCGGTGCACTGGACGGGCTGAGCCTGCCGCTGCTGGCGCTGGCCGGCGACGACGACCCGGTGTGTCCGCCGCCTGACCTGCGCGAGATCGCCTATGCCGCGCCGCACGGTCATTACGCCCAGGTGCCCGGCCGCCACATCTGCAACCTGGAGTCGCCGGCCGCGTTCAACCACGCGGTGCTCGGCTTTCTTCAGGGCGAGTGAGCTTTCCCACCTTGCAAGGACACCCCATGCACGAAGACGAACGTTATCAAGCCGGCATGCGTGTACGCCGCCGCGTCCTTGGCGATGCGCATGTCGATCGCGCGCTGGCCGCGCGCAGCGATTTCACCGAGGAATTCCAGGACCTGATCACCCGCTACGCCTGGGGCGGCATCTGGACCCGCGATGGCCTGCCGGCCCACACCCGTTCGCTGATCACCTTGTCGATGATGATCGCGCTGGGCCACGACGACGAATTCAAGCTGCACGTGCGTGCGGCGCGCAACAACGGCGTGACGCCTGCGCAGATCAAGGAAGTGCTGCTGCAGGCGGCGATCTACTGCGGCGTGCCGGCCGCCAACCACGCGTTCGCGCTGGCCAGGCCGATCCTGGAAGAACAAGCCGCCGACGCCGGCACAGCATCGACAGCGCAACCCGGGTAAGGTCGTTCTCGGTGCGGCTGGGCCACTCGTACACTGTGCTGCCTGGCGCGCCGCCCACTTCGGCCTGCGCGCGCGCGTTGGCCGCGCTCAACCCACCGCGTCCGGAGACATCGCATGCCGCATCGATTTGCCTGCCTGCTGTTGTTGTCATTGGCTGCTGCGGCGCTGCACGCACAACCGCAGCCCGGCCCCGGCACCGTGTTGTCGCAGGTGCGCACCGACGATGGGCAGACGCTGGCGGTGTGGTCGCGCGTGCCCGCGCAGCCGCGTGGCACGATCGTGCTGGTGCACGGCCGCACCTGGAGCGCATTGCCCAACTTCGATTTGCAGGTGCCTGACGAGCCGCGTGATGCGCGCTCTGTCCTTGCGGCGCTCGCGCAAGCCGGGTTTGCCGCGTACGCGGTGGATCTGCGCGGCTACGGCGGCAGCCCACGCGACCGCACGGGCTGGAATACGCCCGCCCGTGCAGTGGCCGATGTCCGCAGCGTGCTGGCCTGGGTCGCGCAGACACATCCCGATGTGCCGCCGCCCGCACTGCTGGGCTATTCCAACGGCGCGCGAGTGGCGTTGCTGCTCGCGCAGCAGCAACCGCAAGAGATTTCCGCACTGGTGTTGTTCGGCTTCCCGGACGATGTGGATACACCACCCGCGTCAGCGGTTCCGGCGGATCGGCCCTTGCGCACACCCACCACGGCCGCTGCGGCCGGCGAGGATTTCATCACCGCCAACGCGGCACCACCGAGCGTACGTGCGGCTTACGTCGCCCAGGCGCTGGCAGCGGACCCGGTGCGCACCGACTGGCGCGCGATGGAGCAGTTCGCCTTCCACCCCGAGCAGGTCGCAACGCTGCCGGTGCTGCTGTTGCGCGGCGTCGACGACCCGATCGCCACCCAGGCAGACAACGCCCATCTCTACGCACGTCTGCGCAGCGAAGATCGCAGCTGGGTGACCCTGCCGCACGCCGACCACGTGGCCCAGGTCGAAGACAGCCACGCGGCCTGGGTGGACACGGTGGTGAGCTTTCTGCACCGGCCGCGCTAGAGCGTGTCATGCACGTTGAGATGAGATCCGTTGGCCGCCACCGGCGCGCACTCGTGCCGCTGACGGCCACCTTCCGCTTCGCACTCAACTCAACGTACATAACACGCTCCAAGCGCAGCGCACAGGACGACTGCGCGGCCGCCAGCCGGGCGCGGCACATGCTCGGACTCGGTCCGTGCCAAGTCGCAACTCCAGCTCCTGCACGCATCCCACGCACTGATGACGGATCGCGCGACTTTCGTCGCCGTTCTGAGCCGGTAAGGGCGCAACAACGGGTGGCAATTAATCCGTACCTGGGGTGCGCAGCGCTTTGCGACCAGTCGTCCGTATGCGCATCGGCCCACGCGGAATGCGGAGTTGCAATTGCTTGACCTGTGCTCCATCGCTGTACTGCCAGCTCACGCAGCGCAAGCGCATGCGCAGTCTGCATGCTCCGTCAGCGCCGCCTTGTCGCGCACTAGCTCAGCAAGGTTCCCAGCCGTTGCGCCGCCTGCTTCAGCGGTTCCAGCAACTGCGTTTGCATCGTCTGCAGGCTCACCCGCCCTGCCTGGGCGCCGATGTTGAGCGCGGCGATCACCTCGCCGCGCAGGTTGCGCACCGGCACGGCGATCGAGCGCAGGCCGATTTCCAGTTCCTGATCGGTCAGGCACATGCCCTTGCGGCGCGTGCGCGCCAGCACCTCCAGCAATGCCGAGGCCTGGGTCACCGTGCGGTCGGTCCGCGGACGCAAGGTGGTACGTTCCAGATACGCCTGCAAGGTGTCGCCGGGCAGGGCGGCCAGCAGCACGCGGCCCATCGAGGTGCAGTAGGCCGGCAGCCGCGTACCCGGGCGCAGCCCGATCGACATGATGCGCACCGTTTCCGATCGCGCCACGTACAACAGGTCGTCGCCATCCAGCACGCCCAGCGAACACGATTCGTGCAACTGGTCGCGCAGCCCGTCCAGGACCGGCTGCGCGGCCGCGGTCATCGATGAAGACGCCGCGTACGCGCCGCCGATTCCCAGCACGCGCGGCAGCAACACGTAGCCACGTCCTTGCTCGCCCACATAGCCGAGCTTGGCCAGCGTATGCAGCACGCGCCGGACAGCCGCGCGCGAAATGCCGGTTTCCAGGCTGATCTGCGACATCGTCACTTCGCGCGCGTGCTGCGCGAACACGCTCAGTACCACCAGCCCGCGCCCCAGCGAGGTCATGAAGTCCGGATCGCCCTGGGCGGCGGCGATCTGCTGCATCAGCTCATGCGGCAGGCCGCGATCGCTGCCGGCCGCAACCACGGCGGCGGGACGTTTGCGGCGGCTGGAGGCGGGCTCGGGCATAGGAGTGCGGCAGCGGACAGGTCCATGCATGGTAAGCGCTCGCGCCATGGCATGCCCCGGCTCACACTCTGTGCATGGGCATGTAAGCGCTTCACCCTGCTTGCCGCATAATCGCCGCTGGTTTGTGACGGATCGGTGCTCTTAGTCCATGAAAACCCCCAACGGCCTGCAGCCGCTGATCGACGACGGCGTCATCGACGAAGTGTTGCGACCACTGAAGAGCGGCAAGGAAGCATCCGTCTACGTGGTGAGCGCAGGCGCGGAGATCCTGTGCGCCAAGGTCTACAAGGACATGGCGCAACGCAGTTTCCAGGCCCGCGTGCAGTACCAGGAAGGCCGTAAGGTGCGTGGCAGCCGTCAGGCGCGTGCGATGGGCAAGGCCACCAAGTTCGGCCGCAAGGAAGCTGAAACCGCCTGGAAGAACACCGAAGCCGATGCGCTCTATCAACTGGTGGATGCCGGCGTGCATGTGCCCAAACCGCGCGGTTACTTCCACGGCGTGCTGCTGATGGATCTGGTTACCGATGACGCCGGTCACAGCGCACCGCGGCTGGGCGAAGTGGAACTGGAGCCCGATCAGGCGCGTGCCTTCCATGCAAGCCTGATCGGCGATGTGGTCAAGATGCTGTCGCTGGGCCTGGTGCACGGCGATCTGTCCGAATACAACGTGCTGGTTTCGCCCGATGGCCCGGTGGTGATCGACTTTCCGCAGGTGGTCAGCGCCGCCGGCAACAATGCCGCGCGCGACATGCTGCTGCGCGACGTGCACAACCTGCGCGATTGCCTTGGCCGTTTCGCGCCCGAACTGCTGAACACCCATTACGGCGAAGAGATGTGGGCGCTGTTCGAAAAGGGCGAACTGCGCCCGGACAGCGTGCTCACCGGGCGCTTCAAATTCGACACCCGCCGCGCCGATGTACGCGCCGTCCGTGCCTCGATCGAAGATGCGCGCCAGGAAAACCTCATTCGCCAGCAAGGCCGCGAAGCCGCTGCCGAAGACAACGATTAGGAATTGCCAGCAGGTCGCTGCGCCAGCTGTCAGGTCCGCAGCAGCGCAGTGGTCGCGATGCAGCGCAGCAAATTCAAGGCGCGGGGCTGCCGTACCTGCACCGTTGCCAAGGGGCGGGTCCACGTAGGGGCGCCTATTTTTCCCGGCAATCCTGGGCTTTTCGCATGTGTGCCCGGCCAGCAGGTCAATCCGTTAATACTAGTTAACGAGTTGAATAGTGATGGTTCATAACAATCTGGCAAGCTCGACAACTGTTTCTCGGAGAGTTCGTCATGTCGTTTGATCCTGATGTCGTGCGCCTGTTCGCCCAGCTTCAAGAGGCGGCGCAGCCGCCCATGGAAACCCTGCCGATCGAAGGCGCGCGCGCGATGATGCGCGCGGTGGGCGCGCAGTTCGGTTTCCCGCGCATCGAGATGGCCGAGGTACGCGATCTGAATGCCGATGCCGCTACCGGTGCAGTGCCTTTGCGCTTGTATCGCCCCACCGGGCTCGCAACCGGCCCAGCCCCGACCTGCCTGTACGTGCACGGCGGCGGAGGTCTGGTCGGCGATCTGGAGTCGCATGACGATGTGTGTCGGCAATTGGCAGCGCGTGCTGGCTGTCAGGTGCTGGCGATCCATTACCGTCTGGCCCCCGAGCACCCGGCGCCGGCCGGTGTGGAAGATGTCATTGCGATATTGCATTGGCTGGTTGCGCACCCGGACACGGTCGGCGCCGATGTGCAGCGCCTTGCCGTCTGCGGCGACAGTATCGGCGGCGCCATGGCCGCGGTTGCCGCACTGGCCGCGCGCGATGCCGGAATCGCCTTGCGTTGCCAGCTGCTGGTCTATCCGCTGACCGACGCGCGCCAGGACAGCGGCTTGTATCCATCGCGCTCGCTCAACGCCGGCCTGCCGCCGTTGACGGCGGCAGCGGTGGAATTCTTCAACCGCCACCTGCTGCCGGATATGGCGGTGGCCGATGACTGGCGTGTCTCGCCGATGCTGGCGCCGGATGTCGCCGGCGTTGCGCCTGCGCTGGTCGTGGTCTGCGACCGCGACATGCTCTACGACGAAGGCCGCGCCTATGCCGAGCGCCTGCGTGCGGCGGGAGTGGAAGTCACCCTGCATAGCTTCCCGGGCATGATCCATGGCTTCATCAACATGGGCAGCGTCTTGCGTGCGGCCGGTGAAACGCTGGACCTGGCGGCACTGACGCTGCGCCAGCGCCTGCTGCCGGCGATCGAACGCAGGGCCGCCTGACAACCGGCGGCAGCCGTGCCGATGCTCGCGCTGGCGCAACAGCGGCGGTATCACTGCAGCTTCGGTGCGTGTGGCATCGCATGCCTGTGCGCCCTGCGACAAGAAGACCTGGATGCAGGCATGCGCCTGCCCGTCTGCTGGCGCCGCGGCGTACCACGCGGACTGTCATGGTTGCCATCGGCTGCTCGTTGGCAACGCGCAGGTTTTCTCGAATCGCCCAGCATGGCGTCCGGCGTCGATTGAAACGCACTGCCTTCAACCTCGCCCTGCAACTAGGCCACGCGCACGCGGTGCTCAGAAATTGAAGCGGAACGTGGTCATCAAGACGTGGTTTTCCCGATCCACCGCACGCGTGTTGACGAACTGATTCAGGTAACCGACATCGGCGTTGGCAATGGCATTGAATTTCCAGTTGATGCCGACAAACACCCGGTTCTGATCGAGACCGCGTTGCGCGCCCCATCGGGTCTGATCCAGATTGACGAACACTTCGTTGAACGCGACCCACGACAATTGCGGACTGAACCCGCTGGGGCG
This sequence comes from Xanthomonas sp. D-99, assembly GCF_017746145.1. Classification (NCBI taxonomy): domain Bacteria; kingdom Pseudomonadati; phylum Pseudomonadota; class Gammaproteobacteria; order Lysobacterales; family Lysobacteraceae; genus Xanthomonas; species Xanthomonas sp. D-99. The sequence goes on along the minus strand of NZ_JAGHWU010000002.1, from coordinate 148,670 downwards.
CACCGCGCGGATCATCTGCCGCACGCGATACCCTTCATCGCGGAAGCCTTCGCGGTGACGCTGTTCCAGGCGCGTGCGGCTGGTAATGGTGATCTCGGCGATCGGATCGAATTGATATTGAAATTGCCCCCACCAGCGATTTTCGCGGTTGGATGGCTGCTCGGCCGGATGGCTGATGATGGTGTCGTAACCCATCCAGACACTGGCCTTGGGATTGAGCCGATAGAACACGGCAGGTCGCAAGATCAGTTGATCGAACTGTTCGCCTTCCTCGCGCCAGCGCGGATGGACATCCATGCTCCAGTACAGGTTTTCGACCGGTAGCCTGCCTTGCGCGTAAACGCTCAGCCAGTAACGCCCGTCTTCTTCGGTCTTGGCATGCGCCGGCCAACTGCATGCCAGTGTCAACAGCAGCAGAGCGCAGACGCTGCGGAACATCGCCGGCAATAACGTGCTGGATACGTTCATGTGTCGAAATGTGTCGTCGTTGGCAAATCATAGCAATAACGCTCGAGCCCGCTTCGACCGTTCGGTCGGCTCAGGTCGCCTTTGCTCGCCCGCGTGTTCGCAAATCGGGACACGCCATCGTTTCGCGATGACCGGCGCGGTCGCCGCTGTCGTCAGAGGGATGGATGCCAACGATCAGTGGCGCCGGGCAGGGCCCGCCGCGTCGATCACGCCACTTGGCTGCGTCGTGCGCGCTCCAGATGCACCAGCAGCAGCGAGATCGCCGCCGGGGTCATGCCGGGAATCCGTTGTGCCTGACCGATGTGCTGGGGGCGCACGCGTTCGAGTTTCTGCTGCACTTCGATCGACAGGCCGCGCACGCTGGCGTAATCGAAACCGTCCGGGATCGGCGTGGTTTCGTGACGTTGCTGACGCGCGATATCGTCGCGCTGGCGATCCAGATAACCGGCGTACTTGACGCTGATCTCGACCTGCTCGGCCACCTGCGCATCGTCCACGCCCGGGCCCAGGGTCGGCACCCGCATCAAAGTGGCGTAATTGAGTTCCGGGCGCTTGATCAGATCCAGCACGTTGGTTTCGCGGCTGACCGTCACGCCCAGCACGTTGGCCACCTCCCGGCCCAGCGCATTGCCCGGTGTGGCCCACAGTGCAGCCAGCCGCGCCGTTTCGCGTTGCACGGCCTCCTGCTTGGCCGCAAAGCGCGCCCAGCGCGCATCGTCGATCAGGCCCATTTCACGCCCGACACCGGTCAGGCGCGCATCGGCATTGTCCTCGCGCAGCTGCAATCGGTATTCGGCGCGGCTGGTGAACATGCGGTACGGCTCGGTGGTGCCGTGGGTAATGAGATCGTCCACCAGCACGCCCAGGTAGGCCTCATCGCGGCGCGGCGACCACGCCGGCAGCCCCTGCACATGGCGCGCTGCGTTGAGCCCTGCGAGCAGACCCTGTGCGGCCGCCTCTTCGTAACCGGTGGTCCCGTTGATCTGCCCGGCGAAGAACAGCCCGCCCACCGCCTTGGTCTCCAGCGAGGCCTTGAGCCCGCGCGGGTCGAAGAAGTCGTACTCGATGGCGTAGCCGGGGCGGGTGATGTGCGCGTTCGCAAAGCCGTGGATCGAGCGCACCAGCGCCAGCTGCACATCGAACGGCAGCGAGGTGGAAATACCGTTGGGATAGATCTCGGCCACTTCCAGGCCTTCGGGTTCGACGAAGATCTGGTGGCTGGTCTTCTCGGCAAAACGCACCACCTTGTCTTCGATCGACGGGCAGTAGCGCGGGCCGATGCCTTCGATCTGCCCCGAATACAGCGGCGAGCGATGCAGCGCGTTGCGAATGATCTCGTGGGTTTGCTCGGTGGTCTGGGTGATCCAGCAGCTGACCTGGCGCGGATGGTCGCTGACCTGGCCCATGAACGACATCACCGGCAATGGGTCGTCGCCGGGCTGCTCGGCCATCACGCCGTAATCGAGGGTGCGCCCGTCGATCCGCGGCGGGGTGCCGGTCTTGAGCCGGTCGATCGCGAACGGGCGCTCGCGCAGGCGCGCGGCCAGCGTGGTGGCAGGCGGATCGCCCATGCGCCCGGCCGCGTACTGCGTTTGGCCGACATGGATCTTGCCGGCCAGGAACGTGCCGGCCGTCAGCACCACCGAAGGCGCTTGGAAACGTAGCCCGGTCTGGGTGATGACCCCACGTACGCTGTCGGCTTCGCTGGCGCCGTGATGAATGATCAGATCGTCCACGGCCGCCTGGAAGACGGTCAGGTTGGGCTGGGCCTCGACGATGCAGCGGATCGCAGTGCGGTACAGGTTGCGGTCGGCCTGGCAGCGCGTGGCACGCACTGCCGGCCCCTTGGAGGCGTTGAGCGTGCGCCACTGGATGCCGGCCAGATCCGCTGCACGTGCCATCGCCCCGCCGAGTGCGTCGATCTCCTTGACCAGGTGGCCCTTGCCGATCCCGCCGATGGCCGGGTTACAGCTCATCGCTCCCACCGTCTCGATGTTGTGGGTGAGCAGCAAGGTACGCGCCCCCGTGCGTGCAGACGCCAGGGCGGCCTCGGTGCCGGCATGGCCACCTCCGATCACGATGACGTCGTAGCGATAGAAGGAGTCGGACATGGGCATGGACCAGGAACGGAAAAGGGAAAACGGCCGCAGAAGTATCGGCTGAAGGGCGGGACAGGTCACTTGCTCGGTGGAAAGTGTGGTGAAAATCACATTTTCAGCAAGTGACCCTCAAGTTGGCATGTTTCGTGCGGATATCCCTACTGCACCCGTCGTGGCATTGCGACATGGGCGCAAAGGCTGGAATTGGAACAGGGGCCAGCCGCGCGTGCGATGGGGTAGCGTAAGGGTCGGTAGTCGGGGGACTGCCGGCCCTTATTTTTTATGATTCCTGCGAGTTTGCGCATGCGCCCCCTGCGCTGCAGCGCCTGCTCGGCAACATCGGAACAAAAACAGAAAGCCCCGGCATGCCGGGGCTTTCTGTGCTGTAGGCGCCGATATCCGACAGGGCCGGAACAGGGGGGATCCAGATTTCCCTGTCGGACATCGACATAAGTCGTTCAGTGGGGCTGGCCCGGTCAAAAAATGACGTGGCTGGTCACACAGAGCACCTAGCTTGCAGCCAATCGTCAGCTGAACGCAAGCCCCCAATATCGCCAAGTGTGGGCCAGGTCGCAGTCAGCGCCCTACGGAATCTGTTCGCGTGTCGTGCGCGGCGCGGTTTGCCGCTGGATCTCGCGAATGACACGCGGCGGTGCGCCGATACGCGGTGGCGGCCGCGACGGCGGTGCGCCGGTTGCCGGTGGGCGGTTGGGTTGTTGCGGCCGCGAGCTGCCGGGGCGCGGCCCGTTGTTGAACGAGCCGTTCGGGCGCGGCGGACGGTACTGCGGACGGCGATCGTACTGCCGGTAGTAGTAGCCGCCACCACCACGATAGACCGGGTATACCGGGTAGTCGTACAGGCTGATCGACCCGGCGCCATAGCCATACGGCAGACCGTACGGGTTGCCGTAGAAGTACGGGGAGTAGCCGGGCGGATAGCGATACTGCACGGCAGGCGCACCACGGTAATAGCCGCCCGACCCACCGCCGGTGTAGTCGTAAGTTGCGCAGCCGCCCAGGGCCAGCAGCCCGGCGGCGACGATCAGACGGAATTTCATGGATGGTGCCCTCCTGCAACCATGGTGCCACTGTCGAACCGATGTATTGAATCGGTCCTTAATTGTGCGGCATTGCGACGCTTTGTCATCGATCCAGCATGCGCGGCGGCAGTGCGTGCGACCCGTGAAGAGGAGGCGATACGTTAATCTTGCAGGCATGATCGAGACGGTCCCCCTTGCCCATTCCGACGTCCTGCAAGCCGCTGCGCGGATTGCGCCGCACTGCGCGCCGACACCGTTGCTGACATCGCACAGCCTGGATGCGCTCAGCAGTGCGCAGTTGTTCTTCAAGGCCGAGCATCTGCAGCGCAGTGGCGCATTCAAGTTCCGGGGCGCCTGCAATGCCGTATGGTCGCTGCCGGATGCGCTGGCTGCGCGCGGTGTGGTCACGCATTCCTCCGGGAATCACGGCGCGGCGCTGGCGCTTGCCGCACGCACGCGTGGCATCGGCTGCCATGTGGTGGTGCCCGAAGGCGCGGTGGCGGCCAAGCTCGCCAATATCTCCCGGCACGGCGCCACGTTATGGCGTTGCGCGCCGACCATCGCGGCGCGGGAACAGATGTGCGCCGAGGTGCAGGCCGGCAGCGGCGCCACGCTGGTGCACCCGTATACCGATCGTGCGGTGATCGCCGGGCAGGGCACCGCCACGCTGGAGCTGCTGCACCAAAGCGGCGGGCTGGATGTGCTGGTGGCGCCGGTCGGCGGTGGTGGGCTGGCGGCCGGCGCCGCACTGGCGCTGCAGGCGTCGCCGGACTGCGAGCTGGTGCTGGCCGAGCCTGCCGGCGCAGCCGACACCGCGCGTTCGCTGGCGGCCGGGCAGAGGCTGGTCGATTTCGTGCCCGATACCATTTGCGACGGCCTGCGCGGCACCTTGGGCGCGCCCAACTTCGCAGTGCTGCAGCGCGCCGGGGCGCAGGTGGTCACGGTGGACGATGCCGCGGTGGTGCAGGCCATGCGGCTGGTCTGGCAGTTGCTCAAGCAAGTGGTCGAGCCGTCTTCGGCGATCGCCCTGGCGGCGGTCCTGGCCCATCCTGCACGGTTTGCCGGACGCCGGGTGGGGCTGATCCTGTCCGGCGGCAATGTCGATCTGGACGCCTTGCCTTGGGCCGCGGCGTGAGCAGGCGCTCGCGCGGGCTCGGCCTGTGGGGCTGGGGCTGGCGGTTGTGCATGCTGGCGCTGATCTGGCTGGTGGCCGTGGCAGGCTGGATCGTGTGGGTCGGCGACCGCGATCAGGCCGCGCCGGCCGATGTCATCATCGTGCTGGGCGCGGCGGCCTACGATGCGCGCCCTTCGCCGGTGTTTGAAGAACGCATCCGGCATGCACTGGATCTGTACGCGCAGGGCTATGCGCCGCGGCTGTTGTTCACCGGCGGCTTCGGCAACGGTGCGCGCTTTGCCGAATCGCAGGTGGCCCGGCGCTACGCGCTGCGCCACGGCATCCCGCCGGACGCCATCGTGATCGAAACCACCTCGCGTACCACCCGGCAGAACCTGGAACAGGCGCGCACGCTGATGGAGCGGCACGGCCTGCATCGGGCGATCATCGTCAGCGACCCACTGCACATGGCGCGTGCGCTGCGACTGAGCCAGGAACTGGGTATCGACGCGCTGGCCTCGTCCACGCCGAGCACGCGCTTTCGCAGCTTCCATACCAGCTGGCGCTTCCTGTTGCAGGAGGTGTATTACTTCCACCGCGACCTGGTGGTGCAAGGGCCGTGACCGCAGGCCTATGATGCGGCTTTCCCAGCGGTAGGTTCGAGCATGAGCGAGACCCATCGGCAACACGCCATCGGCCTGGTCCAGGCCTACTACGCAGCATTCAACCGTGGCGACTGGGACGGCATGTTGGCGTTCCTGGCCGAGGACGTCGCCCACGACCTCAACCAAGGCTCGCGCGAAATCGGCCGCAACGAATTTGCCGCGTTCCTGCAACGCATGAACGACAGTTACCGCGAGCAATTGCGCGATGTGGTCGTCATCGCCAGCGACGATGGCACCCGGGTCGGCGCCGAGTACGTGGTGCATGGCGTCTATCACACCACCGACGAAGGCCTGCCCGAGGCCACCGGGCAGACCTATGTGCTGGTGGGCGGTGCGTTCTTCGACGTGCAGGGCGACAAGATCACCCGCGTCACCAACTACTACAACCTGCAGGAATGGATTGCGCAGGTATCGCGCTGATTGCATCGCCCGGCATGGGCCAGCGCTGCGTAGGAGCGCACTGGGCGCGATGAGGCGTTACCGGGAAGCCCGGTCGCGCCCGGGTGCGCTCCTACGCGGTTGGTCCGGTATTACAGCAGCACGATCCCCACTACCACCAGCACGAAGATGCCCCACTTGAGCGTCTGGTACAGCGGGTTGTTGCGTTCCTTCAGCGCCTTGGCCTTCAGGCGCGCGGCGTAGAAGTAGCGGAACACGCGGTTGATGCCGCCGGTCTTGTCGCCTTCCTGATTGGGCGAGGCGCCGGCCGAGAGCAGGCTGCGGCCGACGAAGCGGTTCACCGCCGCTGCCCAGCGCCAACGCATCGGGCGTTCGATATCGCAGAACAGGATGATGCGGTCCTGGTCGGTGTCGTTGCGCGCGTAGTGGATGTAGGTCTCATCGAACATGGTCCACTCGCCATCGCGCCAGCTGTGGCGTTGCCCGTCGACGTCGATGAAGCAACGGTCGTCGTTGGGTGTGGCCAGGCCCAGGTGCAGGCGCATGGAGCCGGCGAACGGGTCGCGGTGTGGGCGTAGTTCGCTGCCCGGCGGCAGCTCGGCGAACATCGCTGCCTTGACCGTGGGAATGGACTTCAGCAAGGCGGTGGTCTGCGGACACAATTCGGCTGCCGACGGATGCGCGGTGCCGTACCACTTCAGATAGAAGCGCTTCCAGCCACGCCGGAAGAACGAATTGAAGCCAATGTCGGTATAGCCTTCAGCAGCGCGGATCTTCTGCATCTGCTGCAACGCCACCGCTTCGTCGCGGATCAGTGGCCAGCTGGCGCGCAGCGGCGCCAGCTCGGGAAATTCCTTGCCCGGGTCGATGAATGGCGTGGTCGGCACCCGCGAACACAGGTACATCAGCGTGTTGATGGGGGCCATGAAGGTGGAATGGTCCAGCAACTGCCGGCTGAGCCGGTGCCGCACGCGACCGCGGTAATGGATGTAGAGCGCCGATGCGATGAACAACGCGATGAGGAGCCACTTCAACATGGGGGAGGCCGATTGGGGGCGGGGGGCCGCAAACGTGAGAGTGACTGCCAAGCAGCACACGCAGCGCTGCTGCTTGGTGTCGGTAGTCACCATCGAACAAGGTGAGCCGCACCAGGGAGGTGTGGCCGTTAACTTCAGAATTCTAGCAAGTGTCTCCGCCGAGGCTGACAGGTGAGTATGAGCGGGGGCGCAATACTCTGTGTCTCACCGGCAGTGGATGCGCGACGACCAACGTTCTGCACCGCCGCTCAGTCGATGCGGCGGCGGATCGGGATGGCGCTGACCGGCACGCTGGCGACGTCACGCCCGTGTTCGCGGATGGGCGCGCCCGGCGCCGGTGCCCAGGCATGGGCGTAGATCACTTCCCAGGAGCTGGGCAGGGTGCCGTCCGGCCGCCGCAGCGGTTCGTAGGCAGCGCTGGCGGCCGCGAAGCGACCGCGTCCGGTCAAGGTGGCACGGCGGTTGCTGAGTGCATTGGTTGCCCCCATCGCACGCAGTTCGCGCATCAGCGCGGGCAGATCGTTGTAGGTCAGGGTGAACAGGTCGCGGTCCAGCACCGGGTCGCGGAACCCGGACATCAGCAGGGCATCGCCGAATTGGGCGATCGGCGGAAAGCGGCTGACGTGCGGGGCCGGGTCGCTCTGCGCAAAGGCATCGCGCAATTCGATCAGTGTTTCCGGGCCGAAGGTGGAGCACAGCAGCAGCCCACCCGGGCGCAGCGCGCGGCGGAAACCGGCGAACACCGCCGGCAGGTCTTCCACCCACTGCAGGCACAGATTGCTGAAGATCACATCCACGCTGCCGTCGGCGACCGGCAGCGCGCGCGCATCGGCGCACACCTGCGTAAACGGCTTCCACCAGCCCGCGGCCTTGCGCGCCTGGCGCAGCATCGGCATGGCCTGATCCAGCGCGATGACTTGCGCCTTGGGCCAGCGCTTCTTGATTGCGGCGCTGGCATGGCCGGGGCCGGCGCCGACATCCAGCACCACTTTGGGCACCTGCTCGCCCAGGTAGTCGAGCGACTCGAGCAGGCGGGTTTCCGCTTCGCGTTGAAGTGCGGCGGCGGCGGTATAGGTACTGGCGGCACGCGCAAAGGCGCGCCGGACGTGGCGGGGATCGAAAGTACTGGTCATGGCGCCGCTATTGTCGCCCCAGGGCTAGGGCGGAGGGAATCGATGCGTGGTGCGCGACGACGCCACGCTAGAACGTGCCGGGATAGCTGCCGCCATCGATCAACAGATTCTGTCCGGTGATATAGCCGGCCTGTGCGCTGCACAGAAAGGCGCAAGCCGCGCCGAACTCGTCCGGCTCGCCAAAACGCGCCGCCGGGATGCCCGCACGCTTGCGTTCGGCGACCTCGGCGGCACTGCTGCCCTGTTGCTGCGCGATGGCGGCGAAGTTGCCGCGCAGGCGGTCGGTGGCGAACTGCCCAGGCAACAGGTTGTTGATGGTGACGTTGTCGGCCACGGTGCTGCGCGCGAGCCCGGCGACGAAGCCGGTGAGGCCGGCGCGCGCGCCATTGGACAGGCCAAGGATGTCGATCGGCGCCTTCACCGCGCTGGAGGTGATGTTGACGATGCGGCCGAAGCCGCGTGCGCGCATGCCATCGACGGTGGCGCGGATCAGTTCGATCGGCGCCAGCATGTTGGCATCCAGCGCGCGCAACCAGTCGGCGCGGTCCCACTGGCGGAAATCGCCCGGCGGCGGGCCGCCCGCGTTGTTGATCAGGATGTCGACCTGCGGGCAGGCTGCGAGTGCGGCGCTGCGCCCTTCCGGCGTGGCGATATCGGCAACCACGCTGCGCACCTGACCAGCGCCGGGCAATGCGCGCAAGGCATCGGCGGCGTGCTCCAGTGCCTCACGGCCGCGCGCGGCGATCACCACATTGACGCCTTCGCCGGCCAATGCACGTGCGCAGCCCAAACCCAGCCCTTTGCTTGCGGCGCAGACCAACGCCCAGCGGCCAGCGATTCCCAGATCCATGCGAGTGTCCCTCGATCAGCGATGTCGCATGATCGACGATCGGCTCATGGCACGGACGCAACGAAGCGTTGCAGTGCCTCGCTCACCTGATCTGCATGACCAAGAAACGGCGCGTGACCACCACCGGCAATGGTGAGCGCCTGCGCATGCGGGCTGAGCGCGGCGGCGGCATGCATGCCGGCGGCAGGCACCAGGCGATCGCGTTGCCCGGCGATCCACAGGCTGGGGCGTGCGAGCTGCGGCACCGCGCGGCGCAGATCGGTGCGTTCAAGCAGGGTGAGCCCTTGCTGCAACGCTTCCGGTGCCGGTTCGCCGCGCGCAGTGAGCGTCTCGCGCAGGCTGCGCAGTTCGCTGCGTGCATGCGCCGAGCCCAGTGTGTCCAGCGCAAGAAAACGCTCCAGCGTGCCGCGATAGTCGCGCGACAACTCGACGCCGAATTGCACGAACACCTCGCGCTGGACGGCACTCGGCCAATCGCTGCCACGCACGAAACGCGGCGTGGCGGCAATCATCGCCAACCCACGCACCTGCGGCAGGGTGGCCGCCGCATGCAGCGCAAACAGCCCGCCCAGCGACCAGCCGAGCCATACCGCCGGCGGTGTGGCGGCCGCAATTTCTGCAACCACATACGGCAATGCCAGCGGCGTGCTGTCGTCGCGACTGAAGCCGTGTCCGGGCAGGTCGACCAGATGCAATTGATAGTGCGGCGCCAGGCGCTCCACCAGCGGTGCGAACACGCCGCCGTGCAGTGCCCAACCGTGCAGGAGAACCAGCGCAGGCCCGTGGCCGATGACATCGATATGCATACGCGTATTGTCGCCGATTGTGGCGTGCCGGCACGCCTCATTGAAATGCACGATGGTGATTGGAGGCACGTAGATCCGATGTTGGGTGCAGCGTCTTGGCGTCAATGCATGGCGGCTGCACGCAGTGCGACGATCCTCGGGGCCAGCAACGCCCATCGCGCACGCGCATGACCGCACCAGCGCCAGCGCGTCGGCCAGTGCCAGCGCCGTGCGTGCCGTGCCTGGATCGACGCAGTCAGCCAGTCGGGATCGAAGCCATCCCAGACGCCTACCACGCTGCGCAGATTGCCGATCAGCACCGGATGCACTTCGTACAACAACATCGTGCGCAACTGTTCCAGGGTGAAGGGCGAGGCAGCCAGGACGCGGGCGATGCCGTCGTCGTCGCAACTGTCGCTGTCCAGGTACAGCCGCGACAACGCTTCCCACACGCGACGTTGCGCCGCCGTGGCTGTGCCTGGTGTCGCGAGTGACATGTCAGTGCCAGGGTGCGATCGGAGGCCGGCACGCACCGGTGGCACGGCTGGTCCAATGCAGGCAAACCATCGCGCAATGCACGGTCAGCGCGCCGTGGTCGCCTGCCACGCAGGTGCGTCGTGCAATCGCTGCATTGGCTGAGTGGCCCACGCGTGTCTGCGTGCAGGCCAGCCACGCGCTGCCACTTGCCTCAGGCAGAGGCACGCAGCGGCTGCCGACTGACCACATCGCGCGCCTGCACGATGGCCTCGATCAGTGCCTGCACCTGCTGCGGCGTATGCAGCGCAGACAAGGTGACGCGCAAGCGCGCCTTGCCTTCGGGCACGGTGGGCGGACGAATGGCACCAACCATGAAACCTGCGTGTTCGAGCGCAGCCGACATCGCCATCACGGTTGCTTCCTCGCCGCATAGCAGCGGCTGGATCGGCGTGTCGGAGGCCATCAGTTCGAAGCCGTGCTTGCGCCCGCCATCGCGGAACGCACCGATCAATTCGACCAGGCGCGCACGCCGCCAATCGTCGCGACGCGCCAGGCGCACGGCCGCCAGGGTGGCCGCGACTTGCGCCGGCGGCAATGCAGTGGTGTAGATGTAGGGGCGCGCAGTTTCGGCCAGATGGCGCACCAACGCCTCTTCGCCCACCACCACCGCGCCGTAGCCACCGAGCGCCTTGCCCAGGGTGACCAACTGCAACGGCACTTCGGCCACGCCCAACCCCGCATCGGCGACGCAACCGCGCCCTTGCGGACCGAGCACGCCAACACCGTGCGCGTCGTCCACATAGAACAGCGCTTGCTGCATGCGTGCCACCAGGCTCAAGGCGCGCAGCGGCGCGACATCGCCGTCCATGCTGAAAACGCCGTCTGTGGCCAGCATCGCCGCGCCTTCGGGCGCGCCCTTGAGCCGGCGCATCGCGCCTTCCACATCCAGGTGCGGATAGCGCCGCAACCGGCAACCGGCCAGCCGCGTGGCATCGAGCAGGCTGGCGTGATTGAGCCGGTCCTGCACGCAGACATCGTCTTCTTCGCTGAGCAACGCCTGTTGCACGGCCAGGTTGGCGATGAAGCCGCTGCCGAACAGCAACGCCGACGGATAGCCCAGCCATTCGGCGATTTCGCGTTCCAATGTTTCGTGCGCGGTGTGGTGCCCGCAGATCAGATGCGAGGCGGTGGCGCCGGCACCGTCGCGGGCAGCGGCATCCTGCAGCGCGGCGACCACTTCGAACTGTTGCGACAAGCCCAGGTAGTCGTTGGAACAGAAACCGGTCAGCCAACGGCCGTCGATCTCCAGCCGCACGCCATCGCGCCGGCCCACCTGTCGCCGCACCCGCACCCGTTCCTGGGCCACGCGCAATTTACGCAGCGACGAAATCCGTTCGTGCAGATCGGGGCGAGCCATGGGGGCGTTCAACGGCAGGGAAGGTCCGCTAGCGTAGCGTGCCGGGCTCGGGGCGCCCAGCCGCCACCGACGACCGGTGCCCGGCACCGGGTCAGGCGGCGTGCTCGCAGGCCGCGCCGCGGGTGATCTCCGCATGCACGGTGCCGGGGTGATCGTGCTCGGCCGCATCGACGGTGATCTGCATCGGACGCAGGCCCAGTCTCTGGAACAGGGCCTGGTCGCGCTCGGTGTCCGGGTTGCCGGTGGTGAGCAGTTTTTCGCCGTAGAAAATCGAATTGGCACCGGCCAGGAAGCACAGCGCCTGCAGTTCGTCGCTCATCGCCTCGCGGCCGGCAGACAGGCGCACCATCGATTTCGGCATGGCGATACGGGCCACTGCGATCATGCGCACGAACTCGAACGGATCCAGCTGCTGGGTGCCGTGCAGCGGAGTACCGGGTACCTGCACCAGCTGGTTGATCGGCACCGAATCCGGATGCGCCGGCAGCGTGGCCAGCGCCAGCAGCAGGCCGATGCGGTGCTCGCGGGTTTCGCCCATCCCGACGATGCCGCCGCAGCAGGTCTTCAGGCCGACATCGCGCACATGCTCAAGCGTGTTCAGGCGGTCCTGGTACTGGCGGGTGTGGATGATCGAGTCGTAGTAATCCGGCGCGGTATCCAGATTGTGGTTGTAGTAGTCCAGCCCGGCATCCTTGAGCGCACGCGCCTGGCCGGCGTCGAGCATGCCGAGCGTGGCGCAGGTTTCCAGGCCCATGGCCTTCACCTCGCGGATCATGGCGGCCACCTTGGGGATGTCGCGCTCCTTGGGCGAGCGCCAGGCGGCGCCCATGCAGAAGCGCGAGGCGCCGGCGGCCTTGGCCTGGCGCGCCTTGGCGACGACCTCTTCGGTCTCCATGAGCTTCTGCGCGCTCACGCCGGTGTCGTAGCGCTGCGCCTGCGGGCAATACGCGCAGTCTTCCGGGCAACCGCCAGTCTTGACCGACAGCAGCGTGGAGACCTGCACTTGCGCCGGATCGAAATGGGCGCGATGCACGCTGGCGGCGCGGTGCAGCAGCTCCGGAAACGGCAGATCGAACAGCGCCTGCAGCTCTTTGCGATCCCAGTCATGGCGGATGACAACAGACATCGGAGTTTCCTGACAGTCAGCGGCTTGGAAGCCAGGCAGTCTGGTGAGCATGGAAGAGGCTGTCAACTTCAATCAGGTCCGATCGGTTTACAGATGGCCGCAGCGGGTGCTGCGGCTGTTGCTGCCGAGCCTGTGTCTGGTCTGCGCGGAGGCCGGTACGCCCGACGGCGATCTATGCCCTGCATGTCGCGCCGCCTTGCCCGATCATGGCCACGCCTGCCTGTGTTGCGCCACGCAGCTGTTCGCCTCCGACGCGGTGGCGCTGTGCGGGCAGTGCCTGCAGCACCCACCAGCGCTGCAGCGGGTACATGCCTGTTTTACCTATCGCTGGCCGGTGGACGGGCTGCTGCGGCGGTTCAAGTTCCATCAGGACCTGGCGGCAGGCCGCCTGCTCAGCGAACTGATGGCCCGGCGCTGCGTGGGGCTGCCGCGCCCACAGGCATTGGTGCCGGTAAGCCTGCACCGGCAGCGCCTGCGCCAGCGCGGTTACGACCAGGCGCTGGAGCTGGCCCGACCGCTGGGCCGCGCGCTGCAGCTGCCGTGCCGGCCGTTGCTGCGCAGGGTTCGCGCGACCGCTCCGCAATCCGAACTGGATGCGGCCGAGCGGCAGCGCAATCTGCGCGATGCGTTCGAGGTCCGCGGCGCCTTGCCGGCGCATGTGGCCTTGGTGGACGACGTGATGACGACCGGCGCGACGCTCCACGCCGCGGCCAAGGCCTTGCGCAAGGCGGGTGTTCAACGGGTGGATGCCTGGGTTTGCGCGCGGGTGCCGTGATCTAGCCGGCCGCCGCCGAATGCGCGAGGCTTCGCCCGCACCCTCACCCCGGCCTCTCTCCCGCAGGAGACGGGCTCTCTGTCTGACAGCACAGCGCGATGGATGGCGACGCGGCTTCGGTAGGTGGATGGCCAGAAGAGATGGAGGAATCGAGCAGTGATGCTGGCGAGCTTTGAATCCTTGCTCGCAATTTCAAGGTCTGATCTTCAATCGACAAACTTCCCATCCCCGAATCCCGAATCCCGCACCTAACGCCCTGCCACCGCCACTGCGATGCCGACGAAGATCGCCAGGCCAACCCAGTTGTTGTGCAGGAAGGCGCGGAAGCAGGGGCCGCGCTCGCGGTGGCGGGCGATGCGGAATTCGTAGGCGACCAGCAGCGCTGCAACGCCCAGGCCGGCCCAGTACGCAGCGCCGAGATCAGCGCGCAGGCCGACCAATACCAGCGTCGCGACCATCAGCGCATACAAGAGGCCTTGTGCGATCAGATCGAACCTGCCGAACAGGATGGCGGTGGACTTGCTGCCCATGCGGAGATCGTCGTCGCGGTCGACCATGGCGTACCAGGTGTCGTAGGCGGTGGCCCACAGGATGTTGGCGGCATACAGCAGCCAGCCCAGCAACGGCACGCTGCCTTGCACGGCGGCGAAGGCCATCGGGATGCCCCAGCCGAACGCCATGCCCAGATAGACCTGCGGCAGGTGGGTATGGCGCTTGAGGTAGGGGTAGCTGGCGGCCAGGAAGACGCCGGGCACGCTCAGCATCACGGTCAGCCAGTTGAGCGTGAGCACCAGCGCGAAGGCCGCCAGCATCAGCGCCACGAATACCCATAATGCCTCGCGCCCGGAGACCGCGCCGGTGGCCAGCGGGCGCGATTTGGTGCGCTCCACGTGCGGATCCAGCCAGCGGTCGGCGTAATCGTTGATCACGCAGCCGGCCGAACGGGTCAGCCACACCCCGGCGGTGAACACGAACAGCGTCCACAACGGCGGCAGGCCATCGGCCGCCAGCCACAACGCCCACCAGGTGGGCCAGAGCAACAACAGGCTCCCGATCGGACGGTCGCCACGGACCAGCTTCCAGTACTGGCCCAATCGCTGCGGCCACGTCAGCGCGCGCGCTGTGGGCAATTGTTCGACACCATGCTTGCTCATGCGGCAAAGGGTAGCAGCGCGGCTCGGCCGTGGTCATGTGGACGCGGGGTGGGCGCTGTGCGGGCGGCAATCCTGGCAATGCCCTGCCTGCGCGATGGCCGGCTGTTCATGGGGTGCGGCTGGCCGCAGCAAGCAATGCTGCGAGCGGCCGGGGGCCGGGCGTTGATGCGGGCGGGCTGCGGCAGGCGGTGTGGTTGCCACGCAAGCTTGGCAGTGAGCGCGCTCAGGCGCGTGCTCAAGCTGACTGTCAGGTGGGGACGCTGAGCAGGCTTGCGTCTGGCAACGGCCGCTTGAGATGGCCACACGGCTGTACGCGTGGCCCTGCGCGCTTGAACCTGGGCACCCGGTGTCGCACAGCGACCGCCCGGGCCGAGACGCCGGCGTCATCACGTCTGGAGCGACGCCGCGGCTCGCCAAGACCCGCGGCGCCCGGCCCCATCACGCGCACGCCGGCTGTTCTGGCATAATGCGCGGCCAGGCGCTCGTAGCTCAGCCGGATAGAGTAGTGGCTTCCGAAGCCATTGGTCGGGGGTTCGAATCCCTCCGGGCGCACCAGTTCAGTTCCAGAGCTTGTGCTGGGATTTAAAAAAAACCCTCGAGAGATCGGGGGTTTTTTGTTGCCTGTACAGCGAACGGTCCACTCGGATCCATTGGCATCCAGGCTGATCGGGCATAGATGGGCGCATCCGCCCTCAACGCAGCCACGCAGAAGAGGGATGTCCCATGCAGTCAAGCGGCTTCATGGAACGCTTCAACGACAGCGACCAACGCGGCGTCCTAGAGATGCACGGGTTCCGCAGTTTGAGCGAAGCGAACAAACAGACCGCCGCCGTGTGGCTGGTTGCCGGCAGCCAATAACCACTGCATGGACGCGGCGGGCAAACACCCGCCGCGTTCTGCGATCAACATCATCAGCATGCCTATCCATTCTCAACTGCGGGAGTGGCCTCGCCGGACGCCAGGGCCTAACGGATGCCCCATTCCCCGAGCAGTACACGCGCCCGCCGCTCGATGAAGCGGTTCGCGTTGGCCTGCGCCTGCTCGGACTCCTGCTTGGCCTCCGCTTCCCCGATGACACCCTCATGCGCTTCGTCAAGCTGAGCCATCGCCCACGTGATCGCCGCATCCTGCGCCGCTTTTCCCTCCACATCGTGCATGGAGATGTAGGCCTTCAGTGGCGGCCACATTTCCACACGCCCGTTGAGTTCATTCCTGCTGCGCAGCAGCCTCTCCCTGGACAGCCCCAGGTCGGGATTTTGCAGCGCTTCCTGCAGCAGGCCCAGCGCCGTCTCGGGGTCCTGCATGTGCATGAGCTTATGCTTGAGCATCTCCGCAAACGCGGTCTTGACGTCTCCTCGCACGGCCGGCCCGGAACCACCCACCTGCGTCATGCCGTCCAGGTTCAGTCTCTTGGGGGTGTGGTCGCTCAAGAATTGGCCGAAGCTGCTGCGGAATTCGGGTGATCGAATGGCCTCGGCCACCACCTGGTCCAGCAGGGGCATGTCGGCCGATGTAATGGCTGCGCCGAAGATCCTGGCATTTTGCGCCAGGCCCTGCGCCCACTTGTCAAAACGCTCGCCCAGGTCGGCATCGACACTGCGCAACACGCGCGTGAACTCGGGGACGCGGTTCCATGACGACCCGGCCTGCTGCGCCGCCGGCACGGGCGCGCGTTGTCTCCGCTCGGCCAGCCGCTGTGCCTGGCGCTGCGCGCGCTCCGGGTCGCGGATCTGCAGCAATTGGTCTGCCAGATGATCCGGCACCTTGATATCGCATTGAGCGGGCAGTCGGGCCAGCGACTGTGGAAGGGTCTGCAGGCCCGTGTCGCGCAGGTCCAGCAGTTGCAATTGGGCCAGATCCGCCACGCTGTCGGGCAGCTGCCGGAGCGCGGCGCAACCTTTCAGCGACAGTTCCGTCAAGCCGCGCAGTTGACCGATGTCCTCAGGCAAGTGCGCCAGGCGGCGGTTGGACGACAGATTGAGTTTTTCCAGCCTATGCAGCTGGGTGAGGCTGCCAGGAAGCCGCTCAAGCTTGGAATTCGATGCCACCTCCAGTGACCTGAGGCCCCGCATGAGGCCGATGTTCTCAGGCAACTCGTGAAAATGCGAAGAGTGCGGCATACGCAACTCGGTCAAGTGGCTCAGTTCAACGATGCTGGCTGGCAGGCGCGCATAGTGCCCGCCTGCCAGCGTGAGGCTGCGCAGACCTTGCATGCGCCCCAGGTCTGCGGGCAACTCGTCCAACGGAGCCAACGCCAATTGAAGGGTTTCTAGATTGGACAGGCGCGTCAACGAGGGTGGCAACTTTTTCAGACCGTGCGCGCCAACGACCTGCAGATGGCGGAGCTGGCGCAGCTGTCCCAGGTTGTCTGGCAGCGACTGAAGCCCGGTATGCACCAGCGTCAATTTCTGTAGGGCGTCGAGCCGGCCGATCGCATCGGGGAGCGTCGTGGCAGGGAGGCCGTAGTCGAGAACAAGTTCGGTGCTGCGGCGGGTCGCTGCACGGCGGATTTCGTCTGCCACGCTTTGCAGCACCTCCCGCGACGTATCCCTCTGCCCGTCGTGCAGGTTGTAGCCCGTCCGGACCCGCTCTGCCATCGGTAGGCTTTGCGCCAGCCATTCGTCGATGTCGCGCTCGATACTGCCCGGTGGTGCAGAAGAGGCGCCCGCGAGTGCCGCCGGCTGACTCGACGGATGCAACGGCGATCGGAAAAGGCGCCCTTGCGCGGCATTTCTTGGCGTCGACGTGTCTGCCGCTGACGTGCTTTCGCGCCGTCGCGGCCGCGCGAGCAGAGGGCTTAGCAAGCCCTCCGGTTGCGAAGATTGCCGTGAAGGCCTGTCTTCAGCAGGCGCTTGATCGGCGGTATCCGTTCGCGGGCGAGAGCGTAGTAGGCGATTGACATTGAACATGGAGGTGTCTCCTGCGTAGTCGGCTGAGTGCAGCGTTCCCGAAGCCAGGCTACGGCGATGCAATTGCAATCGCTGCACCAAAGCGAAGCGATTGCATCGCCTGACGAATCGGGCGCTTTCTTGCAAGCGCGTCCCTGTGCTGCATACCTGCTCACCGACAGCGGGGCATGGTCCGGCGTTCGATCGCATCGGTCTTCGACGTGATACACGCGGTGGCGACAGGCGATCGAGGAGGTGGTGCGGCGCATCTCTTGCGATGCAGTATTCACGCGCGTCGATCGTCTTCCTTGCAAGGACGTAGATGATCCGGGGAGAGCGCCCGGCATCCCCTCGCCTGTTCGCCGGAAGGCACGTCACCGCCACAGCGGCGGCTTAACGTGCATGCAGGCGCTTAGAGGCACGCGCTGCGAAGCCGCTAGGCGATAGGCAAACGCATCATCGCAGCGCGCCCTGCAGCACGTCGTGGCGGATCGATCAGCCTTGCCTCAAGACCTGCCCTCTCGAGCGCCAACGCCGGCTGCAAGACGTTGAATGGATTATCGCCCTATACAGGTTATCGACGACGTATTCTGAAGTTCCTCAGATTCTGGCGCATGTCTCCCTCGAAGTTGTTGGCAATGTTCGTGGGAATAATTTGCTTGCCCACCGGAACGCCGCCCGACTTCTCCAGATTTTGGTGGATTTGTCCGTTTTGCTGCTGGTCCAACTTGTATTCTTCGTAATGCAGGCCCGCCAATACGGGCGTCTTGAGAATTTCCACAAATTTACTGATGCTGGTGCCGGCGGCATAGCCTTTTAAGAACTCCCCGGCAGTCGGACGCTGTGTCGCCGTTTTACCGGTGCCCTTGGCGACGCCGCTGGCCGTTCCCTTTGCAGTTGCCTTGGCCGCGCTCTTGCCTGCTTCCTTGGTCGCGGCCTCGGCGACCCCCTTGGCAATCGCCTTGGCCCCGATTCTGGCCGTGGGTCCGCCGACTGCTCCGACGACTGCCCCGGCCATATTGATGCCGGCCAGCTTCAACGCCAGCGACATGTCGCCACCTTGAATCGCGGTGTCGACCACCTGCGCCGCCTGCGCCTCGCTCTCCAATGCAATCGACGCCGCATCGGTAATTTCGCCGATGATGGGGATCCCGTTCAATGCGCTGAGCCCCACGGACATCCAGTCCAGGATCTTGCTGTCCCACTTGAGGAACTCATGCAGGCCGTGTTGGAACGTGCCAACGTCCTTTTTGGGCTTCTTGATCGCCGGCGGATCGTCCTTGCCCACCAGCATGTCTGCGACGGCCTTTTGCTGATCGGGCGAGCTGGCCTCGTGCGTGGCCGGCGTATCCACGGTCTTGTTGTCTGCACTCATGTGGTCATAGAACTGCCGGAAATCGTTCTGGCTGATCTTGCCCGAATCGACGACATGGCCGCCGCCGAAGAAGTGATGGGGCTTCTTGTAGCCGGTGATCGAGTTGTTCAACAAGCCGAACAGCAACGGATCGTTCAACAACTGCGTGGCGGCCTGCTTCACTGCGGGGTCGGCTTTGTCGTCCTTGGAGATCGCGTCGAGCTTGTCGCGCGTGACCTCCTTACCGTCGCCGTAGAACGCGTCTTGATGACTGTTGATGGTATCCAGCGTCTTCTGCTCGTCCGCCGTCAGGTGAATCTCGGAGCTGGATTTCTGCAGGAAGTCCGGCGTACTCATCGAGCCGGAATCTCCTGCAAACTCCTTCCACTCGTCGGGGTGATCGCGAAAATATTGGGCAGCCGCGATCACCTGGGGCGGGCACTTGCCGGTCTTGCTGTCGCCATCGACGATCTTGGCGAATTCGTCCTCGCTCAGGTTGTCGGGCAGATAGTCGGAATAGCGATACAGCTCGCGCAAGGCATCGCTTTTGGTCATGACCGACGCCTTGGTTTTGTCGGGGCTATCGGATGCGATGTAGTTCTGCGTGTAATCCTTGGCCTTCTTGTCGTTGTATTCGGCAATTTGCGGGTGATGGGAGGAAAAGTCCGTCAGGTCCTTCGCCTTGATCTTGCCGCCGCACTTGCCGTCCTTCTGCGAGCCGATGGCAAAGAACAGCCGCGGATCCTTCTGCAATCCTTTAAGCGCTTCCTTCAAGTCAGATTGCGTCGACGGGTCGTTGATCTTTGCGTCCAGCTGATCGAAGGACAACGAGTCGACCTGGTCCTTGTGCCGATCCAGGACCGAAACAATTTCCAATTCGGATTGATTGAGCTGGCCGTCGTTCCAGGTGACCGTCGAGCCCTCCGCAGCTGGTGGCGGGTTGGAACCCTTGATGTTCTTGGGGTTGAACTCATCGTTCTTGCCGCCGAGCTCCTTGACCTGCGGATGCGAATCGGAGAAATCCCAAAGATCCTGCGCCTTGATCTTGCCGCCGCACTTGCCGTCTCCCTGCGAACCGATCGCAAAGAACAGGCGCGGGTCCTGCTTCAGTCCCTGCAATGCGGCCTTCAGGTCGGCGGGCGTGGAAGGGTCGTTGATCTTGTCGTCGAGATTCTTGTACTCGAGCGGCATCTGATCCTTGTGGGCATTCAAGGTCGAAACGATCTGCAGCTCCGATGGAGTGAGCGTGCCACCGTTCCAGGTGACCGTTGAGCCTTCCAGCGCCGGCGGCGCATCCTTCCCCTTGATGTGCTTGGGGTCGAAGTCGTAGCCCAGCGATGGCCAGGAGGTGCGCTTTTCGATCGGCTGGGTGGCTTGCCAGTCCGATGCGGACAGCTGGGTGTCGGTGTCGCCGCTGGCCGTGTTGGCCTGGAGGGCCGCCAGCAGCAGGTAGATTTGCTGAAAGATGTTATCCATCGTCGATGGCAAGTCGGAGTCGTCCGTGGACGAATCCGACCCGAATAGCTCCGACGAATCCGACTCGTTGAGAGGAGTACCCAGCAATTGGCTGGGGTTACTCCCGGTAGAAAGTGTATTGAGCGACATATAGGCGGCCTCGCAATAGCAGAATTGGCAGAGTACCTGCGTATAAGCATTGTCTTATACGGCCGCACGGGCGCGCCCGTGCGGTGTAGCCGTATGGTGCCAATGTGCGCACTGTGCATCTTGATCGACGAACTATTTTGGCGAAAAAAGCGCAAAGACCGATGCGTCGATGTCCTATTCAGGAACTGCTCGGTTGCGCGCAGCTGACCGGTAGACGCGCGCCCCCTGTTGTGACCTGCAAAAACCTGACGATCGAGTTAATACGGCGTTGCGTGTGCGATGCCGATAGCGTCGCGTGATTCGATCGACACCCGCGCGCGTGTGCGCCCGCGCGTCCCGCCGGTGGCGATCTGCTCAAATCATCCGCGTTCGGCGTCACGTTGCCGATGCCGTACGCCGCATGGACCGTGAGCGCTATTGCTATCGGCTGTGTGCGGGACAACCTTTGGCGCCGAGACCTGGATCCAGCGGCGAACACCAGGCGCTGCCGGGCACTGCTCGCACGGCATGTCGTGACGTCGCACACCGATGCGTGGCAAGAATCGGTGTCATACGCTTTGTTCGGAATATCCGGCTGCTCCAGTGGAAATACACGCATTATCGTAATGGAGATCGCTGGAATCGAAGTCGATGATGTGCGCAGCGAGTTAATACCGATGTGATGTGCCGTGCGCATGTAAGTCGCCAGGTTACGAGGCCTTTCTGCATTGCCTGTAGGTACCGCTAGCGCGCCGGATGACTCACCGGATCGAGGTCACCTCTGTTTCGCTTGTGTCCGCTACGAAAGTGTGGCGCAGGTTTTGGTTAGCCGATTGGCAGTGCCCCAGCTTCGTGTGCAGCGCAGGTGGTTCGCTGTGCTTCGCTCGGGTGCGAAGCACAGCGCAAGACAATCTTGCCGCACACAATTGGTGCAGTGGCACGACATGTTGGTGCATGAGTCCTACATCGAATACGTCCTCACGGAGTACCTCTGATGACCTTGGAGTCGCACAATCGAAAATCAGCGAATACCGCTTTCTTTATCGGCCTGAGCGCATGTCTCGGCTTTCCGGGAGAGCTTGCACGGCGGCTCGGTGAAGGCGAAACCATTCTGGGGCCAGCCGGCATGCTGTGCCGTGTCCATACGCAGGGAGAGCAAGACGAACTGATGGCCTTTCCGGAAGTGATCTTGCCCCTGGCGGCACGTGAATTCGGTGGCGACGAGGTGGTGACCCTGCTCTCGCTGCAGGAGCAGCTGCTGACCGAGTACGGATGGCGGCTCACGCTCTCGGACCTCGGCCTGCTATGCGTGTGTCCGCTGTTGCGCGTGCGCAGCCCTGAAGAGGTGGCCGCTGCACTGGAACTTGGGCAGGTGGTCGCACGTGTCGTGCTCGACGCGCTGGCGACCCAGGTCGATACGAAGGCCGAGGTGGCATCATGAAGCTCCCCAGCCATATCGGGACCGCCTCCAGTAGCCGTGCAACGTCGGGTCTTGTTCCGGCACTACCAACGCAGGCCGAAAAGCGCCCTGCCGGTCCAGAAGAGCGCGCACTCTCTGGGCCGCTTGCCGGCTTGTCCTCTTCCGGCGCGGCTCTGCGCGGTCGCCGGGCTTCCTCACGTCAGACGACCACTCATACAGACGAAGAGGCGGACGCACTCGGTCGGTCGCATCGGTCCGAGTCATCGCAGTCATCGCAGTCTTCGGATACAACGTTTTACAGCGCGCAGACCGCAGCCCCGCACGCGGAGTTGGAACTACAGCATGGGGCGGTCGTTGCGGGCACCTATGAGGCGCGTAGCGCTGCAGCCGTCGCCGAGGCGAAAGCGCAGCTGCGCGCCGCGCTGGACGATCTGCCATTTGCCGCGCCCTCGCAGGAGCAACGTGCATTGCAGGCAAGTTACCTGGAATGGGCGGACGCACGCGTGTAGGAACGCGTTACGGCCTTCGGGCCGGATGCCGGGTACCAGATCATCGGCGATATGAAGTCGGCAGGCGCAACGGCAACGCTGCCGATCGCCTACGAATGTCTCAGGGCCTTCATCACTGGCGCGATGCGCAACCCGGTCGGTCTGGCCACGGGCGCGGCCTACGCCGGCGCACGCCCGCCTGACGCCGAGCAACTGAGTACGGCGGTTCTTGCTGGTGCGGCGGCGGGAATGGCGTCCTATACCAGCGATACGCTGCTGCTTCCCGCAATGGACCGGCGCGCGCGCGCCGGCAACTTGCCGCGCTTCAAGGCCATCGACCCGAAGGTCCTGGTGCCCGATCCGCCGCCGGTCGTTCTGGAAGTGACCGCGGAAGCCAAGCGATTCGCGCGTCCGGGCGAGAACACGGCGCACACGGTGGCCGAGCTCAAGGCCCAGGCCCACGACCGCCGCCAGGCGATCGCCAATCGCCAATCGACCCTGGATGACAAGTCGGTTGATACCTTGTGGCTCAAGCCAGTAATCAATGCAGGGTTCAATGCCGCGCGTCGGACCGGCAGTGACCCGGGCTTGCTGACGCCGGTCGGCCAGTTGGGCTTGAGCGCGCTCGCCATCGGCGGAGCTGGCATCGTGCAAAAAGCAATGCTGGAGACGAGCAAGGCCTTGGCGCACACCGGCCAGATGAACGTGCCGGATCTGCTTGGCGGAGAGCAACGCTTGAACCTGTTTTCGCTGGCTCTCCCCGACAAAACACGTCGGCCCGCACAATGGTCCGACGCTGTCCATTTCCCGCTGCGTTATCTGCTGGAAAGCGGAATGGAAGCCTTTGCGTTGGCAAAGCAAGGTTTCAACAGCGCCAATGCGGTCGTCGATACGGTACGTGACGTCTTTGCCCGCCACATGCTCAGCAATATCATGGCCAGCTTCGGCTCGCTTGGGGCCTCGCGCATGATCGTCGCACCGTTGCGTGGAGGGAGCCATATCCGTGTTGCTGGCGAACCAGTCAATTCCGTGCCTGTTGTCTTGCAGCAGACCGTCCAAACCCTGTTCAACGATACGTTCTGGAATGCGCTCAAGGCCAGGAACGGTACCAACAGCTCCCCGGCAGCGCGACTGGATAACGCGCGTGCCACCCGGGCAGCCGAGCGTGAACGCACCATCGCACAGACGCTTGAGGCCCTGGCAGAGCCCATCGACCAGACGATCGCCGCGCTTTCCGGGCCCACATCTGCCCAAACGCGTGCCATGGAGGAGGGGGTGGGCGCTGCACCTGGGCCTGGGACGCTTGGCCAGGCATTGCGGACGGCCCTGGAGACATTGCGCACGGAGATCGGCGCGCAGTCTCCCTCGATTGCGACCATCGATGCCGTACGCACCGCGCTGCGTGATGTTTGGAGGGACACGTTTAGCGCAACGCCACGCTACAACGTGACGCAGGCGCTGGATGATCAACTGAAAACGCTCAAGCGTGCGTTGCATGAACGCGAGCAACTGCGTCGGTGGGACACCGGGCGAGCATGAGCGCTCAGCCATCGCGTTGATCCTGGTGCGTCTTGCACACCGCCGCCACAGACGTAGTTGCCGTCGCGTCTGTGGCGTGGTGGTGGCGGCCGGAAGATGAGCACCCACCAGCAGAGATAGAGCGATGCCACTGCGCAACCTGGTCGTAGTGGCAGTGCCTGCCGCCGTGCAATGATCTTGCTGTGACGCTGGTTGGCGGACTGGGCGACGCGGTGCGTATCGATGCCATCGTGCAACTCGCACTGGAAAGGGAACTCGTCAGAAAGTCGCCGTATGTCTCTGCTGCGCCAACGCGTGGGTGCACCCGCCGCCGTAGCAGAAATGCGCGGCAGGGCAGATCTGTCACGCAGCTGCCCTGGTTCTGTGCAGTGCCAGTCCTCGCGACTATCTTGCGTGGCAGGTGTGCGACGGCTGCCTGCAGGGTATCTGCAGGGAAAGATCCAGGCGCGTCACACCCGACATGCTCAATCGACCTGCATTCAGTGCGAGCCATTGGTGACATCGTCCAGACAACGCGCCAGGGCTGGTGGAATTGGCTGGAAAGCGGGGTCGTGGTGCCATGGCTGACCAGCGTCGCTGTCGCCATGATTGGCCAAGGCGGCGAGATGCTTGCCAGCCTTGGTCAGGCACGTAACCACAGATAGTTCCCCGTCGCGATTCCTTCGAACATTTCGTCGTGCGCAACGAAGATATTATTGTTCCAGTAACGACCATGCTCGGCGTAGTGGGCAAGCAGGTCGCATATCCATGATCCATCCACATCATCGTCCAGCGGCACGCGCACGATCAGGACGATGACGCCGGCATCATTCAGTCCAAGCTGTGCCTGGTCTTGCGCGTACACGGACAGATTGGCTTCCAATAACAGCCGGTAAACCGTCAATGTCCGTCCGGCGGGTGGCAGCCCGTAGGAGATGCGCAGATACAGTGCCTGCTCTTGCACCTCATCGTCGGGCTGTGGCGTCGGCTCGTGGAGGTAGACTTCAAACCCTTCCACCCAGAGTACACGTCTGCTGAGCACAGACTGCACATCCGGTAGATCCAGTGCCTCGCACATCTGTCGAACGATGGTTTCGAATCGTGCGCTGCTCATCGGCGGTGGTACATGCGCAGGACCCCCTACAAGTCCTGCGCATGCCAATGTCGATTACTGGCCAACGAGCTGCTTGGCGTTGTCGCCGGCCTTGCCGATGAACTTGTTCAACGCCACGTTGAAGTCCAGATCGTTCTTGAGCATGGTGATCTTGTTGTTCATGGATTTCTGGGCCTCGTCAGAAGCGGTCAAGTCGCTGATCAACGATCTCATCTGACCGTTCGAGCCGAACAGTGCACTAGCACCAGAGATTCCACCGGACACACCCCCGGTGTAGCCATCCATGCCCTGGTCAAAACGCGATGTGATTGAACTCGTTTGCGGAAATAGTTCCATACCAAGCCTCCTTCATATTGCATGTAGTGATGCGCCTGCTGGCGCGTTGTGCTTGGTCGAAGTGACCAAGAAATCGATTTACTTACGACAGGCCGGCGATGTGCGCGACGATGTTGCGCGCCGCGGTCATACCGTCATGCAAGACATTGAAGTCGTTGCGTGAGGTCTGATCGCTCGCCGCGGACCAGTGCACGCGAATCTGTTGCGCGGTGGCATCGAGCGCTGCCTCGAGGTTACGCAGCCGCTCGCCAGACGGATCCGCTGCCTTGGTCTGCAAAATCTTGCTCATATCCTGGGTGACCGTCTCGGTCATGGCATCGAACATAGTGGGCTCTCATTGCGCCGCCTGCTGCGGCAGGGATGTCATGTGCTTGGTACCGTCCGGCGTTTCGACATAATGCAGACCATCGGCGAGCAATGCCGCGTCGTAATTGTCCGGCGGTTTGATGGACGGGTCTTGCTGGCTGATCTCCACGTGCAGTGCGCGGACCTCAGGGCCCAGGTCGCTGCGGACATCGGCAATCCTGCGGCTTGCGCGTTCTGCGTAGTCGCTGCTGCCGGAAACCGAGAAAACGCCATTGCCCTGGTAACGTACGCTGAGAGCGGGGTCAGCCAGGGCATCGCGCAGCGTCGCCACGACCTCGTCCACCACGGCCACGTTGACGGCAACGCCTGGATGATAGCGATGCACCTGCGCACGCAAGCGCGCAGCATCGGCGCTGCTGGGGACCAGGCCTTCGATCAGCACGCGCGTGCCGACGCGTTGGGCGTGCGCCTCGCGAAAACCGAGTTGTTTCAACAAGGCGTTGGCCTGGTTGACGGCATTTTCTGGGCGCTGCGGGGTGGCGGCATCGGAAAGAAATGCCGGTTGCAACGAGGGGATCAACGCTGCTGCGGAAAGCGCTAGCATGGCACCCACCGCTGCGCGCAGGACTTTGCGCCTGGACGCGGGCGGCGCCGGCGTGGGGGCTGGGGAAAGCAGCCGCTCCAGCAGCGCCACATCGTCGGGCCAATCGGCAGCAGCCTCGCCAACACACAGCACCAGGGGGCCGAAGCGAACCGGCTGAAACGCAACAAAAGACGTTTCTGGCAGCGTGTCGCTGCTGTAACGGATTTGACCGTCATGGTCTACCTCGAGAATGAGTGAGCAACCAGGCCAATCGTCTATTCGGATATCGGTTTGGGGATCGCTCCCCAGACTGTAACGACCTTGTGCCAAATCTAATCGTGCGCCTGCGTGGGTTCCTGTCAGTACGCGAAGCTGCATGGTCATGGGCGAACCTCCTGAGCCACCTGGTGTGGTTGCTCAATCAGCAGTGTGTTCAGACGTGTGATGGCATGTGTACGATCGGCCTGCCTGCGCGGCTTTTCCGCATTCAGCAGTATCAACGGGAGCAAAAGGTGAAAATTGCGGAGTGCTGGCACCGGTTCCAGCTCCGACGGCATCAGCTCCATCAAGCGCTTCCGCAACGCCTGTAGATTTTCGGCCGTGGTGGCCCTGCCGGTCGAGCGAAAATGCTCCCGCATCAACCTCCAGACCGTCGTGGTCAACGAGGCGAGGGCAGGGTATGAAACGCCGATGGCGCGTAACTCGACAAGCGCAGCGGCAAGCGCGTGTCGCCTGACCATCGGATCGGCGTCGCGCGTCATCACATAGCGATCGAGAATTCCGTCGATGCGTGCACGCACGCCGTCGCTCAAATCTGCCGGTGCGGCAGCCTGCCACGGTCCTGTCTGCGGATCGTCGGCATGCGCGTTGCGGCCACCGCCATGCTGATCGCCCTGGCCCTGCTCACGCCCCTGGGCCGCAACGACGGCCACGCTCACCCGTCCGCGCAGTACGCACTCGCGTTTGGCTTCGATCTCTTCCTGCTCGGTGGCTTCGAATTCATCCTCCTGGCCGTCCAGCGACCGGATCCCGCGTCGTCGCCTGCGCGGTGGAGCTGGGCGCAGGCGCGGTGCTCGTGCCGCAATGTCGGTAGGCGACCCCGCGCTGGTGCCTGCCGCATCGGCATGATGATCGCCATGGTGATGCGAGCCGCCATGCTCGATGGAAACCGAGGGCCCCAAGGTGCCGGGCGAAATGCGACGGATCATGGGAATGCCGCCTGCATCAAGGCCTGGCCGAACTGCATGATGGCCGAGGCACCCCACGGTGCTGTGACGGCAATGGCAGCCACCACCACCACCAGCTTGAGCGCGAACGAGATCGATGCGTCCTGCAGCGACATCACCGCCTGGACGAAGGCGATCAGCAGCCCGGCCAGCGCAGCGACACCGACCACCGGCAAGGACACCTTGAGGCAGAGCAGCAAGGCTTCGGAGGTAAATCGCACTAGATCGTCGTGGTCCATGGCGTCACCGATAGCTCAGAACCAGGCCATGAATCAGCATCGACCAGCCGTCCATGGCGACGAACAGCAGCAGCTTGAACGGGATCGCCACGTTGGTCGGGGTGACCTGCGAAAGGCCCATCGCCATCAGCGCGTTGGCCACCACCAGGTCGATGACGATGAACACCAGATACAACAGAAACCCGATGCGGAAGGCTTCGGTCAATTCGCTGAGCGTGAAAGCCGGTGCCAGGACGAGCAGGTCGTCCGACTTGAGCGTGGCAGCCTTGTCCTTGGGCCAGATCTGCTGTGCGGAGCGCATGAAAAAGGCCTTTTCGCGCTCGCGTGTGTGCTTGAGCAGGAATTGCCGGAACGGCTCCCGGCAGGCGTCGAGCAGCACCACCACGCGGCTGTTGTCCGATCCGGCGCCGTAGTTCTGAGCGGCCTTGAACGCTTCCATGCCCACCGGCGCCATCACAAAGCACGACACCAGCAATGCAACGCCATTGAGGACCATGTTCGGCGGCACCTGCTGTACACCGATCGCATTGCGCAGCAGGCCGAGCACGACCACGATCTTGGTGTAGGAGGTGACCACCATCGCTGCGAAAGGCAGTAAGCCCAGCATGATGACCACCAGCAGCAGCGAGCCAACGTCAGGCATCTGCATGCGTGCTCTCCGACATGCTGAGGATCTGCACACCCAGATGTTCGCCCACTGCCAGTAGCCTGCCGGTGCCGATGGTCTGGCCGTAAACCACCAGGCGGATGTCGGCTTGATCGACGGGCACCGACAACTCCAGGATCTGCCCTGGCTGCAAACCCGACAAGGTCGATAGAGATAGCGCAAGTTGATCCACTTCCAGTTGCACCGGCAGTTCCAGTTCCGCCACATTGCTGGTGGACGGTGCGACGTCGGGCTCAAACGTATCGTGCTGCATGGTGGGGGGGGCCTCCAGAATCATCTTTTGCAGGTTCAAGCGCACCGGAGCGCGCAATACCGCGCCTCCGGCGATACCCCAGAGCAGCTCGCCGCTGGTGACCGCCGCCGAGGCGGTGCAATGCAGCAAGACATCGCCAGGCCGCAGCGACTGCAGCAATGCCGCCGATGCGGTGCGCCCGCCGATGCGCAGGCGCGTGTTGACGCGCAGTGCAGCCAGCCAGGCTGGCAGCTGCGTAGGCCCGGCAAGTCCGTCGACTGCAGCCTGCAGCGTGGCCAGCAGCGACGCGCTTGCCGTCAGCGCAATCGCGTCCAGATCGCCCAGTGTGATGCCGATGCCGTGGCAGTGGTCCGGCGCTGCATCGCGCTCGAAGCCGATCACCTCGGCAGCGCCCAGGCCGAGCGGCGCAAGCGCGCCCAGGCGATCGGCCAGCAACATTCCTGCGAGCGAAACGCGGAGGGCGTCGTCGTCCTCGTTCAATAGCGGCGCCAGGCCGTCGCGCGCGGCAATCCGCATATCCATCTGGCCGGTGTCCAACTGCAGTCGCAGGCGGGCCGCATCATTGGGTGAGATGCGACGGCAATGCGTGACGAAGCCGCAGTGGCGTGCCGCGCGTGGGTCGCCGAACACCCTGCCCAGCTGTGTGCGCTCGGCCGCAACGCGCGTCAACGCCTGGGAGAGTGCACGTGCCGGTGGAGCCTGGCTCTGCTCGGTTAGCAAGATGGAGTTCCTCCAAATGGCTTTCTGTCGCCAGTGCCGCGTTAGACAACCTCGATGCTGATCTGGAGCGTGCTGCTCAGCGTGGACGTCAGCGCAGCCTCCAGACGCTGCCTTCCGCACCAAAGTACCTCGCGCGCGTCAGGCGAACGGGTATTGAAGCGAAGCGATAGCTGGTCCGGCGAAAGCCGCAAAAACAACGTGGTCTGTGCGACGACCTCTTGATCGATATCCAGCCAGGCTTCCCAGCTGCCTGCGCTGCGCACTGGCGTGGCGTTGCAGAACTCGGCCACGCGCAGCGCGATGTGGTCGATTGCCATCTGGGCGCGTTGGGTGCGTATCCACTCGGTCGCGATCTGTCGCCCTACCGTGCCATCGTCGTTGCCTTGGGACGGCGCCAGGTGTTTCGGCCCTTCGATACTTGATGGCGTGTCCGTTTGCATGGGCGCGCCGTCATGCGCCTCGGTGAAGCTCTCCTCGGCGTCAGGTTCCGGTCGATCTTCGTCGCACTGCGGTGGCAACACCATGCAGGGAAGCGCGAGCTGGGCGCTGCGCAGGCGCTGACGCAGTTGCAGGAAGCTGGAGCGCTGCGCCGACCGAGCCGGCGTGGCTGCAGCCGCCGGCCGCTGCAGTGCGCCGCTGACCGGCAGGATGCGCACAGGGCGGAGCGGCGGCTTGCGCATCACACCACCACTCTGCCGATCGGTTGCAGTTGCACCTCCGAGCCCAACTCCTGGAACGAGTAGACCTGCAGCCACGTCAACCGTGCTTCGATCATGCGGCGCACATAGCGGCGTACGTCCATCGACGCTACCACCGCCAGCGGATGCTGCGCCTGATCGCCGACGATGCGTTCGACCTGTTCGACAAGCTGGTTCGCCTGCTCGGGCGGAAGTGCCAGGAAATTTCCGGCCGCGGTCGCGCGAATCGATTGCCTGATCAGTTGTTCCACCGCATGGTCGAGCATCACTGCAGGTAGCTGCCCAGTGCCTGCGGTTGCGGTGTGCGCAAGATAACGGCCCAGATCGCAGCGCACATACTCGGTCAACATCAGAAGATCCTTTTCCTTCGGACCCCATACCACCAGACTTTCCAGGATGCTCTTGATATTGCGCACCGGAATCCGTTCTTCCAGTAGGCGTCGCAACACATCGGCTATGCGCTGGGCGGGCATTGCTTTGTTCACCTCCGCAACCAGCCCGGGGTAGTCCACGGCCACCTGTTCCAGCATCCACTGGGTTTCCTGGATACCGACGAACAAGTGCGCGCGTGCATGCAGGGGTGCGATGGCCTGCCGCGCCAATGCTGCCTGCATGTCATCGGTGTTCTCCAATTCGGCGCGTGTCTCGGGGACATCGTGAATCAACACCTCGTATTGCATGTCGTGCAGGGACTCGCTCTGCCAGATCGCGATCCCGGGAAACGGCAAACCCAGCAACTCGACCAATTGGCGGCGCTCGCTTTCGATCGCCTGGTCCAGCCGCGCAGGGTCGAGCTGAGCGGCCAGCTGCGGCGACAGCCGCATCGACAAAGGCGAGGCGAAATCGGGGGCGTTCTTGCGAATATGCGGCGCCTCGCCTTTGGCACCTTTCCGGCTCGTCGACGGCAACTTGCGCTGATCGGTACCGCTGATGTCGCGTTGCTTGCGCCAGATCGTATAACCGCCGGCGCCGACGGCCGCTGCCAGCAACAGGAACAGCGCGGCCGGAAAGCCAGGGACGAACGCGAAGCAGGCCAGCAGCACGCTCGCTGCCATCAGGGCACGCGCGTTGCTGGTGAGCTGGCGGCCGATATCGAGCCCGAGCGAGCTGAGCCTGGTCTCGTTCTCGTTGGCCACGCGGGTGATCATGACGCCGGCAGCCACCGATATCAGCAGTGAGGCGATCTGCGACACCATGGCATCGCCCACCGACAGAATCGCAAAGCGGTTAGCGGCGTCGCCGGCCGTCATGCCGTGGTACGTCACGCCGACCACGATGCCGGCCAGGATGTTGACCATGGTAATGACCAGGCCGGCGATCGCATCACCCTTGACGAATTTCATGGCGCCGTCCATGCCGCCGTGCAGTTGGCTTTCCATGGCCAGCCGCGCGCGTTTGCGGCGTGCCTCATCTGCGGTCAAGTTGCCGCCACGCAGGTCGGCATCGATACTCATCTGCTTGCCGGGCATTGCGTCCAAGGTGAAGCGCGCACCGACTTCGGCAACGCGTTCGGAGCCCTTTGCGATCACGATGAACTGCACCGTGGTGATGATCAAGAAAACCACCAGGCCCACCACCAGATTGCCGCCGACCACCAACTCGCCGAAGCTCTCGATGATATGGCCCGCCTCGGCATGCAGCAGGATCGACTTCGTCGAGGCGATATTCAGCGACAACCGCAGGAGCGTGGTGAACAGCAGCAGGGAAGGAAACGACGAGAGCGAGATCGAGTCGGGCACATACATCGTGACCATCAGCAGCACCACGCTCAGGGTGATGTTGATGCCCAGCAGCGTATCGATCATGGGCGTTGGCAGCGGCAGGATCATCAGCCCGATGACCGCCACCACCAGGGCGGCGATGGCCACTTCGCCGCTATAAGCGAAATATCTCGTCGCGCGAACGCGGTCTCCTAGCATGGCAGGGCTCCATCGCCGTCGTCGTGGTCGCGACCGAGCTCATCGACCCAGCGCAACACCACCGCAACCGTTTCGAACAAGGGCTCGGGGATTGCATCGCCCAATTCGACCTGGTACAGCGCACGGGCAAGTGGCGGATTGGCGACGATCGGGATGCCCTGGTTATGCGCAAGGGCACGCAGTTCCAGCGCACCATCGTCCACGCCCTTGGCAACGACCTGCGGTAGGCCGAAGTCATCGGGCTCGTAGGCCAATGCCACTGCGTAATGGGTCGGGTTGACCACCATCACCTTGGCCTTGGCCACGCGTTCGCGTGGGTCGCCGAAGACCAGTTCCTTGGCAAATTCCTTACGCTTGCCCTTGATTTCGGGGTCGCCTTCGCTTTCCTTGAATTCGCGCTTCTGCTCGTCCTTGCTCATTCGCTTGTCGCGGATGAACAGCCAGTGCTGCACGCTCCAGTCTGCTGCGCCCACCAGTACGAACAGCAGCACGCCCAGTGCGAAGAGCATGCCCAGGGTGTGCCAGGCAATCTGGGCAATGTCGAGCGGTGTTTCGTAGGCAAGCCCGATGATCATCGGCATGAGGGCGCGGATACCGACCCACAGCACCACGCCAATCAAGATGGCCTTGATAATCAACTTCAGTAAGTTGATGAGACTTCGCAACGAAAAGAGTTTCTTGACCCCGGCAGCGGGATTGAGGGAATCGAACTTGGGCGCCACCGGCTTGAGCGAGGCATTCAGGCCGGTCTGGAACGCACCGCCTGCCACGCCAGCTATCAGGCATGCAGCCAAGAATGGCAGCATCAACAGCAATCCCTGGATGCCGAGATGGCCGAGTGCGCGGTTTATTGCGGCTGCATCGCGTGTATTCTCCGGGAAATCGAAGCCGATCGTCATCAATGCGCGCACGTGATCAGCGAAGTAATCGCCGGCCGATTTCATCACCAATAACGCGCCGAAGAGCACTGCGGCTGCAGTGACGTCCGGGCTGACCGGCACTTCCCCGTCCTTGCGCGCATCCCGCAGTTTCTTCTCGGTCGGCTTCTCGGTTTTTTCTTCCGACATTGCCCGCTCCTTCCGCGATCGCTGCGACCCCGATTGTGGGCAGCTGTGGTCGAGCGATCCGCGTGCCAGGCGAATGTGTGGATAGCCTGGCGAAGCCGGAATGATTTGTTCGCCAGCGAATTCCGATATTCGCTTCCGAAGGCATCTGGCCGCCGTGGCGCGCGTAGCTTTCCCCACGTGTACGGTCCGCATTCCATTAAAACGAGGTGCAGTGTGGAGAAGATTCAATGTCCCGGGTCGGTCGTGAGTGGGCTCATCGAACTGATCACGGTCGGACTCACCCATGACAAGATTCAGGACGCTGCCGCGGTCCTGGCCGCAGTCCGGGTACTGCGGCCAGACCTGAAAGCGCTCGACACGTTCGATGCATGGATTTCGATCAAGCGCGGCAATTACGTGGAAGGCGCGCGCCTGCTGCGCGAGCTGGAGGGCGACGCCGGCTCCAAGCCGATGTGCAGGGCCTTGTACGCCTGCTGCCTGTTCGCGATGGGCGACCAGTCGTGGCATGGCATTGCAGACGGGCTGATCGAAGAAGACGCCGATGCCGACGCCGTTGCCCTGGTCAAGGCGCTGTCCGGACGAAAAACCCCAACGGCCGCGCCGGCGGAAGCGCCGGTTGAATCTTCAGCACCGATGGAAGTTCCAAATTCGCAATACCTGCGTGCCTGAGTGACGCCAGTCCCGACCCCATAGGAGTATGCGATGACGCTCATTCCTCCTGTCCAAGCAATTGCCGGCACCGGTGCTGCCGCGACCCAGGCGCTGTCGCCGGTGGCAGCGCCCAACCAGGCGCTGGTGAATCGCTTTCAAGCGCTGATGCAGTCCTCCAGCCCGTTGCCGCCCGCCATGCAGAGGGTGGGCAACCCGAGCATGATGAGCCGGGTGGTCGATGTGCAGAACGATGGCGTGCGCACCATCGCCGAGCATATCGATGCCTTCAGCATGCAGGCACCGACCATGGGGCTGCAGGAAATGGCAGCGCAGCAGATCAAGTTGATGCACGAGCTGACCATGGTCGGCTTCAACCTCAATGTCAGCGTCGGCGTGGCGCAGTCGGGAAAGAA
The DNA here is from genome assembly GCF_017746145.1 of Xanthomonas sp. D-99. Lineage (NCBI taxonomy): Bacteria > Pseudomonadati > Pseudomonadota > Gammaproteobacteria > Lysobacterales > Lysobacteraceae > Xanthomonas > Xanthomonas sp. D-99. The sequence continues at coordinate 114,687 of NZ_JAGHWU010000002.1, read as the reverse complement.
CGCCGTGCAGACACTGGTCAAGAACCAATAGCATGCGCGCGCTGAGATACCTGGTGGTGCTGCTGGTGGCGCTGCTGCTGTCTGCGTGCAGTCAGCAGCTGTATTCCGGGCTCACCGAAAATGATGCGAACGACATGCTGGAGGTGCTGCTGCATGCCGGCGTAGACGCGTCCAAGGTCACTCCGGACGATGGCAAGACCTGGGCGGTGAACGCACCGCACGATCAGGTGTCCTATTCGCTGGAGGTGCTGCGCGCGCACGGCTTGCCGCATGAGCGGCATGCCAATCTCGGGGAGATGTTCAAGAAGGACGGGCTGATCTCCACACCCACCGAAGAACGCGTGCGCTTCATCTATGGCGTGTCGCAGCAGCTATCGCAGACCTTGTCGAATATCGATGGGGTGATCTCGGCCGATGTGGAGATCGTGCTGCCCAACAACGACCCGCTCTCCACTTCGGTCAAACCGTCCAGCGCTGCGGTGTTCATCAAGTTCCGCGTCGGTAGCGACTTGACCAGCCTGGTGCCCAACATCAAGACAATGGTCATGCACAGCGTGGAAGGACTCACCTACGAAAACGTCAGTGTGACGCTGGTGCCGGGTGGAGCGGACAGCGATGCGCAGTTCACCGTCTCGGCACCGCCGAAATCTTCACCGTGGCCGTGGTTGGCCGGATGTGCGTTGGCGTTGGGTCTGGCGGTTGCGGCGGCGCTGTATTGGTGGCCAAACCCGCAGGCGGGCCGCTGGGGCGGCTGGCAACGCCTACGCGAGTTGACGAAAGGCAAAGCCGGGTGAGCACGGGATGGACAACACGCGGATCGACACTGCAGCACGATGTGTTCAGCGTTGGACGGACGCGTTGGCGCATCTGGCCGAATCGCTGGACCCCGCACGGGTGGCGCATTGGCTTGGCCCGGTGGCAGCGTCGGGCTGGGCAGTGGCGCCCGTGTACTGCCGTAAGCGGGTAATCCAGGCGTGGTCGGGGTGGTCGGGAGTATCGCCGTCTGCACTCGGCCTGCAGGCGAATCAACTGGCCCTACTGACACCCGCGCAATTGGCGCAGGTCCTGATCGCGCGGGCGCTGTTTTCGCGCGGATTGGCCGTGCGTCGTTGTATCGAGCGCGAACGTCTGGACTGGCTCGAACAGTGTGTGGGGCCGGCCGTGCTTGAGCATGTGCGCCAGAACGCGTCCGCCGGCCTACCCGTGCCCTTGTTGCCACGCGATGCCGACCAGGCAGCGTGGGTCGGCGACGGTTGGCGTCGGATGCAGGCCGATGGCGTCTGGTCCAATCCGGTTGTTGCCAAGCTGCTGGCGTTGTCCTTGCCGCTGGACGCCGCGCAGGTGACCACCGTCGCAGCAGACGGGGCGAGCGATGCCTTCCTGAGCGCGCTTCCCACCCTGATGCCGGAGGCGTCATGCGTCTGTGGTTGAGGTCAACGCCCGATGCGATCGGCTTGGAGTGCGATGTCATTCTGCGCGAGGCGCTGGCCTCGGTGTTGACGCTGGATGCTGCCACTGCCGAGGTGCACGCACGCTGCGAGCAGGCCCTGAGCCAGGCGCAGACACGGGCACAGACGCTGATCGACGAGGCCAAGCAGCAGGCCGAAACGATCCTTGAGGATGCGCGCCAGAAGGCCGAGCGCAGCGCACGCCTGGGGTATGCAGCCGGTCTGCGACGCCAGCTTGATGAGTGGAACGAATCTGGCCTGCGCCATGCCTTTGCCGCCGAAACGGCCGCGCAGCGGGCACGTGAGCGCCTGGCAGAGATTGTGGCGCGCACCTGCGAGCACATCATCCTCGGACACGATCCTGCGGCGCTGTATGCGCGGGCGGCGCAGGCCCTGGAAGGTGCCCTGGACGAGGCCAAGGCCCTGCGCGTCAGCGTGCACCCCGACGCGGTGGACGCTGCGCGGCGCGCCTTCGACGCGGCCGCCACCGAGGCGGGCTGGACCCTGCAAATAGAGCTGTGCGGCGATGCCGACCTGGCCGTGGGCGCCTGCGTGTGCGAATGGGACACGGGCGTGTTCGAGACCGATCTGCGCGATCAGCTGCGCAGTCTGCGGCGCGTCATTCGTCGTGTATTGGCTGCACCGGAGGAGCTTGCGGATGCTGGCTGAGACGCCCCTGCTGGAGACAACGCTCGAGCGCGAGTTGGCCACGCTCGCGTTCGGTCGTCGCTATGGCAAGGTGGTCGAAGTCGTCGGCACCATGCTCAAGGTGGCCGGCGTGCAGGTCAGCCTGGGCGAGGTGTGCGAGTTGCGCCAGCGCGATGGCAGCGTGTTGCAGCGGGCCGAGGTGGTGGGCTTCAGTCGCGATCTGGCGTTGCTGGCGCCGTTCGGCGAGCTGATCGGGCTATCGCGCGAGACGCGCGTGATCGGATTGGGCCGCCCGTTGGCGGTGCCGGTCGGACCGGCCTTGCTGGGGCGCGTGCTCGACGGCCTGGGCGAGCCGTCGGACGGGCAAGGAGCCATCGCCTGCGACACCTGGGTACCGATCCAGGCGCAGGCACCGGACCCGATGCGTCGGCGGCTGATTGAACACCCCATGCCGACCGGCGTGCGGATCGTGGATGGCCTGATGACGCTGGGCGAGGGCCAGCGCATGGGCATCTTCGCCGCAGCCGGCGTCGGCAAGAGCACCTTGATGGGAATGTTCGCGCGCGGTACGCAGTGCGATGTCAACGTGATCGTGCTGATCGGCGAGCGCGGACGCGAGGTGCGGGAGTTCATCGAGCTCATTCTTGGCGCCGATGGTCTGGCGCGTAGCGTCGTGGTTTGCGCAACCTCCGATCGCTCGTCGATCGAGCGCGCGAAGGCCGCCTATGTCGGCACCGCCATCGCCGAGTATTTCCGGGATCGGGGCCTGCGCGTTCTGCTGATGATGGACTCGCTGACGCGCTTTGCCCGCGCGCAACGCGAGATCGGTCTGGCCGCCGGCGAGCCGCCCACACGCCGGGGCTTTCCGCCATCGGTGTTCGCCGAGTTGCCGCGCCTGCTCGAACGTGCGGGCATGGGCGAGAGCGGCTCGATCACCGCGTTCTACACCGTGCTGGCCGAGGACGAGACCGGCAGCGATCCGATCGCCGAGGAAGTGCGCGGCATCCTCGATGGGCACCTGATCCTCTCTCGCGAGATCGCGGCCAAGAACCAGTATCCGGCGATCGACGTGTTGGCCAGCCTGAGCCGGGTGATGAGCCAGATCGTCCCATCAGACCACTCCCAGGCCGCCGGCCGGTTGCGGCGCCTGCTCGCCAAGTACAACGAAGTGGAAACGCTGGTGCAGGTGGGCGAATACCGCGAGGGGAGCGACGCCGTTGCCGACGAGGCGATCGATAGGATCGATGCGATCCGCGACTTTCTCAGCCAACCGACCGACCAGCTCAGTGCGTACGAAAGTACGCTGGAACAGCTGGCCAGCGTGACCGACGATGCGTGAGCCTGCCCACACCTGGTCGGTGCTGCATCAGCTCAAGGTGCGCCGCAGCGAGCGCATGCAGGAACGCCTGAGCGAGTGCAGGCGTGCGTTGGAACACTGCGACCGCGAACTTGCCAGGTGCAGACAGGAAGCAGAGGCTTGCACCACACGCTTGGCCGATTGCGATGCCGCACTGATGGACAAGGCAGGTGTGGGGGCGTCGATCGACGTTGATACGATCCTCCAGCATGAACGCTTTCGCACCGTGCTGGTCGAGGCCTGTCGCGCTGCGGAGCAGGCGCAGGCAGCGGCGGATCAGTCGTTGCAGAGCGCCCGCGACGAACTGGCGTCCGTGCAGCAGGCACTGAGCAAGCTGCAGGCACAGGCGCAGGTATACGCAGACAAAGCCGCCAGTGCGCGCCGCGCCCGACAGGCGCAACGCGACGCAGCAGAAGAGGAAGACGCAGTCGAGGCACTGGTCGCGCTGCGTTCGCACCGCGCCACGCAGAGGGGCGCGCGATGAACGACGCCACCGATGCCTTGCTGGCCATTTCCTCGCAGGGCGTGTCGCTATTGGCCCTGCTGGCACTGTGCGGGGTGCGTGTGTTCGTGATGTTCATCGTGCTACCGGCAACGGCGCAGGACAGTCTTCCCGGGATTGCACGCAACGGCGTGATCTACGTCCTGAGCTCGTTCATCGCCTATGGGCAACCGGCCGATGCGCTGGCGAAGATCCAGACGGTCGGCCTGGTCGGGGTGGTGTTCAAGGAGGCCTTCATCGGTCTGCTGATCGGGTTCGCAGCATCGACGGTGTTCTGGATCGCCGAGAGCGTTGGCCTGCTGATCGACGACCTTGCCGGCTACAACAATGTGCAGATGACCAATCCGCTCAGCGGCCAGCAAAGCACGCCGGTGTCTACGGTGCTGCTGCAACTGGCCATCGTGTCGTTCTACGCATTGGGCGGCATGTTGCTATTGCTGGGAGCGTTATTCGAATCGTTTCGCTGGTGGCCGCTGACCCAGCTTGGGCCGAACATGGGGTCGGTTGCCGAATCGTTCGTGATCCAGCAATCGGACAGCATGATGACCGCCGTCGTCAAGCTGTCCGCACCGGTGATGCTGGTGCTTGTGCTGGTGGATCTTGCGATCGGCCTGGTGGCGCGAGCGGCCGACAAACTCGAACCGTCGAACCTGAGTCAGCCAATCCGCGGGGTGCTAGCGTTATTGCTGCTCGCCTTGCTGACCAGCGTCTTCGTCGCGCAATTTGGCGAAGCACTTGGGTTCCTGCATTTCCAGCAGCAATTGCACGATGCCGCCAACGTCGGTGGTAAGGGAGGCGCGAGGCACTGATCTTTATTGAGACATTCCCGGCTTTGCACTTCCTACACTGGTCGTTACCGACTTTTTCACTTGCCTAGCAGAGGGAACGCCATGGCTCCTGCCTGTACCACCGCCCACCGCCGACGTGCTCCAATGGCCGCCGTCCTGATGCTCAGCCTGCTGCCGCTGCTGTCGCCACATGCCGACGCCGCCCAGGTCCCGTGGCATTCGCGCACGTTCAAATACGTCGCCGACAACAAGGATCTCAAGGAGGTGCTGCGCGATTTATCCGCCAGCCAGTCCATCGCCACCTGGATCTCGCCGGAGGTGACCGGCACGCTGAGCGGGAAATTTGAAACATCTCCACAGAAATTCCTCGACGACCTGGCGGCCACCTACGGCTTTGTCTGGTACTACGATGGCGCGGTGCTCAGGATCTGGGGTGCGAACGAATCCAAGAGCGCGACCTTGAGCCTGGGGACTGCATCGACGAAGTCGCTGCGCGACGCACTTGCGCGCATGCGCCTGGACGATCCGCGCTTTCCGGTGCGTTACGACGAGGCCGCGCATGTGGCGGTGGTCTCCGGACCGCCAGGGTATGTGGATACCGTTTCGGCCATTGCCAAGCAGGTCGAGCAGGGCGCGCGTCAGCGCGATGCCACCGAAGTGCAGGTGTTTCAGCTGCATTACGCGCAAGCGGCCGACCACACGACGCGCATCGGCGGTCAGGATGTGCAGATTCCAGGCATGGCCAGCCTGTTGCGCAGCATGTACGGCGCACGCGGCGCGCCGGTCGCGGCGATAGCGGGGCCTAGCGCCAACTTTGGCCGGGTACAGCCGATCGGCGGTGGGTCCTCCAATACATTCGGCAATGCGGCACAGGGTCAAGGCGGCGGAGCCAGCGGCATCCTCGGGCTGCCTTCGTCCTGGTTCGGCGGCGCCTCGTCGTCCGATCGCGTGCCGGTCAGCCCGCCGCTACCCGGTAGCGGAGCTGCTGCGGCTGCGGGGTCGCCCGCCAGCGTCTGGCCGGAACTCAGTAAGGGACGGCGCGATGAATCCACTCCCATCGACGTCGGTGGTGGAGCAGAGCTGGCCTCCGATGCGCCGGTGATCGAAGCCGACCCGCGTACCAATGCCATCCTGATCCGCGATCGACCCGAGCGGATGCAGAGCTATGGCACCCTGATCCAACAGTTGGACAATCGGCCCAAGTTGCTGCAGATCGATGCCACCATCATCGAGATCCGCGATGGCGCCATGCAGGATCTCGGTGTCGACTGGCGCTTCCACAGCCAGCACACGGACATACAGACCGGCAACGGCAGTGGCAGCCAGTTGGGCTTCAACGGCGCATTGAGCGGCGCTGCCACCGATGGCGCGACCACCCCGGCTGGGGGCACTTTGACGGCCGTGCTGGGAGACGCCGGACGCTACCTGATGACGCGCGTGTCGGCGTTGGAGACGACCAACAAGGCCAAGATCGTGTCTTCGCCCCAGGTGGCGACGCTGGACAACGTCGAGGCGGTCATGGACCACAAGCAACAGGCATTCGTCCGGGTCAGCGGATACGCATCGGCAGATCTCTACAACCTCTCCGCCGGGGTGTCGTTGCGGGTATTGCCCAGCGTGGTGCCAGGCTCGCCGAACGGTCAGATGCGTCTGGATGTGCGTATCGAGGATGGCCAGCTTGGATCCAACACCGTGGACGGCATTCCGGTCATTACCTCCAGCGAGATCACGACCCAGGCTTTCGTCAATGAAGGCCAAAGCCTGCTGATTGCAGGCTACGCCTACGATGCCGACGAGACCGATCTGAATGCGGTGCCGGGTCTGTCGAAGATTCCGTTGCTCGGTAACCTGTTCAAACACCGGCAAAAAAGCGGGTCCCGCATGCAACGGCTGTTTCTGCTGACCCCGCACGTGGTGTCGCCCTGATGGTTCGCGAACAACCATCGGTGGGCGATCAGAGGTTCGCTGTGATGGCCTGACATTGGGCGCATGCCATCGGCCGAATCCTGCAGGAATTGTTTGAGGGATCATCAGGCGGGCCAAGTGATTGGTGCGGATGGGTATCGACCCAGGGCGCCTGAGACCGCCACCTGGATGGGCATCGGTGTTGCCTGGAATCAGCATGTGTCACTCGCACATGTTGGTTCTGATGCGATGCCCAAGCCTGCCTGGGCGATCACCTGGCAGGCTTCTCGCCTGCGCAAGACAAGATCCTGCCAGTCAGCTCGGCATCTGCGCTAGACGGCACGAGGGCAGAGCGGCGTCTACGCTCTTGACTGGCAGCGATTGCGCCCGATTGCAGCGACATGCCTGGGCCGGCAGCAGTGTGCATGGCCGGTGCGAAGGTATGGAGGCTCTAGTCGAGCGACGATGGCGTGCGATTGAACGTTCAACCAACGTCACGCCAGCAGCGAAAGCCCACTGGAGAAGGCGTGTCTGGAACAAGAATCTGGTGATCGCGTGCCGCGTTGAAGCCGGAACGGCCCTGCTCGCATGCCGATGGCCGTATGTCAGGCACTTGCGGCGCAAAAGAGACAAGCGCGTGCCGATGTGGGTGGCGAAGGCTCGCGGTTACAGCAAGAGTGGTGCCTGCAGGCTGACGCATGAGGCGGCAGCCTGCAGGTCGTGGCCGGTAGGGGCGACCAACAGTTCGTTACTGCATCGATCCGGTGTCGCTCGCAAGGCTGACGCCGAGGCCGCCACCAAAGTCACCGCCGGCCCCGCCGCCGAAGCCACCACCATTCCGTGCCTGCAGAATGTCTCCGACGATATTCATCAGCATCTGCGTGTACTGCGACGGGGAGCCATTGGACTGCCCAGCTTGCTGGGCATTATTGCTCTGCTGCAGCAGGGCAATAATGAGCTGTGTCAGCAACTGGTCGAGCTGCTTTTCCGAGATGCCCTGGTTGGACTGATTGGTTTGGTTGCCCCGGCTCCAATAAGATTGCGGGCCCTGGTTCGAGCCAACCTGGAAGAAGGACGAGTTGAAGCCGGTCTGCGCCGCTGGGTTCAAAGAATTAACCATGACGATTCCTCTCTGATTAACTGGGGTTTGGTTTCGCTCAACGGCCATGCTTGCGCAACGGCCGTTGCCGGGCGTGTTTTACGCCCCGACGGAACAGTAGAAGCGGCAATCGATCGTCGCCAGAGAGTTTGCGAAATTGCGCTTGTGCGTGCGAAGGAAATAAACGACAAAATGATTTCGCAGCGAGCGCAAATCCAGAAGTCGTCGTCAGTTGGCGTTTTTTCGCTTGCATGTTAAGTGTTTCGTCGGTTTCGAGTAAATCATGTACAGGTGGCGTTATGTTGCCGCCGTCGAGCGCCGTGGGTCGTTGTATGCCGGCGCTCTACTCACCTGGAGACCTGTATTCAACCGAAATCGAGGTAACGACAAATGATCGGTTCAACGATCGTCTACCGGCATGTCGATAAAGTATCCAATTTCCAGTTTGAGTCCGCGTCCGGGCCTTTACCAAAGCGACACATGCGCGCGAGAAGGTCCGGATGTGGTCGTCGAGCAGGCGCCGGGCCACAGCGCGTTCTATTTGCAGCGGTATTGGCGTGCGCATCGCCGTTCGCACGCGCGGATTGCTTTGAAGAGGCTGCCGGATATCAGCACGTGAACCCTTGGGTGCTGCGTGCCATTGCCTGGCAGGAATCGCGCGGTCGTGCCGACGCGATCCATCGCAACAACAACGGCACGGTGGATTATGGAAAGATGCAGATCAACTCCATCCACCTGCGGCGATTATCCAGCTATGGAATCTCCAGGGATGCGTTGATGCATCCGTGCATCAGTGTGTATGTCGCGGCATGGCGCTTGCGCGAAATGACCAACAAGTACGGAAACACCTGGGCCGCGGTAGGGGCCTACCATTCCGAAACCCCAGGTGAGCGCGATAAGTATGCGCATGCCATCCATTCGATTCTGCTAAGTCGCGGCGTGATTGATGAATAGCGCGTGCGCCACTGCAGGAGGGCGTAGGTGTAGCCGGATTTGCGCAGGAATTCCCTGGTGGGATGGCGTAGGACTGTACAAAGCGACGGAGCGCCGCGACGGAATTATCTGCGGACAATAGCGCGTATGTTTTAGTTACTGCGCATACGGTGACTGAAATGATCATCGCCATAGCAGCATCCGTCATCATGTGTCGACAATGTGCGTAGCGCGGCTGGATACCCGCTGTGCAAAGACCAGCTAGCCGAGACCTGAGCTGAGAATTGGCATGCGCAGCCTAGCTCTCGATCGATTCCCGCTGTACGCCGCTGCCGGTCGGTTTTTAGCACTTGCTGGAGGCTGCGCATGGAGCCGCCAACAGCTGTCGCACACGCACTGCGGGTAAGCCGTCAGTGCGTGTGCGACCACCATGTGCTTGCACTCGCCGATGGCTGCGCGATAGCCGGCGCGACGCACGGTCGCGCTCACTCAGTTCGCATGCGAGCGGCCTCGGCTTCGCGAACTGCCGCTGCAGCCTGCCAGGTGCCGGCAATGACCTTGTACTGCATGCCGGCGGCCATGCCCGCCAACGTATTGGAGAGCAATGCGCTGCGTGCCGGCGACAAACCGAGCCAGTGGCCAATCATGTTGACTGCTGTACCAAATGCGATGTTGGAATTGATGGCGGCCGTGCGCGCCACAGACTGATCCATGACCCGCTCATAGTCTTCGCGCTTGGCCTTCCAGCTTGGTTCCCAGATCTGCTGCGTCCCGGCTTCGTCTGCTTCGTGTTGGGTGACATTGAGCCAGTCGGCTGTCTCCAGACCGACATTCAAGGCCGCGTTCACCGCCGCTTGCTGAAAGACGACCCTGGTCGCCTTTCCCATGTTGAAGGGCGACATCAGTCCTGCCCAGCGCTGCCTGGCCGATGCAAAGTCTGGTGCCTCCAGCTCATTGGATGCCAGGTTGGTCAGGACGTTGGCCATGCCGTAAAACCTGCCTGCACTGGTGACGTGGGGATCGCTGACGCCACCGTTGGTTGGTGCCCGCATTCCCACCATGCGGAATGTCGCCTGGATGGCGTCACGGGCCGCCGCATAAGGGGCGACCTTGAGCCCACTGGCCAGCAGTCTGGCCGCCATCTCAGGTCGGCCAGAAGCCTTGCCGGCAGCGCCGATGGCGATATTGCTCAAGATGCCGGCCAGCGCGAGCCGGGTGACCAGATCCGAATAATGTTGCTGCTCGCTTCTCTTGTGATGACGTTCGTCTTCGGACAGCGCTTCCCACTGTTCAAGATTAAGGTTGTGAAAGCCTCGGGCGGCGGCGTCGGGGTTGCGGTTCTCGCGGTTGCGCCGCAGCGTATGCAGCGCCAGATGCAGCGTGCCCGACACTGCCTGCATGGCGACGACCGCTTCGGGTGGGAGCTGGCGAAACGCGGCAAACAGCGCTTCGCCGATCAACTCGCGCACGAACGTGGTCGGGCCCACGGAGGTGGTCTGGTGCACGAGATGTCCCAGCGCAGCGCCCAGGTATTGTTTGTCGAAGCTGATCGGCAGGACACCGCGCGCCGCAGCGGCGACCGCTGTCGCGGTGGGTCCAAGGAGGGTCGTGACTCCATGTGTTGCACCTGCCCCGACTGACGCAGCCAGCGTGCCCAAGCGCGCAGCGGCCGTCGCCGAGGTGGATGCCTGCGCTTGGGAACCGTGTTGTGCAGCGTATTCGGTGCCAAGCGACGGCGGGGCTGATGGTTCGAAAGAGTCTTCAGCGTCATAGAATCGCTCGCTACCGCTCTGTTCCCTACGCAGCGAAGCATGCAGCTGCGGACTGCCTTGGGACGGTAGGTCTGCGTCGCTGGCGGTTTCATACCCGCTGTCGCTTCCCGTGCTATTGCGTCGTGCCGAAGGTCTGGACGGCAGGCCGGAGAGAGGAGACCCGATCTCGTGCGTCGATGTATCGCTGCCTCGTTGTGCCGGCATCTCGATCACGACGTCGCCACTTGTCGCTTGCGATTGCTGGGAGGTACTGGCTGAAGGGATCTTCATCACGGCATGTCCTCGCATTGATGGGGTATCGGCACGCTTCGTCCAGGCGTGCAGGGTGATTGATCGATGGCGCCGGACGATGGGTCCCGCAGCAAGACGGGCGTGGTGGCGAGCGTCGTGATTGCAGCGTCGGGATCGCCCTTGGCAGTCGGACGCGTCGACCGGAGAATCAAGCGTGATGTGTGGCACGCCGACCCGGCATGGTGCATATGCTGCGCTCAGCTGCCCGTGCAACTGGAGCGTGACTTCTTCGCTCGCACTCGCAGCGCCAAGGCGTTCCTGCTATCCACGGCAACCCTGCGCGGTATGTGTCATCGTTTCCGGCGAACTTAAAATTCGCATAAATCCACGGAATCTCGACGCGTGCTTGGCGAAGCGATCATTCCGGATCCGAACAATCAATTCGTACGTGCGGGTCAATTATGTTTTCTGCTGCGGCGGTCTTTGCGCGGGCAAAGACGGGTGCGCGCGTACCGGCAGCGCTGCGACATGGGTTGTAGTAGACATTGGTGCACGTACAGAGCGATGCCGCAACGGTGGGGGTAGATTGCGTGAGCGATCGCCCAGGGCGCGTGGTGTGGCCGTAGAGCAGGCGACAGCATCTCCGAGCACCAAGTCCGCGAAGCCAACAAGGTGCAACCGCACCAAGGTGCCAGGCAGCTGCCTTGGCCGCGTTTTCCTACCACCGCTGCGATCTATCTGCTTGCTGCCCATATCCTTACTCGCAAGCAAGGTACCTCCTGCCTAATCCTGCGGACCGGGTCGAGCCTGATTGAGTGCGGTGAATCGAGTGAATGCGTCGGTCCGTGGCTAGGCTGCTGTCGAGCGATGCCTTGCTGGGATCACGGAATAAAGGGGCAGCAGTTGGCTTTTTTTTGGAAAGTTGCAAATGCGGTTGACGCACCTTGAGGTGACCCGCATCCGAGGGGCTGACGTTTCGCAAGCGCCAGTAGATTCAAAGCAGTCGGCCCGCCGCAGGGTGAGTGCGACGGGCCGAATGCCGTTCAAGGGTCACAGCGTTTTGAGGAGCGCTTCGCGCATCGCTAGGTGGCGTGCCGCGATGCCAATGCTGCAACGGTTGGCAGCAGCTCAGGTAATAAGCCAACCTCCAGATCAGAGCATGTCCGGCGGCGCGGCGGTGGCCTTGGAGTGCTGCTTGCCGCGTGCATGTTCGATGGCAGTGCGCAGCTTGCGCGCAGCTCCGGTCACGGCAGAGGCCGTCGTTTCGGCGCTGTTGGTGGCCGCAATCGGCGGCAGGCCGGCGACGTGTGCTTCGATGCTGCAGGTTCGATCCCCCGCGCCGCCGCGCTGGCCGTTCTCATCACGCAAATGCACTTCCACACGGGTGATGTCGCTGGCGAAATGCGCCAGCTGGGCGGTGCAGGTCTTTTCGACATGCGCCACAACAGACGGATCGTGCGGCACGTGCTTGTCGGTCTGGATCTGAATCTGCATAGAGGATCTCCTTCGCGGTCATCCGCTGCGTCTGCCGCAGCGGTGGCTTGATTCTGCGTCAGCGGCGTGTTGTCGCAAAGTGACAACGCGGCATGCCCATTCATGCGCTAGCAGGGTCCTTTGCCGCCATCGTCGCGGTGCGGGGAGATCGTCCGATCGGTTCGCGGTCGCGGACCTGCCGCGGCTGAACCACCGGCGCCAGCGATCGGCTCGATCGAGGGCGGTGCCTTAAGATGCCGGCACCCGCGGTTGCCCGCGCCTGTTCGATGCCTGCCTGTGTCCGAATTCCGATTTACCTGTGGTGCCCGCCAGGGCTTGTTGCGGCGTCTATTGTTCCTGGCCGCGCTGTGGATGGTTTGTATTGGCGCGGCTGTGGCCCAGGACGAGGACACGGTGCTGGAGACCGCGCAGACCCAACTGGACAGCATGCAAAAAGTGCTGACCCAAGCCGAAGCGGGGATGGAAAAATCCGACACCGACCAGTTGCGCAAGCTGGCTGACGATGTCACCGGCACGCAGCGCCAGGCCCAGGATCTGGCGCGCTCGCTGGAGCCTCCGTTGAAGGAGCTGTCCGTCCGGCTGGCCGGCCTTGGCGAAGAGCAGAAGACCGACCCACCAGATCTACGCGACCAACGCCGCGCGCTCACGCGCGAGCGCAACGGGCTGGATGCCGAGCTCAAGCGGGCGAACCTGCTGGCACTGGATGCCAAGGATCTCGCCGACCGGCTCGAAGGCGAGCGCGCCCAGCGCTTCAGCGAGAAACTCTCCGCGCGCGCTGCCTCGCCGCTGTCGCCCGCGTTGTGGAATGAGATCGCGCAGGAATGGCCCGACGACCGCACGCGCCTGCAGGCGCTTTCCGACAAGGCCGTACAGGCGGTGCGCACCGGCACGGCGACCAACGGTATCGCCGGTCTGGTGATCGGGACGCTGGCGGCATTGATGCTGGCATTTCCGTTGCGCATCTTCCTGCGTCATCTGGGGCGGCGGTATGCGGCCTCGCGTGCGCCCGGTGGCCGCTTGCGGCGCTCCGGCCTTGCACTGTGGTTTTTGTTGGTCGGCACCCTGACGCTGGGCATGGCGGCATGGGCATTGGCCGAGAGCGTCCGCGCACTGAGTGAGCTGCCGACGGATCTGGAGCAGCTGCTGAGTGCATTTGTAGTGATCAGTTGCGTGTCGGCCTTCGTCGGTTCGCTCAGCGCCAGCCTGTTGATGAAGCACCAGCCCACCTGGCGTCTGTTCCCGTTGGACGATGCAACCGTCGATCGTTTGCGCGTGCATTGTCTTGCCACGGCCGCGGTGAGCTGGTTCAGCGGTATGGCGATCAGAATCAACGACGTGGCGCGCAGCAGCGGCGCATTGACGATCGCTACCGATGCGGTTGCGGCGCTGTTGTATGCGGGATTGATTCTGTCGGCACTGGCTGGCCTGACCCTGTCGTTGCGCGCGCATGCCGCAAACGTGGGTGCGGCCGATGCGGACAGCAGCGCACCGCCGCCGGTGGTGTCGCGTGGCGGCGGTTACATCGTGCTGATCCGTCTGCTGGGCCATCTGGCAGTGATCTTCGCGTTGGTGGCGGCCCTGTTCGGCTACATCAATCTGGCACTGTTCGTCGAGCAGCAGATCATCTGGATCACCCTGGTGTGCAGCGTGCTCGCGCTACTGGTGATGTTTGCCGACGACCTGACGACCTGGGTGTTCAAGCCGGAGAGCCGTTTCAGCCGTGCGCTGTCGCATGCACTGAATGTCGGTAGCGGGCGGTTGGTGCAGGTGGGATTATTGATCTCTGCGGCAGTACGCGTGCTGCTGGTGCTGCTGGGTATTGCCGCGCTGGTGACACCGTACGGCGCCAACCTCGCCGCAGTGACCGGCTGGTTGGAAAACGTTTCGCACGGGATTGCGATTGGCAAGGAACTTGTCATCACGCCCGGCGACGTGGCCAGGGCGCTATGCGTGTTCCTGCTCGGCATGGGCCTAGTCCATATCGTGCAGAAGTGGCTGCTCAACACGTATCTGCCCAAGACCGAACTGGATGCGGGAGCGCGAAATTCGATCAGCACGGTGGCGCGTTATCTGGGTTGGTTGATCGTGGCGGTGTGGGGGCTCACGGCGCTGGGTCTGGATTTGAAGCGATTGGCGCTGGTATTGAGCGCACTGTCGGTGGGTATCGGTTTTGGTCTGCAGGCGATTACGCAGAACTTCGTGTCGGGATTGATCTTGCTGGCCGAGCGGCCGGTGAAGATCGGCGACTGGGTGCGTATCGGCGATCAGGAAGGCGACGTGCGCAAGATCAGCGTGCGTGCGACCGAAATCCAGGTGGGCGACCGCTCCACGTTGATCGTGCCCAATTCGGAGTTGATCACCAAGAGCGTGCGCAACATGACGCTGTCCAATCCGATGGGCCGTGTGCAGTTGCAGTTCTCGGTGCCGCTGGAAACCGACGTGGCCAAGGTGCGCGACATGTTGCTGGCCTTGTTTGCCGAGCACGAGAAGGTGCTGGCCGAACCGGCGCCATCGGTGTTCATCGATTCGCTGGCCGGCGGGCACGTCAATTTCAATTCGTTCGCCTACGTGAGCAGCCCGCGCGATTCCTATGGCGTGCGCAGCCAGTTGTTCTTCGCGCTGCTGCAGCGCATGGCGACGGTGGGCATTGCATTGCAGTCGCCGCAGGAGATCCGCTTCAGTCGTGCAGGTGCAGCCGTGGCGCGCGAGACGGGAGACGGTGCGGCTGCGTCGGATGACTGAGCTGGCGAGGGCTGCGAGGGCTGCGCAGCGGTGAGTCGGTCGGCTTGCGCTGATTGCGCAGCCATGCCTGACTATCGCTGGATGCATCTCGGCGCATCAGGAGCG
The DNA here is from genome assembly GCF_017746145.1 of Xanthomonas sp. D-99. Taxonomy (NCBI): domain Bacteria; kingdom Pseudomonadati; phylum Pseudomonadota; class Gammaproteobacteria; order Lysobacterales; family Lysobacteraceae; genus Xanthomonas; species Xanthomonas sp. D-99. Next base: position 99,663 of record NZ_JAGHWU010000002.1, on the reverse strand, counting down.
ATCCGCCACCGGGATGTCCTTGACCAAGGCCAGATCGTCTACGCTGACGTCTTCGGTGTAGTCCAGCCAGGCGCGGATTTCCAGGTCTTCCACCGCATGTTCCAGGCCCACCGGCATGCGGATGCGCCCGGCGGCGTCGGGCACCACCCATTGCTGTGCCAGCACGACCTTACGTTCGGAGGACACCGCTTCCACCCAGAACGCGCGCGTGGGCCGGCGCTTGGCGTAGAGCTCGAGCATGTAGCGGCCTGCATCGGTCTTGCGCGCTTCCTGGGTGAGCATGATGGGCTGGCGTACGCGTGGACGCGGGCCCTGCTGGGTGGCCTCCAGCGGCGCGTCGACGGCGATGCCGCGGGTGAGGTCCGGGTCGCGATACAGCTTCATGCTCTGGTGGCGGTCCACCACCAGTGCGCACCAGTCGCCATCGGCCGAGCCGTCTTCGAACGCCGTGCAGCGATCCACATAGGCCAGCGTGCCCTTGGAATGCGTGCGGTCGAACTGACGCGAGGTGTTTTCCAGGTACACCGTTTTCAGGTTGGTGTCCTTGTCGTATTCCAGCAGTACCGGTGGGCGCACCTGTTGCACGCCGACCACCACATCGCCATTGCCATTGATGCGCAGCATGCGCGTACTGCGCCCGGTCCACAGCGTGCGCGCGTAGGCCAGATAGCGCGGATAGTCCTTGCCGCTGTCGCGGCTGGCGGCAACGCTGGCGCTGGGCGGGGCATCGCTGGCCAGCAGCGAGCGGCCAAAGCCCAGCGTGCGCATGCCCGGTTCCAGCAACTGCAGCAGCGTTGCGCCCGAATCGAGCGTGCTGTCCGCGCGCGTGACGACCTGTTGTGGCGCGATGTCCTTGCCCAGGAATAGCAGCAGGTTCTCGCGCTTGTGCTTGGCCAATACGTCGCTCAAATCGTTGGGCATCGCCAGATGATCCGAGGCGATGACGATGATGGTGTTCTTGCCATAGCGGCTGTTGCGGATGCGTGCGACCAGCTCGCCGATCAAACGGTCGCTGCACTTGATGGCGTGCAGCAGGCCGATATCGCCCAGTGCGCTGTCGTAGTGCTGACCCTTGCATGCCAACGGCAGGTGGCCGGCCGGGTGGTGCGTGTCCATGGTCAGCGTAGTCAGCATGAAGGGTTGGCCGGCGCGCGACAGCGTCTGGAAGCTGTCCCACGCATCGTCCAGCAACACGTCGTCGTGCACGCCCCATGCGGAAAAGTGCTTCTGCGCGACGCCCTTGTCGTGGAAATGGTGCACGTCATGCACCACGTCGAAGCCGTGGCTGGACAGGAAACGCCCCTTGCCCGCGAAGCTGGCATCGGCGCCGCCCACGTAATGGTTGCGGTAGCCCTGGTCCTTGAGGTAATCGCCCAGGCAGCGCGCTTCGGGCAGGAACATGCCCATGCGGTCCATGCTGTTTTCATCGCCCGGCGCGGTGGTGAGCGGCACGCCGCACATCGAGGCGACCATGCCGGCGATGGTCCAGCCGCTGCCTTCGGTGGAGGCGAGATTGCGCACGTCCACCGCTTCGGTCGCAAGCGCGCGCAAGTTGGGCATCAGGCCCCGAAACACCTGTTCGTCGAAGTAGGTGCGCTCCAGGCTTTCGCCATAGATCCAGACGATGTTCTTGCGCTTCTGCAACGGTTGCTGCGGCACCTGGTATTCCGGCACCACGGTGGCGTAATCGACCGGGCGCAGCTGGTAGTACAGGCGCTTGCCATCGCGATACAGCGGGCTTGCGGCGATGCCGACCAGCAACATGCCCACGAAGCCTGCGAACACGGCGCCGCCACCACGCGGATGCTGGAAGCGTCGTACCCGCACCAGCAACAGCGGGCTCAGCGAGAGCAACAGCATGCCGACGAAAACCGCGATATAGCCGGAAAAATCGCTGACGCCAGCGCCGTCCATGTCGGCGCGCAGGTGATACAGCGTGGCTGCATTGATGCCGTCGCCACTGAGCCTGTCGACCAATCCCCAGGCGCTGAGCAGCAGCAGAAAGAGCGACAACAGGCCAGCCTTGAGCCATGCCAGACGCGGAGAGGCGACCAACAGCCACAGCAAGAGCAACAACGAAACCAACAACATCCAATGCATGCGCAGCGTCCGTGGGGGAATGATGCGAGCGCGTACCGGACGCCTTGCTCGCCATGTCCTGTGCGCCACCTGCCATGTGACACCCGGATGACGGACTATGCCGCGCCCAAGCTGACTGAAATGTTTGTTGTGGCCAAGACCCGGCGACCTCTGACCCCGCATCGCCGGACAGCGGTTACGCATCTCCGCGCACCAAGCCGCACGGCGCTGCTGAAACGCAGGTGGCGCCGAGATGCAGTGCGCCCATGCGCGATAGTGGTTGTGCTCGCTGCGGCGTTGCCACTCTCAGCGAGAAGATGTGCGCAAGCCATGGTGCGCGCAGGACGCTTGCAGTCAGTTACACCGAGCACGATGCAACGCGCGATGGTCACAAGCACCTGACTGCGGGGCACCAAGGCGCCCACTTGCTGCAGCCCGTGCTGACGACTAGCGGTGCCCGCGCTCTTCGCGCGCGCGCACGCGGCGGTCGAACAGCAGCGCACTGACCACAATGCCCAGGCCCAGTACCACCCCGAGCAGGAACAGCACCATCGCAATGGCCGGATACCCCCACAGCTTCAGGCCGGTTTCGATGCGCATCATCTGCGCCGACGCCATGATCAGCGCGGCGGTGACGATGCCCGCCGCAACGCGGTTGGCGATCTTCTGCAGGCTTTCCATCAGGTGCGATTCTTCCAGCCCGGTGACGCGCATCTGCAGGCGGTTTTCCGCAGCCAGCGACAGGATCTCGGACATGCGGCGCGGTCCTTCGCGCACCAGGTGCTGCAGTTCCATCGCCTCGCTGGCCAGGTTGGCGGCGGACAGGGACTTCTTCAGGCGCGCGCGCATGACGTGCTGCAGATGGCGCTCGACGATGCGACGCGTATCCAGGGTGGGCGACAACGCGCGGCACACGCCTTCCAGATTCAGCAAGGTCTTGCCGAGCAGGCTCAATTCCGGCGGCGTCCGCAGGCCGGTCGAGGTGGCGATGCGCACCAGATCCAGCACCACCCGGCCTTCGGAGGTGGCATCGTGCGCTGCGTAGCGCGCGATCATCTGCCCGGTTTCGCGCTGGTAGCGCTCCTCGTCGTAATCCTCCAGCCGCGTGCTCAGCGCAATGGTCTCTTCGGCCACTTCCTCGCCGCGCCCATCGACTGCGGCAAACAGCAACTTGAGCAGGCGCTCGCGCAGGCGCGGCGGCACATGCGCCACCATGCCCAGGTCGAAGATGGCCAGGCGCCCGTCCTGCAGTACGCGCAAATTACCCGGATGCGGGTCGGCATGGATTTCGCCATGCACGAACATCTGGTCCAGATACCCTTTGACCAGTTCCGCGGCCAGGTCGTCCATCGGCTGTTCGGTGCGACGCAGGCCGGAGATCTTGTCCACGCGCACGCCTTCGGCCAGCTGCATCGTCAGCACCTTGCGGCTGCTCAGGTCCCACACCGGCTGCGGCACCCACAGCAAGGGGAACGGCTTGAGGTGCTTGCCGAAGCGCGCCAGGGTTTCGGCTTCGTCTTCGTAGTTGAGCTCGGCGCGCAGGGTCTTGCCGAATTCGCCCAGCCAGTCGGCAAAGCGCACGCGCCGGCCGATGCCGGTCAGGCGGTCGGCGGCGGTGGCGAAGCTCTTGAGCACGTCCAGATCCGAACGCACCTGCGCGGCCACTTCGGGTTTCTGCACCTTGATCGCCACTGGCGTGCCATCGCGCAGCGCAGCGCGGTGCACCTGCGCCAGCGAGGCGCAGCCCAACGGGACCGGGTCGAAGAACGAGAACGCCTTGTTGACCGAGACCCCGAGCTCTTCTTCGATGATCTGGCGGATGCGCTCCACCGGCACCGAGCTGGTGTTCTCCTGCATGCGCTCCAGCGCGGTGGCAAATTCCGGCGGCACGATGTCCGGCCGGGTCGACAGCATCTGGCCCAGTTTGACGAAGGTGGGCCCGAGCGATTCCAGGTCTGAGACGAACTGGTCCGGGGTGCCTTCTGCGGGCACTTCGTATTCGTTGATGGCCGCCGGGTCCAGGTTCATGCCAGCGAACACGCCCGAGCCGCGATAGCGCAACAACAAGCGCAGGATCTGCGTGCGCCGGCTCATGCCGCCAACCACGGCATGATCTGCCGGGCTTGTGGCCGGGGCGCGGTACGGGTCGTTCTGACTCAAGGCCATCTCCGAGGGCGTCATGCAGGCGGCGAGTGTGGCCAGCGACGGGTCGTCGCGTAGTGAATCCGCGCGCTCCCGCGCACCGCAGGCAAACCTGCCCAAGGCGAGTACGAACGGCCGCAAGCGCAGGCGCTGCGGTGCCTGCATCGCTCCGCCAACAGCGTGCAACGACCGCGCAATGGCCGCTCATCACCCCACGCGGGTGCGGGATCGGCGAGAATTTGCGACCACCCTAGAAGGACCTCCGCATGGCCGGTGCCAGCCTGTTCACCCTGCTCGACGACATCGCCACGCTGCTGGACGACGTTTCCATCCTGACCAAGGTTGCGGCCAAGAAGACCGCAGGCGTGTTGGGCGACGATCTGGCGCTCAATGCGCAGCAGGTCACCGGCGTCACGGCCGACCGCGAATTGCCGGTGGTGTGGGCGGTGGCCAAGGGCTCGCTGGTCAACAAGATGATCCTGGTGCCGGCGGCGTTGGCGATCAGCGCGCTGGAAGCGTGGCTGCGCGGGCGCGGCTACAACGTCCCGTTGGTGATGCCGCTGATGATGATCGGTGGCGCCTACCTGTGCTTCGAGGGCGTGGAAAAGCTGGCGCACAAGTTTCTGCACAACGATGAGCAGGAAGCGCAGCGGCATGCCGAACGCACCCGCGCGCTGGCCGACCAGAACGTGGACGTGGTGGCGTTGGAAAAGGACAAGGTGAAGGGCGCGATCCGCACCGATTTCATCCTCTCGGCCGAGATCATCGTGCTCTCGCTGGGCGTGGTCTCGGAGGTGTCCTTCGGGCAGCAGGTGGCGGTGCTGGTGGCCATTGCGCTGGCGATGACCATCGGCGTCTACGGCGTGGTCGCCGCGATCGTGAAGCTGGACGACCTGGGCCTGTACCTGACCAAGAAGGGCGCCGCGCTGGCGGCCCTGGGTCGCGGCATCCTGGTGGCGGCACCGTGGTTGATGAAGTTCCTGTCGGTGGCCGGCACGCTGGCGATGTTCCTGGTCGGCGGCGGCATCCTGGTGCACAACATCCCGGCGCTGCATCATCTGGTGGTGGATCTGGCCAAGTCGGCCGGCGGCATGGGCTGGCTGGTCGAAGCGCTGGGCAACATGCTGGTTGGCGTGGTCGCCGGTGCCGTCGTGCTGGGCGCGGTGATGCTGTTTCAGAAGCTGCGCGGGACCAAGCCCGCGCATTGATGCGCAGCGAGTCGCCAGACAAGCCCGCACGGTAAACGCCGCGCGGCGATTGCTCGGGCGCCCCGGGTTCGCCGCCGATCTAATCGGCGTTGATCACCCGGTTCTTGCCGGCCGCCTTGGCGTCGTACATGGCGCGGTCGGCGCGGCGGATGACCTCGTCCTGGGTCTCGTCGATCCCGCGGAGCGCCACGCCGGCGCTGAAGCTGATGAACACGCGCACGTCGTCATGCAGCAGCGAGCGCTGCGACAGGGCGCGTTGCAGGCGGATCACTGCCGCACTGGCTTCGAAGATGGTCGAGTCCGGCAGCAGCAGGACAAATTCCTCGCCACCGAAGCGGGCGATGGCGTCGGTGGTGCGCAGCACGGCCTTGGCGACCTCCACGGTGTGGCGCAGCGCGGCGTCGCCGCCGGCATGGCCATGGGTCTCATTGAGGCGGCGGAAGTCGTCCAGGTCCAGCATCGCCACGCACAAGGGCTGGCCACTGCGCTGGGTGCGCACGGCCTCACGCTGGAACAGTTCTTCGAAGCCGCGCCGGTTGAGCGCGCCGGTGAGTTGGTCTTCGCGCACTAGGCCGGCGACGTCCTTGAGCTCCTGTTCGAGCGAGGCGATGCGCTGTTCGGAATCTTCCACCTGCCGGCGTGCCGCGAGCAGTTCGTCGCGCGCCGCCAGGGCCTGCGCCTGCACGCCGGCGGTGTCCTGCAGCAGATCCTGCAGCAGCCGGTTGAGGTCGGGAATGCCGCGCGCCTCGCCGATCGCCTGCGAATACCCGGCAACGCGGTCGTGGTATTCGCCAGTGCTCGTGGCCATGCCGTCCAGCCGGTCGACAAAGGACACCATCATTTCGCGCATGGCGGTCTTGGACTCGGCGATGCCCTGCTTGAGCAGACCCTGCTTGTAGGTCACCTCGCGCAAGGTGCCGCGTGCCTGTTCGATGGAACTGACGTCCAGCGGCCCGGAAATCAGCTGCCGCACCACCGAGATCTGTCCCTGCAACCAGCTGCGATCGTCGAGGAGTTCGCCGACGTTCTCCAGCAATAGGTCGAACAAGCCCAATAACAGGTTCTGTTGTTCGCTGGCATCTTCGGCGCGCAGGCCGATCTGGTGGCTGAGTTCGCGCAGGCGCTGTTCCAGCGTGATCAGCTCGTGTCCCGGGCGCCAGTGGCGCAGTGCAGATGCCAGCGTTTGTGCCTCTTCGGCAAGCTCGGGGCTGCGTTGCAGCAGCGTGGCCAGGGCATTGCCCAGCGCGTGGCGCAGCAGGTCGCGCAGTTGCTCGGCCTCCGTGCGGCCTTCGGCCAGCGAATCGCCGATGTCGATGGTGCGGATGTATTTGTCGATGAGCTGGCGCAAGGCACGGCCATAGCCGGGCCAATCGCCGGCCGCATACGCCGCGCTCAGGCGCACGCCCATGTCGCCGAGCTCGCCATGCAGGCTGGCGATGCCTTCGGCGAACGCGAGCAGCAGCGCTTCGGGATGCGCGGCATGCGAGAACAGCCGTATCAGCAATGCAGTGGCAGCGGCCGGATCGTGTGCGCCGGACTTCGCCTTGGCCGGCACCAGCTGGTGCGCGGCCAGGCCGTGACCGCTGCGCTCGCCATTGATCACCGTCGGCAGGGCAGCGGCAGGGCGCGCGGTGTCCGTGCCGCCCCAGGGCAACAGGCGGCGCAGCCCGCCACGGGGGCGGCTTGGGTGTTCGGGCTGGTCTGCCATGCGCCAGGGTCTCGAGAGGTCTTGTGCTAACGCTCGATATCGGCGCGCGGCAGGGGCGCTTGAGCAAGCCGGGCCGTAGCGCGCACCGACGGCCTGCAGGCCAAACGCGAAGCGCGGTCGCGATCAACGGAGTGAGGCGTCGATGAACCGGTTACCCAGATGAGGGCGAGCGCGGCCGAACGTTCCCGTATTCGGTGCATGTCACGGCACACGCACCGATACGGGGATGTCATTGCACTGCAATGTGGCGCTTATGCCTTGCGGCATGCGCAACTGTGCGTAAAGGAATGTGGGCTGTCGCAGAAAAGTCAGCACGTGTTCACGCATATTTTATTTGGTCGGGGTGTAGATTCCTCTGCAAGGGCGACGTGGAGTCCGCGCGTTGCCCACGCTCCTCACTCGTAGCAAGTCGTCTGGCTGAATCGGCAGACGGCGGTTTTCGCTTCGCCGTTTTTCCGTCTCCACCCACATTACGACGGACGTTTAGATGGTTGCCATGATGCCGCTTCACGCTACCACCGCACGCTTAGAGCGCAGTACGCTGCTCCCGACTCTGAAAAAGAGCGGGCGGCCGCGCGATGCGCGTGGCCGCTTCATCCGCCACCACGAGCGCTTGCCGGTTTCGTTGGCAGACACGCGCGGCGCCTTGTTCGTGGTGTCGGAAATGGCGGACTTCATCAAGGCTGGCGGGTTGGGCGACGTGGCGGCCGCGCTGCCGCGCGCGCTGCGCCACCGCTACGACGTACGCGTGCTGATTCCCGGCTACCGTGCCGTGCTCGAGCGCGCAGGCAAGGTGGAGATCGTGGGGCGCGTGTTGGCGCATGCCGCGCTGCCGGCCTGCGATATCGGCCGCATCGTGCAATCGGACGGGCTGCCGATCTACATCCTGTTGTCCAAGGAACTGTTCGAGCGCGACGGCTCGCCCTATGTGAGCACCAGCGGTTCGGAGTTCGAAGACAACGCGATTCGCTTTGCCACCTTGTCGCATGCCGCCGCGCAGATCGCGGCCGGCCATGCCGGCCTGGGCTGGAAGCCGCGCCTGCTGCATCTGAACGACTGGCCCTGCGCGCTGGCGGCTGGCTATGTGCGCTGGTCCGGCGGCACCACGCCGTGCCTGCTGACCATCCATAACCTGGCCTACCAGGGCCTGGTGCCGTATTCGATGGCCGCCGCGCTGGGCATCCCCGCCGAGCGGGTGGCCGAGTTGGAGTTCTACGGACAGATGTCGTTCCTGCGCGGCGGCATCGTCAATGCCGACCACGTCAACACGGTCAGCGTCAGCTACGCCAAGCAGATCACCGGCCCGGCACAGGGCTGCGGCCTGGACCGGCTGCTGGCCGGGCGCGCCGCCAAGGGCGCGCTCACCGGCATCGTCAACGGCATCGACGCCAGCTGGGACCCGCGCACCGACCAATACCTGGATTCGCACTTCAGCGTGAACCAATGGCAGGGCCGCCAGGCCAACGCAGCGCAGGTACGCAAGGCATTCGGGCTGCGCGAGAGCACCGGCCCGCTGTTTGCGGTGGTGTCGCGGTTGGTGCATCAGAAAGGCCTTGACCTGATCTGCGAGGTGGCCCCGCAAATCGTGGCCGCTGGCGGCCAGATCGCGGTGATCGGCGGCGGCGAGCCGGAGATCGAACAGCAGGTGGCCGAGCTGACCAGGCGCTATCCCGGCCAGGTGGGCGCCTTCATCGGCTTCGAGGAAGGCCTGGCCCGGCGGATGTTCGCCGGTGCCGACTTCCTGCTGATGCCCTCGCGCTTCGAGCCCTGCGGCCTGAGCCAGATGTATGCACAGCGCTTTGGCTGCCTGCCGATCGCCCACGCGACCGGCGGGCTGATCGACACCGTGGACGACGGCGTGACCGGTTTCCTGTTCCAGCACGCCAGCGTCGAAGCCCTGCGCCGCTGCCTGGAACGCGCCTTCGGCACCTTCCGCCTGCCCAGCCTGCTGTCTGCGATGCGGCGCGCAGCCATGCTGCGCCCCAGCGGTTGGGACGTGGCAGGCAAGAAATACCTCTCGCTCTACGAACACACCGCTGCCACCGCGCCCGCGCTCGCGACGGTGCCATGAGCGAACGGCAGGGCGGGCAGGAGCAACGCGCGCAAGCGGACGGCATGACCACGGAAGGGATCTCGGAAATGTCGCAGACCCTGCAAGCCCTGGCCGATGGCTTGCCGGCCGATGCCTTTGCGGTCCTTGGACCGAAGCCGCTCGCCGATGGCCGCCGTCAGGTGCGCGTCTTGGCCCCGGGCGCCGAGGCGATGGGCTTGATCGACCCACGCGGCAAGCTACTCGCGCTCATGCAGGCCAGCGCCATCGATGGCGTCTTCGAAGGCACTCTGGCGGTCGATGGGCCGTACCGGCTGCGCATCGTGTGGCCAGACCGGGTGCAGGAGGTCGAAGACCCGTACGCGTTCGCGGCCACGCTGGACGAATCGCTGTTGCTGCAGATCGCTGCCGGCGACGGCCAGGCGTTGCGCCGTGCGCTGGGCGCGCAGCATGTCCACTGTGGCGACGTGCCGGGCGTGCGCTTCGCGCTGTGGGCACCCCATGCCCAACGCGTGGCGGTGGTCGGCGACTTCAACAGCTGGGACGTGCGGCGGCATCCGATGCGGCAGCGCATCGGTGGCTTCTGGGAACTCTTCCTGCCGCGCGTGGACGCCGGCGCCCGGTACAAATATGCCGTCACCGCGGCCGATGTGCGGGTGCTGCTCAAGGCCGACCCAGTGGCGCGGCAGACCGAATTGCCGCCGGCAACCGCATCGGTGGTGCCCAGCGCCGCCACATTCGCCTGGACCGATGCGGCCTGGATGGCCAGCCGCGACCCCGGCGCCGTGCCGGCGCCGCTGTCGATCTACGAGGTGCATGCCGCGTCCTGGCGTCGCGACGGACACAACCAACCGCTGGACTGGCCAACCCTGGCCGAGCAGTTGATTCCCTACGTGCAGCAGCTCGGCTTCACCCATATCGAATTGCTGCCGATCACCGAACACCCGTTTGGCGGTTCCTGGGGCTATAAGCCGCTGGGCCTGTATGCGCCCACCGCGCGCCATGGCAGCCCGGACGGCTTTGCGCAGTTCGTCGATGCCTGCCACCGCGCCGGTATCGGCGTAATCCTGGATTGGGTCAGCGCGCACTTTCCCGATGACGCGCATGGGCTGGCCCAGTTCGACGGCGCCGCGCTGTATGAGCATGCCGACCCGCGCGAAGGCATGCATCGCGACTGGAATACGCTGATCTACAACTACGGCCGGCCGGAAGTGATCGCTTACCTGCTGGGCAGCGCGCTGGAATGGATCGAGCATTACCACCTCGACGGCCTGCGCGTGGATGCGGTGGCCTCGATGCTGTATCGCGACTACGGCCGTGCCGAAGGCGAGTGGGTGCCCAACGCGCATGGCGGCCGCGAGAATCTGGAGGCGGTGGCGTTCCTGCGCCAGCTCAACCGCGAAATCGCCGCGCAGTTCCCCGGCGTGCTCACCATTGCCGAAGAATCGACCGCCTGGCCGGGCGTGACTGCCGCGATCAGCGATGGCGGCCTGGGCTTCACGCACAAATGGAACATGGGCTGGATGCACGACACGCTGGGCTACATGCAGCGCGACCCGGCCGAACGTGCGCAGCACCATAGCCAGCTCACCTTCGGGCTGGTGTACGCCTTCGACGAACGCTTCGTGTTGCCGCTCTCGCACGATGAAGTCGTGCACGGCACCGGTGGCCTGCTCGGGCAGATGCCGGGCGATGACTGGCGCCGCTTCGCCAACCTGCGCGCGTATCTGGCGCTGATGTGGGCGCACCCGGGCGACAAGCTGCTGTTCATGGGCGCCGAGTTCGGCCAGTGGGCCGACTGGAATCACGACCAGTCGCTGGATTGGCACCTGCTGGACGGCGCGCGGCATCGCGGCATGCAGCAACTGGTGGGCGATCTCAACGCCGCACTGCGTCGTACGCCGGCGCTGTATCGCGGCACCCATCGCGCTGAAGGCTTCGACTGGAGTGTGGCCGACGATGCGCGCAACAGCGTGCTGGCGTTCGTCCGCCACGATCCTGACGGTGGCGCACCGTTGCTGGCAGTGAGCAACCTCACCCCGCAACCGCATCACGACTATCACGTGGGGGTGCCGCGTGCCGGCCTCTGGCGCGAGATCCTCAACACCGACAGTGCCCATTACGGCGGCAGCAACCTCGGCAACAGCGGTCGCTTGGCGACCGAGCCGGTGGGCATGCATGGGCATGCGCAACGTCTGCGCCTGACCCTGCCGCCGCTGGCCACGATCTATCTGCAAGCGGAGAAATAACGATGAACCAGCGCAATGCGATCACACCGGCCTGGGGCGCCTGGCCGGCGGGTGAGGGACAGGTGCGCTTTGCGCTCTGGGCTCCAGAGGCCAAGAACGTGGATGTGGTCTTCGCCAACGGCGCGCGCAGCGCGCTGCAGGCGGGACAGGACGGTTTCTTCAGCGCCCTCATCGACTGCGCCGCCGATGCGCGTTACCGCTACAGCGTCGACGGCGGCGAGCCGGTCCCGGACCCAGCCTCGCGCTGGCAGCCCGAAGGCGTGCACGGCCCCAGCGCGGTACAGCCAACCGACGGCTATGCCTGGCAAAACACCCAGTGGCAGGGGCGGCCGTGGGACGAGGCGGTGATCTACGAAGTGCATGTCGGCACGTGCGGCGGCTATGCCGGTGTGCAGGCGCAATTGCCGCAGCTGGCGGCAATGGGCATCACCGCCATCGAACTGATGCCGTTGAGCGCGTTTCCCGGCGCGCACAACTGGGGCTACGACGGCGTACTGCCGTATGCACCGGTGGAAGCCTATGGCACACCGGACGAACTGAAGGCGCTGATCGATGCCGCGCACGGGCACGGCCTGATGGTGTTGCTGGATGTGGTCTACAACCACTTCGGCCCGGACGGCAATTACCTGCATAGCTACGCCGCGCCGTTCTTCAACGAAGACAAGCCCACCCCGTGGGGTGCGGCGATCGATTTCCGCAAGCCGCCGGTGCAGCGGTATTTTCTCGACAACGCATTGATGTGGCTGCACGAATACGGCTTCGACGGCCTGCGCCTGGATGCGGTGCACGCGATATCGCCGAACGCGTTCCTGGATACCTTGCGCGAGACCATCGAGGCCAGCCTGCCGGCCGGGCGGCATGTGCATCTGGTGCTGGAAAACGAGGCCAACCAGGCCTCGCAACTGCAGCGTGGCTATACCGCGCAGTGGGACGACGACTTCCATAACGCCCTGCATGTGCTGCTCACCGGCGAAGAGGAAGGCTATTACGCTGCGTTCGCCGACAAGCCGACTGAACACCTGGCACGCGTGCTGGGCGAAGGGTTTGCCTATCAGGGCGAGCCGGACCCGCGCGGCCATGTGCGGGGCGAACCCAGTGGCGCCTTGCCGCCGCACAAGTTCGTGGTGTTTGCGCAGAATCACGACCAGATCGGCAACCGCGCCCGCGGCGAGCGGCTGACCGTGCTGGTGTCGCCACAACGTTTGCGCGCGGCCTTGGCGCTGACGGCATTGACGCCGATGATTCCGCTGTTTTTCATGGGCGAACCGTGGGGCGCCAAGCAACCGTTCCTGTTCTTCACCGACTTCGGCCCGCCGCTGGACGAGGCGGTGCGCGAAGGGCGCCGGCGCGAGTTCGCGCACTTTGCCGCGTTCGCCGATGAAGCCCAGCGCGCCACCATTCCGGACCCGAACAGCCATTCCACGTTCGCGGCCTCGCGTTCGCCGATTGCCGATGCCGCGCATGGCGACGGCGCGCAGTGGGCAAGCTGGTTCAAGGCGCTGCTGGACGTGCGTCGTCAGTGGCTGGTGCCGGGCCTGGCGCAAGCGCGTGCGGTGCGGGCCAGCGTGCTGGCCGATGGCGCGGTGACGGCCACGTGGGAGCTGCCGGGCGGGCTGTGGCATATCGCCTTCAACGTGGGCAACCAGTCTGTGCCGTTGCCGCCGGTGCGCGGACGCGTGGCGCATGTCGAAAACGTGGCTGCCGATGCGCAGCACTTGCCGGTCGATGGCTTCGTCGCCTGGCACGAGGCGCAGGCATGAGTGCGCGCGACCCCGGCGGGGACGATCTCGGCACCCTGGCCGCCGCGGCTGGGGTCATGGTGGATTGGGTGGATGCCAGCGACCAGCCGCGGCAGGTCTGCGAGCAATCGGTGCATGCGGTACTCAGCGCGTTGGAATTGCCCGCCGCCACCGCGGCGCAACGCGCCGATAGCTTGCGCCGCTGCCAGGCACAGGCTGCTGAAGCCGCACCGCTGTTGACGGTGCAGGTGGGCGAGCCGCTGCCGTTGCGCGTGGAGGCGCATGCCAGCGGCCGCTGGACCGACGACAGCGGTGCCAGCGACGACGCACGCGCCGATGCGCAAGGGCACGTGCGCGCGCCGCAGCGTTTCGGTTACTGGACGCTGCAGATCGGCGCGATCACCCAGCAGGTGGCCGTGGCGCCGCCACGCTGCTTCAGCGTGGCCGATGCCTGTGGCCAGCCATCGCCGCGTGCCTGGGGCATGGCGCTGCAGGTGTATTCGGCACGCAGCCTGGACGACGGCGGTATCGGCGATGCCGCCGGCACGGTGGAATGGTTGCGGCACGCGGCCTTGGCCGGCGCCGACGCCCTGGCATTGAGTCCGGTGCACGCCTCGCGCCCGGTGACGGGCGGTTACAGCCCGTATTCGCCCAGCGATCGGCGCTTTCTCGATCCCTTGCATGCCGCACCGGTGCGCATCCTTGGCGAACTGGCGCTGGATGCAATCAATGCGGTGCCCGGCCTGCGCGAACGTTTCGATGGCTTGCACAACGCTGCATTGATCGACTGGCAGGCCTCGGCGCACGCCAAGTGGGAATTGCTGCGCCAGTTGTACACACGCGTTTCGCCCGATCATGCCGATCTGGTCGCCTTCCGCAACGCAGGCGGCGCAGCGCTGCAGGGCTTTGCACGCTTTGCTGCGCAGGACTTCGGCGACAACGATCCGCAGCTGCATGTGTTCACGCAGTGGCTGGCAGCGCGCAGCTGGTCCGATGCGCAACGCGAGGCCCACGAGCGCGGCATGAAGATCGGGTTGATCGCCGATCTGGCGGTGGGCTTCGACCCCAACGGCGCCGAAGCCGCCGCGGCCGCCGATACCGTATTGCGCGGTCTGGTGCTGGGCGCGCCGCCGGATGCCTTCAATGCCGATGGTCAGCATTGGGGCATCGGTGCGTATTCGCCCACTGCGCTGCGGCGCAGCGGCTACGCGCCGTATATCGCGTTGTTGCGCGCGGTGCTGCGCGACCGCGGCGGCATCCGCATCGATCACATCCTGGGCCTGATGCGGCTATGGGTGGTGCCCGATGGCGCCAGCTCCAACGAAGGTGCGTATCTGGCCTACCCGTTGCATGATCTGCTCAACCTGCTCGCGCTGGAATCGTGGCGGCACCGGGCGATCGTCATCGGCGAGGATCTGGGCGTGGTGCCGCCGGGCATCCGCGAAGAACTCTCGCAGCGGGGGGTGATGGGCATCGATGTGTTGATGTTCACCCGCAACGACGATGGCGCATTCGTCTCGCCGGCGCTGTGGCGGCCGGACGCCATCGCCACCACCACCACGCACGATCTGCCCACGCTCACCGGCTGGCGCACCGGCCGCGATATCGAATGGCGGCGCAAGCTGGAATTGATCCAGCCTGCACAGGCCAGCGACGATGCCGCCGCGCGCGACAAGGATGTGGCACGGCTGGATGCCGCTGTCGAACACGCCGGCCTGAGCAGTACGCGCGACCCGCTGCTGGGCGCGTTGCGCTTCACCGCCACCAGTGTCTCGCCGCTGGTCTTGTTGCCGGTGGAAGACGCACTGGCCCTGGACGAACAACCCAACCTGCCGGGCACCGTCGAAGTGCATCCCAACTGGCGTCGACGCCTGCCCGATCCCTTGCCGCATGCGCGCCTGAGTTCGGCGCTGCAGGGCTTTGCCGAGGCGCGTCGCGTCGCGGCCGTTTCGGAACCGCATCCATGATCGACCTCCGCGCTACCGCCCGCCTGCAGCTGCATGCCGGCTTCACCCTGCACGATGCGCTCGCGCAGGTGCCGTACTACGCAGGCCTGGGCATCAGTCACCTGTACCTGTCGCCGATCGGCACGGCCGTGCCGGGCTCCACGCACGGCTACGACAACATCGACCCGACCGTGGTCAATCCCGAACTCGGCGGCGAAGACGCCTTGGTGGCGCTCTCGCAGGCCGCGCGCGAACACGGCATGGGCCTGATCGCCGACATCGTGCCCAACCACATGGCCACGCATGCGCAGAATTCGTGGTGGTGGGATGTGCTGCGCAATGGCCGCAGCGCCAAGCACGCCGACTGGTTCGACATCGATTGGCGCGCGCCTGGGCGCGACGGCAAACTGTGGCTGGCAGTCCTGGACCGCCCCTATGCGACGGCGCTGGCCGAAGGCCTGATCACGCTGGTGATCGAAGACGACGGCAGCGCGGCGTTGGCGCATTACGACCAGCGTTACCCGATTCGTCCGCAGACGCTGGACATCCCCGAAAGAGCCGCACGTGCGCAGTGGCTGCGCGACTACAACGACGGCGCCAAACGCGGAGACGGCCGCCTGCACAAGTTGATCGAACGCCAGCCGTATCGCCTGAACTGGTGGCGCGTGGGCAACGACATGCTCAACTACCGCCGCTTCTTCGATATCACCTCGCTGGTGGCCTTGCGGGTGGAATTGCCGGCGGTGTTCGACGCGGTGCACGCGTTGCCGCTGCGGCTGGTGGCCGAAGGCCATCTGGACGGCTTGCGCATCGACCACGTGGATGGGCTCACCGACCCCACCGGCTACGTGCGCAAGCTGCGCAGCCGGCTGGATGCGGCCGGCCGCACGCGTGGGCTCAAGCCCGGCACATTGGGCCTGTACCTGGAAAAGATCCTCGCACCGGGCGAGCATCTGCCGGCCGACTGGCCGTGCGATGGCACCACCGGTTACGACTTCATGGACCAGGTGGGCGGGCTGCTGCACGGCGCCGCCGGCTTCAAGCCATTGGCGCGTGCATGGCAGAAGGTGAGCGGACGCAGTGGCGATTTCGCGCAGGAAGAACGCACCGCCCGCGATGAAATCCTGCGTGGCCCGCTGCAGAGCGAATTCAATCGCGCCGTGGGTGCATTGTCGGCGTTGGCGCGGCTGGATCCGCCCACGCGCGAGTTCAGCCCGCAGATGCTGGCGCGCGGCTTGTGCGTGTTGCTGCGCTGGTTCCCGGTGTACCGCACCTATGCCGGTGCCAAGGGCATCACCGGCAGCGAGGCGGAGCGTTTGCGCGCCACCGCGGCAAAGGCGCGCGAGGGGATGCCGGAGTCGATCGTGGCGGCCGTGGATGCGATCGAGCGGTGGTTGCTCGACGATGCCGGCGCAGACCGTGCGCAGATCGCCTTGCGGCGCATCCTGCGCCGTCGCGTGGAGCAGCTGTCCGCACCGCTCAATGCCAAGTCGGTGGAAGACACCGCGTTCTACCGGCATGGCGTGCTGCTGTCGCGCAACGAGGTCGGCAGCCATCCCACCCATTTCGCCAACGACGCGGCCGAGTTCCACGCGCAGAATCTCGAGCGTGCCAAGCACTACCCACGCGCGTTGCTGGCCACCGCCACCCACGACCACAAGCGTGGCGAAGACCTGCGCATGCGGTTGGCGGTATTGTCCGAGCAACCGCGCTGGTGGATCGAGCAGAGCGCCCAGTTCGATGCGCTGGCCGACGCGCTCCAATCGCCGGCCCTGGCTGGCGGCGACCAGCAGATGCTATGGCAGACCCTGGTGGCGGCGTGGCCGATCGGCCTGGGCGCCGATCAGACCGAACCGCTTGCCGACTACGCCGAGCGCATTGCGCAATGGCTGCTCAAGGCGGTGCGCGAAGCCAAGCTGCACACCAGCTGGACCGACGGCTCGCCGGCCTATGAGCAAGCCGTGCAGGCCACCGTGGAGCAGGTGCTGTGCAGCCGTGCCGGGCTGCCGCTGCGGCGTGCGCTGCTGCGCGCCAGCAACCACATCGCTGCCGCTGGGGCACGCAACAGCCTGGTGCAAACCACCTTGCGCCTGACCGTGCCCGGTGTGCCCGACCTGTACCAGGGTACCGAAGGCTGGGATCTGTCGCTGGTGGATCCGGACAACCGCCGTCCGGTGGATTACGCCCAGCGCCAGCAATGGCTGCAGCAGGCGCGCGACTTCACCGGGTTGCTGCGCAGCTGGCGCGATGGCGCGGTCAAGGCCCGCCTGACGGCGCTGTTGCTGCAGTTGCGCGGCGAATTTCCAGCGCTGTTTGCGAAGGGCGCCTACCAGCCCTTGAACATCGCGATCAGCGGCGATGCACAGGTGCTGGCATTCCGTCGCCAGTATCGCGGTCAGTCGCTGGTGGTGGCCGTCACGCGGCTGGGCGCTGGCGTTGAGGGCGAGGGCGATCTGCCATTGCTGGTGGCGCCTGCCACCTGGGGTCAGGCGTCGTTGGCATTGGGCGAGGGCACATACCGTAATGTGCTCGATGGCAGCACGCTGCAGTCGCAGCGCGGCCGCGTGGCGCTATCTACGCTGTTTGCACGTGCGCCGGTGGCAGTGTTGCTGTCCCAAGACAATTGACCCCCGAGAGAAACGTACGCAATGAATGACATGGAACGGCAGGCGCGGCTTGCCCAGTTGGCACGGGAAATTTGGGAGGCGGAGGGCCGCCCGGACGGGCACGCGGACCGCCATTGGGCCATGGCCGAGCGGCTGGTGGAGGCCGAAGAGCGCGCCGCCGAACAGGCCGCCGAATACGCGGCCACACCGATCGCTGCACGCCAGTAACGGCGTGTCTGGCAGCGTGCATGGGCCTGCCGGTTGCGGGCCGGCCCATGTGCGGCGGATCGCTCCGCCAGTGCAAAATCGCGCACCGTTTGCGTTCACCGTTCTAAGGAGTCACCGATGGCCACTCGCAAGTTCACCCAGCGCTCGCGCATTCGCGAAGGCCGTCCCAACCCGCTCGGCGCCACCTGGGATGGGTTGGGCGTCAACTTCGCGCTGTATTCGCGCAATGCCACCCGGGTGGAGCTGTGTCTGTTCGACGAACGTGGCCGCGAACAGGAGCGCATCGCGCTCCCCGAATACACCGACGAGGTCTGGCACGGCTACCTGCCCGATGCACGCCCTGGCCAGTTGTACGGCTACCGCGTACACGGCCCATATGCGCCCGATGCCGGGCACCGCTTCAATCACAATAAGTTGCTGTTGGACCCGTATGCCAAGCAGATCGTTGGCGAACTCAAATGGGCGCCACACCTGTTCGGCTACACCATCGGTCATCGCGACAAGGATCTGAGCTTCGACCGCCGCGACAGCGCCGCGTTCATGCCCAAGTCTGCGGTGATCGACCCGGCCTTCACCTGGGGCCAGGACCGCCCGCCGCAGACCCCGTGGAACCGCACGGTGATCTACGAAGCGCATGTACGCGGCCTGAGCATGTTGCACCCGGCGGTGCCGCCGGAAGAGCGCGGCACCTTCTCGGCACTGAAAACCGACGAATTGATCGACCACATCAGTTCGCTCGGCGTCACCGCAGTGGAATTGCTGCCGGTACATGCATTCGTCGACGATCAATATCTGCTGGAAAAAGGCCTGCGCAATTACTGGGGCTACAACACGCTGGGCTTTTTTGCGCCGCAGGCGCGTTACATGTCCACGCGCACCGTGGCCGAGTTCAAGCAGATGGTGGCGCGCCTGCATCACGCCGGCCTGGAAGTGCTGCTGGACGTGGTCTACAACCACACTGCCGAAGGCAACGAGCTCGGGCCCACGCTCTCGTTCAAGGGGATCGACAACGCCAGCTATTACCGCCTGGCCGACGATCGCCGCTTCTACATCAACGACACCGGCACCGGTAACACCTTCGACCTCACCAACGTCGGCGCGCTGCGCATGGTGATGGATTCGCTGCGTTACTGGGTGCAGGAAATGCACGTGGACGGCTTCCGTTTCGATCTGGCCAGCATCCTGGGCCGCGAACGCTATGGCTTCGATCCGTCCGGCAGTTTCCTGGATGCGGTGCGCCAGGACCCGGTGCTCAGCCAGACCAAGTTGATCGCCGAGCCGTGGGATATCGGACCCGGCGGTTATCAGGTGGGCAACTTTCCGCCGGGCTGGGTGGAATGGAACGACAAGTTCCGTGACAACGTGCGCGCGTTCTGGCGCGGCGACGGCGGCCAGCTGGCCGAGTTGGCCACGCGCCTCACCGGTTCTGCGGACCTGTTCGATCACAGCGGCCGCCGCCCAACCGCATCGGTCAATTTCGTTACCGCGCATGACGGCTTCACCCTGCGCGATCTGGTTAGCTACGAAGGCAAGCACAATCTCGCCAATGGCGAAGACGGCAGGGACGGCAGCGACCACAACATTTCGTCCAACTATGGCGTGGAAGGCGAGACCAACGACCCGGCGATCAAGCAGCTGCGGCGCCAGCAGATGCGCAACCTGCTCGCCACCTTGCTGTTGTCGCAGGGCACGCCGATGCTGCTGGCCGGCGATGAGTTCGGCCATAGCCAGAACGGCAACAACAACGCCTATTGCCAGGACAACGAGCTGACCTGGATCGACTGGACCGCCGCCACCAAGGCGGCCGCCGCCGACCAGGCCGCACTCGTGCGCCGATTGATTCGTATTCGGCAGCGCTACCCGCTGCTGCATCGCGCGCGTTTCTTCGACGGCAAGTTCGATGAAGCGCTGGGCCTGAAGGATCTGACCTGGCTCGCGCCCAACGGCACCGAGATGGATGAAGCCGGCTGGCACGACCCGGAAGCGCGCGCGCTGATGCTACGTCTGGATGGCCGCTCGCCGACTACCGGCCTGCGCGAGATTGCCGCCAACGTGACGCTGTTGATGCTGATCAATGCCGCCTCCACTGCCGTGTCGTTTACGCTGCCGGCCATGCACGACGAACATTGGCGCGTGCTGGTGGACACCGCACGCCACGGCGGCCGCGTGGTGGCCGGTGGCAGCGAATGGAAGGCCCCGGCGCATTCGCTGACGCTGCTGGCCGTGGAGCGCGACCGCATCGTCAGCAGTGCGCGGATCGTCTCCGAAGGAGCGCGCTGATGGCGAGGATGGCCTGATGGATGTCCTGTTGGCAGGGGCGACCGGCTTGGTCGGCAAGCACGTGCTGCAGCAATTGCTGGGCGATACGCGTTGCACCGGCGTGGTTGCGATCACGCGGCGGCCGTTGGCGCAGATCCACCCCAAGTTGCGCAACCAGGTGGTCGATTTCGAACGGCTCGATCACTGGACGGCACCGCGCATGGAAGCGGCCATCTGTGCGTTGGGCAGCACGATGAAACAGGCCGGCTCGCGCGATGCGTTCTATCGTATCGACCACGATTACCCGCTCGCCATCGCACGCGCCGCCTGCGCGCAAGGCACCTCGGTCTTCGTGCTGAACTCGGCCGCAGGCGCCAACGCGCAGTCGCGCATCTTCTACAGCCGCGTCAAGGGCGAGTTGGAACGCGATCTGCGCGAGATCGGCTTCCCCTCGCTCACCTTCGTGCGGCCCGGGCTGATTGGCGGCGAACGCGAAGAACCTCGCACCGGCGAGCACATCGGCAGTCTCGTCCTTGGCGCACTCGGCCCGGTCCTGCCGCGCCGGTTCCGCATCAATCCGGCCGAGCGGATTGCGGCGGCGATGGTGTCTGCTGCGCTGGCACCGGCGCGGGGTGAGCACAACGTCGAGGCGGCGGAGTTGGCTGGCTAAGGCTGTCTCGCCCCTTTATCGCAAGGGCGTCGGATCCAGGCGACAAGCCGCCGTGTCGTGGAGCGTACTTATGCGCGACGACGGGTTGCCGAGGGAGCCTGACCACGCGCAGGCACGCTCCTACGGATCCGCGTGCAGTCGACGGGCATCGTCGCGCCAGCCCTAATACGTGCTCGCTTTCCCAACGACTAGCCACTATCCATCAGCACCTGCGTTCGTCGCAAGGACGTTGCGCATGGAAGAACTGATTGCCTGCTGTATGTAGGAACGTGCCTGCGCGACGAGGGGTTACCGATGACGCTTTATCGCGCGCAGGCACGCTCCTACGAATCGGCGTACAGCCGATTGGTATCTCCGCCAGCAGATCGTGCTTACACCCCCAGGGATTGCCCGCCATCCACTGCAAGCACTTGCCCGGTGATCCAACTCGCCTGCGGCGATGCCAGAAAGAAGGCCGCATCGGCAACATGCTGCACCTGTCCGAAGCCACCGAACGGGATGCTGTCGCGGATGCGCGCATATAGTTCCGGCTCCTCGCGGCTGCGCGTGTCCCATAGTCCATCGGGAAATTCGATCGATCCAGGCGAGATTGCATTGACGCGGATGCGCTCGCGCGCCAGTTCTGCAGCCAGGGTGGTGGTGTAGTAGTTGAGTGCCGCCTTGGCGGTGGAATAGGCAATCGCGCGTGGGGTAGGGCGTTGCGCATTGATCGAGCTGATGTTGAGGATCACCGCAGCCGCGCTGCGGCGCAAATACGGCAGCGCGGCGCGGTTGCAGCGCACCGCGGCCATCAGGTCGATCTCCAGGCCGGCCTGCCAGCTTGCATCGTCGTTGCCATGTCCGAAGCCGGAAGCGTTGTTGATGACCACGTCCAGCCCATCCAGCGCTTGTGCTGCGGCGTGCACATAGGCATCGATCTGCGTGGCGTCTGCCAGGTCGCAAGGCAGTGTATGCACCGCGTCGCCCTGCGCCGCCAGTGCGTCTGCAGCTTGTGCAAGACCGGCGGCATTGCGCGCGCAGATCGAAACCTGCGCGCCATTACGCACGAACGCCTCGGCGATCGCCAGGCCGATGCCACGGCTGCCGCCAGCAATCAACACGCGTTGCGGACGAAGTGCGGTGTTGGACATGGCGGCTGCTCGGTTTGGAAAGCCGCATTATCCGATAGCCGCGCGCCACGGGGTCGCCACGCGTATCGCCAGTGCGGCACGGACGACGATCGCTCTGCACGCTTGCGCTGTATCGGCATTGGCTGCAGCGGTTTGCATTGCCGCATTGCCACATTGCGCAGCGCCGCAGAAAACAGGCATGCACAAACGCACGCAGCAACACCGCGTACGGTGGCGACCGCTGTCATATCGCTGCCACGTGCGATCGGCATTGCCTGCCCCGCCTGCCTCATCACTGCCGGCGATCAGCTCATGCGTTTTTGATTGCTTGGCGCTAACCAAACGTTTACACACCGGCGGCGCGCTGCGGGCACAACGTGCGAGTCATCAAGCGGAATTTGCACATGGAAACCCATATCACCGTGATCGGCGCCGGCTTCTGCGGCACCGCGCTGGTCCGTGCACTGGCGCAGACGGCCGATGCGCAGGTACGCATCACGCTGGTCGGCGTGGCCGAGACCTTCGGTAGCGGGATCGCCTACGGCGCAGCGCGGCCGGAGCATCTGCTCAACGTGCGTGCCAAGGATCTGGGTATCGACGCGCAGGCGCCCGGTGCCTTCGCCGACACCCTGCATCTGGGCGAGAGCGGCCGGTTGGAGTTCCTGCCACGGCTGGCCTATGGCGACTATCTGCGTAGCGAGCTGGATGCGGCGGTGAGCGGCGCGCAGGCCTCGATCATGCGGCTGTCGCAGGAAGCGGTAGCGGTGGAGCGCGTGCGCAAGGGGTTCCGCGTGTTTCTGGCCAATGGCGATGCCTTCCAGAGCGATCGCGTGGTGCTGGCGGTGGGCGCACTGCAACCGCAGGCGCTGGCGGGTATCGGCCCGCGCTTGAGCGTGCATCCACGTTACATCGGGTGGCCGTGGCAGGGCGATGCGTTGGCGCGGTTGTCGCCAGACGACGATGTGTTGATCGTCGGTACCGGGTTGACCATGGTGGACGTGGCGCTGACCTTGCACACGCGCGGTCATCGCGGCCGCCTGCTGGCGATTTCGCGGCGCGGGCTGGCACCGCAGGCGCATCTGCGCCAGCCCGGCGCTGCATTGGAATTGCCGCCGCATCTGCAGCGTGCGCTCAAGGACGCCGACCTGCGCGGCCTGCTGCGCGGGGTGCGTCAGCTCAGTGCGGTGGTCGACGATTGGCGTCGCGTGGTGGATGCGCTGCGCCCGCATTTGCAGCCGCTGTGGCAGCGCCTGGAACTTCCCCAGCGTGCACGCTTTTTGCGCCATCTGCGCCCGTACTGGGAAGTGGCGCGCCATCGCGTGGCGCCCGGTGCGGCCGAACAGCTGGCGCAACTGCAGGCATCGGGCCAGTTGCAGATCGTCTCTGCGCGCTTGCTGCGGGCGCGCTGGGTGCCAGATGGCGTGGAGGCGGTGATCCGCCCGCGTGGTGCTGCCGACGCGCAGACCGGTCATTACGATGCAGTGATTCGCGCCACCGGACTGGATACCGACATCGATCGCACCAGCGATCCCTTGATCGCCGGCATGCGCGAAGCCGGTCTGTTGCGTGCCGATCCCTTGGGCCTGGGCGTGGACACCGATGCGCAACTGCGTGTGCGCGATAGCGCCGGTCAGATCGTGCCGGGACTGTATTGCGTCGGGCCACTTTTGCGGGGGCGTTACTGGGAAATCACCGCCGTGCCCGAGCTGCGCGCGGCCACGCGCGCATTGGCCGACCGCTTGTTGCTGGGCGCAACGCCAGCATTACAGCCCACGCCCGAGCACGTGCCGCGCGAGGTCAATGCGCGTTTGTAGGTGTGGCAATTGACGAGATCCTTGACGATCTCGACCGCGTATCGCGCCGCCTGCGCGTGCGCCGTGATGGCCGACATCTGGATCTGTGCGCGGCGTCCGCCGGCAAGCGCACTCATGCCGCGCGATGCGTAGTGTCGCGCGCGCACGTAGGCCGAACTGGGGCATGTTGGCGGTCCTGGGCGCATGCACGCCCGAGCCATCGCATCCCTCTCTGCCTGGAGTCCACCATGCCACGTCTTGTTCCTGCCGCGCTGTTCGCCACGCTGTGCGCGTGTGCATTGCCTGCGCTGGCCACCGAATCGCTGAATAACCGTGCCGAAGTTGTCGCTGCCCTGGACGCCGGCTACGACGTCAGTGTGAGCACCGACCTTGCACGGTGCACGCCCGAAGAAGGCACGCCGGCCACCCAGACCCGCGGCGGCCGCCACATCGATGCCTATCGCATCACCGCAGACGGCACCCTGGCCTTTTCCGATGCGCATTTCACCGTGGCCAACGACGGCAAGCCGATCCAGCAATTCATGCGCTACCAATTGCGCCCGGATGACACGCTGCGCTTCACCACCTACATGTACGACTTGCCGGGACTGCAGCAACGCGGGCCGGTGTTGGCATATCAGTGCAAGATCAATGCAGGTGTGCGCTTCCATGCCGATTGAGCACGGCTGGCAAGCCATCCGCTGAGGCGGTTGGCCAGCGCTTGCGGTTGCGTGCACCCGGCAACATCGGCAGCAGTGGGTGCGACCTGCGCAGACGCCATCAACGTCGGCGTGGCGCGTCATTCACTCGGGTGCTGTCGTGTCGTCGTGGCGCCGGTTGCTGTCCACGGCGACAGCAATTGGACCTTCACCCTCACCCGCACGGCCGACCTGCCAACCGCCGCCCAGCGCCTTGAAGGTCGCAACCGCACTGCGCGCAGCCTCGGTGCGCGCCTGCGCCTGCGCGTCGGAGGCGCGTAGCAGGCTGTCATCGGCATTGAGCACTTCGATCAGGCTGACGGTCCCTTTTTCGTAGGCCAGCGCAGAGGCGCTGCGCGCATTGCCGAGTGCATCCACGCCCTGCGTCAGCACCGCTGCTTGCTGCTCGCGTTTGATCAGTGCGGTGAACGCATTTTCGACGTCTTCGGTGGCGCGCAGCACCGCCAGGCGGTAGGCCGCCAGTTGTTCGGCTTGCTGGCCCTTGGCCTGCGCGATCTGCGCATTGATGCGGCCGAAGTCGAACAGCCGCCAGCGCAGGCCGAGCACGCCGGTCGATTGCGCGGCGTCGCTGGTAAACAGGTTCGCACCGGAGATGGCCGTGGCGCTGCCAAGCAGGCCGCTGAGCGAAAATTTGGGGTAGTACTCGGCCATCGCCACGCCGATGCGCGCGTTGGAGGCGGCCAGCCGGCGCTCGGCCACGATCAGGTCGGGCCGGTGCCGTAACAAGTCGCCGGGGGTACCGCTGTCGGCGATCTGCGGGGCCGGCGGAATGGGTCTGGTCGCCGACAGCTCGGTGCGGTGCGTGCCGGGCGGCACGCCAAGCATCACGTCCAGCGCGTTCATTGCCGCAGCCAGGCCTGCTTCCAGAGGCGGCACGCCGGCTTGCGCCTGCGCGAGCGCGCCCTGGGCCTGCTGCAGTTGCAGTTCGGCGGCCAGGCCCTTGCCGTGCAGCAGCGTCACCATCGAGAGCAGGCCCTGCTGGGTGGTCACCTGGCGCCGGGCCACGTCCAGTCGCGCCTGCAAGCCGCGGACGCTGATGTAGATATCGGCGGTCTGCGCGGCAACTGCCAGACGGGTGGCGGCAGCACCTGCTTCGGTGGCCTGGTAGTCGGCCAAGGCCGCCTGGCGGCCGCGGCGCAGCCCCCCGAACAGGTCCAGCTCCCAGCTGGCACCCAGGTTGGCTTCGTAGATGCTGGCGTAGCGATCGAAGCTGGGGGTGCTGTCGAGCACCTGGCCCAGCGGTGTTTCCAGCGACTGGTAGGCGCGCGTGGCGCTGCCGCTGATGTTGCCGGCCGGCAGCAGCGCGGCGGTGGCGGCACTCAGCCCGGCGCGCGCCTGGGCAACGCGCGCCCCGGCTTGGGCCAGGTCCAGGTTTTGCGCCAGCGCCGCGTTGACGTAGCGGCTCAGGTCCGGATCGTTGAAGCCGTCCCACCAGGTCGGCAGGTTGGTGGGCACTGCGGCCTGGCGCTGTGTGATGTCTGCCTGGCCGATATAGCGGTCCGGCAGTGGCGCTTCCGGCCGGGCGTAGTCGGGACCAACCGCGCAGCCTGTGACGAGGCTGGCGGCAACGAGCGCTGCGAGGGTGCGGAGTGACGACATGGCGGGGCCGAGTGACGGATGGTGAGTGACTATAGTACGAAATAGTCACTTTTGTAAGTCGCACACGACGGCGCTAAGCTGTCGCGATGAGCAAAGCATCCAACTATCCCGTGTCGGGCCGCGGCCCGGCCGACCATGATGTCCGCGACCAGATCGTCGTGGCCGCCACCGAGCATTTCAGCCGCTATGGCTACGAAAAGACGGCCGTGTCCGACCTGGCAAGGGAGATCGGTTTTTCCAAGGCCTACATCTACAAGTTCTTCGAGTCCAAGCAGGCCATCGGCGAGATGATCTGCTCGCACTGCCTGGGGGAGATCGAGGCCGAAGTACTGGCCGCGGTGTCTGCTGCGGCGTCGCCGCCAGAGAAATTGCGTAGCCTTTTCAAGACCATTATCGAGGCGAGCCTGCGACTGTACTCGCGCGAGCGCAAGTTGTACGAGATCGCCACCTCGGCCGCGACCGAGCGCTGGCCGCCAGTCATCGCGTACGAGGGCCACATCCAGGCACTGCTGCAGGAGATCCTGGTGCAAGGGCGCCAGAACGGTGATTTCGAGCGCAAGACGCCGCTGGACGAACTGACCCAGGCCACCTATCTGGTGATGCGTCCTTACATCAACCCGGTGCTGCTGCAGCACAGCCTGGATCATGCCGGCGACGTGCCGCTGCTGTTGTCCAGCCTGGTATTGCGGAGCCTGTCGCCATAAAAACCGCTTGTGACTATTGACTGATTTAGTCACAAGTCTCAGGATGCGAGCCTTCATCCGATCGCTCCGGGATTGCCATGCGTCGCCGCCGCCTTGTCGCCTCTACCCTCCTTTGTGTCCTGCCGCTGGCGCTGAGCGCCTGCGGTGGCAAGGCGCAGACCGATCCACGCACCGCCGCACCGCTGGTACGGGCGGCCACGGTGGGCGACGCCAGCAGTGCGGCGCGCAGCTTCTCCGGCACGGTCGCGGCGCGGGTCCAGAGCGATCTGGGCTTCCGTGTGGCCGGCAAGGTGTCCGAGCGGCTGGTCGATGCCGGGCAGCGCGTCAAGCGCGGGCAAGCGCTGATGCGCATCGACCCGGTGGATCTGCAGCTGGCTGCCCGTGCGCAGCAGGACGCGGTGGCCGCCGCGCGCGCCCGCGCGCAGCAGACCGCCGAAGATGAGGCCCGCTACCGCGACCTGCGCGGCACCGGCGCCATCTCGGCCTCGGCCTACGACCAGATCAAGGCCGCCGCCGATGCGGCCAAGGCGCAGCTGAGCGCCGCCCAGGCTCAGGCCGACGTGGCGCGCAACGCCAACCGCTACACCGACCTGCTGGCCGATGCCGATGGCGTGGTGATGGAAACGCTGGTCGAGCCGGGCCAGGTGGTCGCGGCCGGGCAGACCGTGGTGCGGCTGGCGCACGCCGGCCCGCGCGAGGCGGTGATCCAGCTGCCGGAAACCCTGCGCCCGCAGGTCGGCTCGGTGGCCCAGGCCACGCTGTTCGGCAACGCCGCCGTCAGCGTGCCGGCCACCTTGCGCCAGCTGTCCGAGAGTGCCGACCGGCTCACGCGCACCTTCGAGGCACGCTACGTGCTGGACTGCGCGCTGGCGCAGGCGCCGCTCGGCACCACGGTCAGCGTGCGCGTACCCGGCGGCACCGCCTCGGCGAACCAGGCCGGCCTGCAGGTACCGCTGGCCGCGCTGTTCGGCGCCGGCAAGGGGCCGGGCGTGTGGGTGATTGCCGGCAACCCGACCAAGGTGAGCTGGCGGCCGGTCACGGTGCTGGGCCTGGACGATGACCACGCCAACGTTACCGGCAAGCTGGCACGCGGCGAGCGCATCGTGGCGTTGGGGGCGCATCTGTTGCGCGAAGGCGAGCAGGTCCGCATTGCCGGCGAAAGCGCGGCCGGTCGCAGCACGGCCGAGTGCTGGCAGCACCGTCAAGGCGACAGGAGCGCAACCGTGAGCGAGGGCCGATTCAATCTGTCGGCGCTTGCCGTGCGCGAGCGCTCCATCACGCTGTTTCTGATCTTCCTGATTTCGCTGGCCGGCCTGGTCGCGTTTCTCAAGCTCGGTCGCGCCGAAGATCCGGCATTCACCATCAAGGTGATGACGATCGTGACCGCCTGGCCGGGCGCCACGCCGCAGGAAATGCAGGACCAGGTGGCCGAGAAACTCGAAAAGCGCATGCAGGAGCTGCGCTGGTACGACCGTACCGAAACCTACACGCGCCCGGGTCTTGCGTTCACGACGCTGACCTTGATGGACAGCACCCCGCCTGGTAAGGTGCAGGAGCAGTTCTACCAAGCGCGCAAGAAGGCTGGCGATGAAGTGGCCAACCTGCCGGCAGGCGTGATCGGGCCGCTGATCAACGACGAATATGCCGACGTCACCTTCGCGCTGTTCGCGCTCAAGGCCAAGGGCGAGCCGCAGCGCTTGCTGGCACGCGATGCCGAGACCCTGCGCCAGCGCATCCTGCACGTGCCAGGCGTCAAGAAGGTCAACATCATCGGCGAGCAGCCCGAGCGCATCTTTGTCGAGTTCTCGCACGAGCGTCTGGCCACGCTGGGCGTCAGCCCGCAGGACGTGTTTGCCGCCCTCAACGCGCAAAACGCGTTGAATGCGGCCGGCTCGGTGGAAACGCGCGGGCCACAGGTGTTCATTCGCCTGGATGGCGCGCTCGACAGCCTGCAGAAGATCCGCGACACCCCGTTGGTGGTGCAGGGCCGCACGATGAAATTGTCCGATATCGCCACCGTCGAACGCGGCTACGAAGATCCGTCCACCTTCATGATCCGCAGCGGCGGCGAACCGGCGTTGTTGCTGGGCATCATCATGCGCGATGGCTGGAATGGCCTGGACCTGGGCAAATCGTTCGACGCCGAAGTGGGCGCGATCAATGCCGAGCTGCCGCTGGGCATGAGCCTGAGCAAGGTCACCGACCAGGCCGTCAACATCGATGCATCGGTCGGCGAATTCATGACCAAGTTCTTCGTCGCGTTGCTGGTGGTGATGCTGGTGTGCTTCGTCAGCATGGGCTGGCGCGTGGGCATCGTGGTGGCCGCCGCGGTGCCGCTGACGTTGGCCGCGGTATTCGTGGTGATGCTGGCGACGGGAAAGAACTTCGACCGCATCACGCTTGGCTCCTTGATCCTGGCGCTGGGCCTGTTGGTGGACGACGCCATCATCGCCATCGAGATGATGGTGGTGAAGATGGAAGAAGGCTATAGCCGGGTTGCCGCCTCGGCGTATGCGTGGAGCCATACCGCCGCACCGATGTTGTCCGGCACGCTGGTCACTGCGGTGGGCTTCATGCCGAACGGCTTTGCCGCTTCCACTGCCGGCGAATACACCAGCAACATGTTCTGGATCGTGGGCATTGCGTTGATCGTGTCCTGGGTGGTGGCGGTCGTGTTCACGCCGTACCTGGGCGTGAAGATGCTGCCGGAGATGAAGAAGATCGAAGGCGGCCACGCCGCGATGTACGACACCCCGCGCTACAACCGCTTCCGCGATGCGCTGGCGCGGGTCATTGCGCGCAAGTGGCTGGTGGCAGGCTCGGTGGTGGGCCTGTTCGTGCTGGCGATCCTTGGCATGGGCATCGTCAAGAAGCAGTTCTTCCCGATCTCCGACCGCCCCGAAGTGCTGGTCGAAGTGCAACTGCCGTACGGCACCTCGATCAACCAGACCAGCGCGGCCACGGCCAAGGTGGAAGCGTGGCTGGCCAAGCAGGACGAAGCCAGGATCGTCACCGCCTACATCGGGCAGGGTGCGCCGCGCTTCTTCCTGGCGATGGGGCCGGAGTTGCCGGACCCGTCGTTCGCCAAGATCGTGGTGCGTACCGACGACCAGCACCAACGCGACATCTTGAAGTTGCGGCTGCGTCAGGCCGTCGCCGAAGGCCTGGCCTCCGAAGCGCGCGTGCGCGTGACCCAGCTCACCTTCGGTCCGTACTCGCGCTTTCCGGTGGCGTACCGCGTCAGCGGCCCCGAGCCGCAGGTCGTGCGTGGCATCGCCGGCAAGGTGGAACAGGTCATGCGCGGCAGCCCGATGCTGCGCACCGTCAACACCGATTGGGGTGTCCGCACGCCAACGCTGCATTTCAGCCTGGATCAAGACCGCCTGCAGGCGGTGGGGCTGAGTTCGACCGCGGTCGCCCAGCAGTTGCAGTTCCTGCTCAGCGGCGTGCCGATCACGCTGGTGCGCGAGGATATCCGCAGCGTGCAGGTGGTGGCACGCTCGGCCGGCGATACCCGCCTGGATCCGGCACGCATCGCCGATTTCACCCTGGCCGGCGCCAATGGCCAACGCGTGCCATTGGCGCAGGTGGGCAAGGTGGATATCCGCATGGAAGAGCCGATCATGCGGCGCCGCGACCGCGTGCCGACCATCACGGTGGGCGGCGATGTCGACGACCAACTGCAGCCGCCGGACGTATCGGCGGCGATCAGCAAACAGCTGCAGCCGCTTATCGCCACACTGCCCAGCGGTTATCAAATTACCCAAGCAGGTGCCATCGAGGAATCCGGCAAGGCCACCACTGCGATGCTGCCGCTGTTCCCGATCATGCTGGCGGCCACGTTGCTCATCATCATCCTGCAGGTGCGTTCGATCTCGGCGATGGTGATGGTGTTTCTCACCAGCCCGCTCGGCCTGATCGGTGTGGTGCCGACCTTGATCCTGTTCCAGCAGCCGTTCGGCATCAATGCGCTGGTGGGATTGATTGCACTGTCGGGCATCCTGATGCGCAACACGCTGATCCTGATCGGACAGATCCATCACAACGAAGCCGAGGGTCTGGATCCCTTCCATGCGTTGGTGGAAGCCACCGTGCAGCGTGCGCGTCCGGTGATTCTGACGGCACTGGCGGCGATCCTGGCATTCATTCCACTCACCCATTCCGTGTTCTGGGGCACCTTGGCCTACACGCTGATCGGCGGCACGTTGGCCGGCACCGTGTTGACCCTGGTGTTCCTGCCGGCGATGTATTCGATCTGGTTCAAGATCCGGCCCGATCCCGGCAAAGGGAATAACGCGCCGGCAATTGCCCGGCTGGCATGAAGCACTTCTGTGACGGTGGCCACGGTGCCGTCGCAGCGCAATGTCGCGCTCCATCGTCACCGCCTTCCAGACGCATGCCCTGCAGCCGCACGCGTATCGCCGATGTCTTTGTCTTGATTGAAGGAACCGCAATGCAACAGCAGACCGTTGTGCTGATCACTGGCGTGTCGTCCGGCATTGGCCGTGCCGCCGCAGAACATTTCGCCCGAACCGGCTGCATCGTTTACGGCAGCGTGCGTTGCCTGGCCGGCGCCACACCGTTGACGGCTGTGGAGCTGGTGGAAATGGATATCCGCGATGCCACATCGGTACAGCGTGCGGTCGATGGCATCATCGCCCGCGCGGGCCGCATCGATGTGCTGGTCAACAACGCAGGCGCCAATCTTGTCGGTGCCATCGAAGAAACCAGCGTCGACGAAGCGGCCGCATTATTCGACGTCAACGTACTCGGCATCCTGCGCACCGTGCAGGCCGTGCTGCCGCACATGCGTGCACGCGGCCAGGGCCGCATCGTCAATCTCAGCTCGGTGCTGGGGTTCCTGCCGGCGCCGTAC
Organism: Xanthomonas sp. D-99; assembly: GCF_017746145.1. Lineage (NCBI taxonomy): Bacteria > Pseudomonadati > Pseudomonadota > Gammaproteobacteria > Lysobacterales > Lysobacteraceae > Xanthomonas > Xanthomonas sp. D-99. Next base: position 67,979 of record NZ_JAGHWU010000002.1, on the reverse strand, counting down.
ATGGGCGTGTATGCCGCCTCCAAACATGCGGTGGAAGGGCTGTCGGAAACGCTGGATCACGAGCTGCGTCAATTCGGCATTCGCGTGACGCTGGTGGAGCCTGCGTATACGAAAACCAGCCTGGGCAGCAATTCGCCGGCGGCGCAGGCCACCATTGCCGATTACGACCGCGAGCGCGGCGTGGTGGCGCGGGCAGTCACCCACAGCATCGACACCGCGCCGTAACCGCATGGTGTGGCCGCCACCGTGGTGGAGGCGGCGCTGGGCAGGTGGCGCATGCGCCGCACACCCGCCGGGCAGGCTTCGCTGCTGAGCAAGCTGCGCCGGTTCCTGCCCGCCAGCGCGGTGGACGGCAGCCTGCGCAAGCAGCTCGGCTGCGGTGAGATGCGGCGGGACGGGTAGGGCGCCGATGCGGCCGAGAACGCGGCGATTGGGCTGTGCCGCGTGATTGCGTCAGTGCAGGCGCGCATGCCGCCATTTGGCTGTTCTGCAGCGCCACTCGATGCTGGATTCACCGAGGATGCCGCCTTGGCCTCACAATAGGCGGCCAGTCCCCACCACCGATGTCGCCATGCGCAAGACCTACCAGCTCAACCTCGAAGGCAAGAACCGCGATCGTCTGCTGGAATCCAGCAAGCACGATATCCGCAAGTACATCCGCCGCGAGCGCCGCAAGGAGCTGCCGGCCGGCGCGGACTATTGGGACTTCGACATGCGCTTCGGTGTGGATGAGGCCAATGCCGTGGCACTGCCGCCGGCCGAGCTGATCCGCTCGATCAACGCGCTTGTTGCCGACGGTGGCGAGCAGTTCTTCGTCGAAATCCTGCGCAAGCCGGGCAAGCGCACGCCACGCGCAGAGAGCGATCATGCGCTCGGTGATGGCGAGCTGGATTTCGAGCAGGATTGAGGCTTTCGTCGCCACCGCGCGGCATACCGCCCGATGGCGACGCGTTTCATCTCGTGGCTGCGAGCCGTTGCCGCAGCCACCTGACCCTCCACCACCGTCCAGACCGTTACCGGCCGACGACGCGTAGCGCGTGATCTGCGCTGTATCGGACGGATGAAGCGCTTGCTGTGCCGGTTATGGTACGGCGCGCACGTCGGCTGCAGTGTCGCGATCTTGGGCATGCGCTCGGGCCGCTGGCGATCGCGTGCGCAGCCGCCCGCCTGCTTGCGCGAGATGGCGGCCAGTGCCGCGAGCACGCATCGGCCCGGGTGAGCCGTGCACAACCGGTTGATGGTGTGCTTGTGCCGTGTTGTGGCCGTGCTCAGTGCGGTCTGTCAGCCTGCGCCTGCGCCGCGGCGCGCAGTTTGTCCTTCTTGCTCGGTCGCTTGCCCTTGATGCCGCCGTTGTCATTCGGTGCACGCATCGCTGCGCCGGGCGCAGTGTCGGAGGCAGGCGCTTCGACCGGGATCGGCTCGAAACCTTCGATCACACTGGTCGGCACGCGCAGACCCTGGCGTTTCTCGATCAACCGCCACTGCTGGGCGCTGTCTGCCGTGACGAAGCTGATCGCCACGCCGCTGGCACCGGCGCGTGCGGTGCGGCCGATGCGGTGGGTGTAGTCGACAGTGGAACGGGGCAGATCGTAATTGAGCACCGCCGGCAAGGCGTCGATATCGATGCCGCGTCCGGCCAGGTCGGTGGCGACCAGCACCTGCACGTCCGCCTGTTTGAAGGCGCGTAGCGTGCGTTCGCGGCGGCCCTGGCTCAATTCGCCGTGCAGCGGCAAGGCGGCGATGCCGGTCTTGCTCAATTTCTCGGCAACCTTCTCGGCGCTGTGGCGGCTGGCGACGAAGACCAGCAGTTGCGGCCACGCGTGTTCCAGTAGCAGGTGACGTAGCAGCTGCGTGCGCTGGCCGGCATCCACTGCGATGGCGCGTTGCGCGATCGCCGGTGCCTGTTCGGGCGTGGCGTCGATGGTGATGCGCAACGGGTCGCGCAGGCGACGCTTGGCCAGCGACGCGATGGCGGGCGGAAAGGTGGCTGAAAACAGCACGGTCTGCCGCTGCGCGGGCAGCAAGGCCAGGATGCGATCGAGTTCGGCACCGAAGCCCAGCTCGAGCAGGCGGTCGGCTTCGTCCAGCACCAGCGTGGTCACCTCGCTCAGGCGCAGCGCGTTGTGCTCGACCAGATCCAGCAGCCGGCCGGGCGTGGCCACCACGATGTCGGCGCCACCGCGTAGCGCCAGCAGCTGTGGATTGATCGAACTGCCGCCGGTGACGACCACGCTCTTCAGGCGACGCGGCAGATGCGCGGCCAGCTGGCGCAGCGTGTCCTCCACCTGCGCGGCGAGTTCGCGCGTGGGCACCAGCACCAGCGTGCCGAGTACGCGCGGGGCGGTGTCGGGCGCCAGGCAGCGCTGCTGCAGCAGCGGCAGCGCATAGGCCAGGGTCTTGCCCGAGCCGGTCTGCGCCATCGCAATCAGATCGCGCCCAGCCAGCATCGGCGGGATCGCCTGCTGCTGGATGGGTGTGGGTGTGCGCAGACCGGCCTTGGCCAGCGCGGTATCGAAGAACGGCTGCAGCTGCGGCGACAGCGAGAGATCGGAAAATGACATGCACCGATTATCCAGGCATTCGTACTGCAATGATCGGTGGTACGTCACGCGAGGCTGCTGCCCAGCATCGCGTTGATCATCCGCGGCGGCACGGTGGCACCCGCCGCCATGTCGGGAAGCACGGCGACATTGATCGATGGGCGGGTAAATCGAAAAGAGCGAATCAGTGCGTCATTGGGCGCCAGGGCGTCGTGTACTGCCCATAAACAAGTACCGACCATCTCGACAGGCCCTTGCGCACCTACGCTGAGCTGGTCGAGGGGGCGATGCTCTCACCGCCCGCGGGACATGCCATGAACCCGTCCATGGGGCTCGATGGCGTATCCATGCCGCCCTACGACCACATCATCGGCGAGGGCACCGCACCCGCCAAGGTGTTCGTGTGGCGATGGAAATACAAGGCCGGCTGCGCCCACCTGGCGGTGAGCGCAGTCGTTCGTGAGCCGCGCCGCTTAATTCGCCAACGCCAGATCGTCCAGCAAGGCGCGCAGGAAGCGCGCTGCTTCACCGCCGGTGGCGGCGCGATGATCGAAGGTCAGCGACAGCGGCATCACCTTGTGGGTTTCCACCCCGCCCATCACCGGGGTGAGCTGGTAGCGCGCGCGGCCGGCGGCCACGATCGCCACGCAGGGCGGCACCACCACCGGGGTGGCGTAGCGGCCGGCAAACATGCCGAAGTTGGACAATGAGATGGTGTAGCCGCTCAGTTCGGACGCGGCGATGCTGCGGCTTTCCACCTGCTGGCGCAGCCGGTTGACGCCTTCGCGGATGCCATGCGCGTCCAGCATGTCGGCGTTGCGCAACGCCGGCACGAACAAGCCTTCCTCGGTATCCACGGCAATGCCGATGTCGACCTGGTGGTGCAGGGTGCGGCTGAGGGCATCGCCGTCGAACCAGGCATTGAGTGCGGGCACCGCCTGGCAAGCGCGCACGATGCCACGCACCAGACGCACGGTGACATCGTTGCCGGGCTGCCAGGCGTGCAGATCGGCATCGTCGTTGAGCGTGGTCGGCACCACCTTGGTGTGTGCATCGGCCATCACGCGTGCCATGTTGCGACGCACGCCCCTGAGCTGTTCGGGTTGGCCTTTGGCGGTGATGCCGGGCGACTGGGTGCGCATCGGCTTGCCGCTGGCCGAGAGCGGCGAGCGGGCAGTGGCGCCATCATCCGCCTTGCGGGCACCTTCTCCCGCCGGCGGGAGAAGGGCCGCTGTTGCGTGGCGATCCCTGCCGTCGGCAGTGATCCCCGCGGCTCTCGCACCGTCACCGATCGGACCACCTCTCCCGCTGGCGGGAGAGGTCGGCGCGCCCTGCACGCCGGGTGAGGGCTGCGCGGTGCCGGCGGCCGCTGCCTGCTTGACGTCTGCCAGCGTGACCGTGCCGTCCGGCCCGGTGGCGCGCACCTGTGCCAGCTCCACGCGCAACTTGCGCGCCAGCGCGCGCACCACCGGCATGGCGCGCACGCCGCCGACGGCGATGGCCTGCTCGCTCTGCACGGCGTTGGAGCTCTGCATTGCGCCGACCACGGTGCCGGCATCGTCGCGATCGCCATTGCCTTGGCTGTCGCCAGCATCGGCATCGGCAATCTCGCCGCCGTTGTCGGAGGCGACCACGCGCGCAGTGGGGCCGGCCGCACTGTCGCCGGTGCTGGGTGTGGGGGAGTGCGTCGGCGCCGGACCGTGTGCGTGACCGGTGTCCTGGCCATCGGCACGCTGCGGCTGCGAGGCATCCAGCGCGAACTGCGCCAGCACCGAGCCGGTCACGATCACATCCCCGGCAGCGCCGGCGAGCTTGACCACGGTGCCGGAAAACGGCGAGGGCACTTCGACCACCGCCTTGGCGGTTTCCATCGACACCAGCGGGTCGTCCAGGCGCACGGTGTCGCCCTCCTTGACGAACCATTCAACGATGGTGGCGTCGGGCAGGCCTTCGCCCAGGTCGGGCAGGTGGAAATTCTTGTTGTCGCTCATGGCAGATTCTCTTGCGCGGCAGGCAGCTGCGGCGTGGTGTCGTCGAGGAGTTCAAGGTCGGCGGCCGGCAGCCAGCCCTGCGTGCCGTCGGCACGCTCGGACCACCACCAGCCACCGTGTTCGTGATGCAGCAACACGTCCTCGCCTGTCTGGGCATCGAGTTCGCGTGCGTCGTAGTCGCGCAGGGCTTCGGCGCGGCCGTCCCCCAACGGGCGCAACCATGCCAACGGTGCCCAACCGGCGCGGCCGCTATCGGTCGTGACCCAGGCAAACGCCGGCCATTCTTCGTCGCGCACCCCTAAGCCGACCTGCTGGCCTGCCTGGAAGCGGACCGGGTTGGCGTAGGCGGCGCGATGGTCGCAAAGCAGACGGGCGCGCATATCAGCCGGCAGCCACCGCGCGACGTGCCGCGCTGACGATGCGCTCCACGCTCGGCAGGAACTTCATTTCCAGCCGGAACAGCGGGATATGCGTGTCGTAACCGGTAACGCGTTCGACCGGCGCCACCAGGTCGTACATCGACTGCTCGGCCAGGCGCGCGGCGATTTCCGCGCCGAAACCGGCGGTGCGCGGAGCTTCCTGCACGATCACGCAGCGGCCGGTCTTTGCGACCGATTCGGCGATGCTGTCGAAGTCCAGCGGGCGCAACGTGGCCACGTCGATGACTTCGGCACTGATGCCTTCGCCGGCGAGTTTGTCGGCCGCTTCCAGCGCTTCTTTCACCTGCGCGCCCCAGGTCACCAGGGTGACATCGGTGCCATCGCGCAACACGAAGCACACATCCAGCGGCAGCGCTTGCCCATCGTTGGCCACCACTTCCTTGTACTGGCGGTAGATGCGCTTGGGCTCCATGTAGATCACCGGATCCGGGTCGCGGATCGCGGCCAGCAGCAGGCCGTAGGCGCGCTGCGGCGAGGACGGCAACACCACGCGCAGGCCCGGCACGTTGGTGAAGATGGCTTCGTTGGCTTCGCTGTGATGTTCCGGCGCGCGGATGCCGCCGCCCCACGGCACGCGCAGCACCATCGGGCAATGCAGGCGGCCGCGGGTGCGGTTGCGCAGGCGGGCGGCGTGGCAGATCAGATGGTCGACCATCGGATACACGAAGCCGTCGAACTGCGCTTCGGCGACCGGCTTCATGCCTTGCGCGGCCAGCCCGACGCTCAGCCCGGCGATGGTGGTTTCGTCCAGCGGCGTATCCAGCACGCGGTCGCTGCCGAAGCGTTGCTGCAGGCCGGCGGTGGCGCGGAACACCCCGCCGTTTACGCCGACATCCTCGCCCAGCACCAGTACCGCAGGGTCGTGTTCCAGCTCCCAGGCCAAGGCCTGGGTGATGGCTTCGATCAGGGTGATGGGCGAACTCATGGCGATCTCTCCGCGCGTTGCCGCAGCGTTGTAAGGGGCACTGGCGTGCTGCGAGGTGTCTGCGGACACATGCTTGAGCTCATCCATGGCGCGACTCCAGTGCCATCACTTCGGCGCGCTGTGCCAGCAACTCGGCCGGCGGGTCGCCGTAGAGATAATCGAACATCGCTTCGACCGGCTGCACCGGCGTGTTGAGATAGGCGTTGACCTCCTTGTCCACGCGCGCGCTGCATTCGGCCTTCCAGGCGTCTTCCTGCGCCTCGTCCCACAGGCCCTGCGCGGTGAGATAGCGGCGCAGGCGCAGCAGCGGTTCGCGCGCCCAGCCCTGCTTGACCTCTTCTTCGCCGCGGTAGCGCCGCGCATCGTCGGCGGTGGTGTGGTCGGACAGGCGATAGGTCAAAAACTCGATCACCGTGCCGCCCTCGCCGGCCAGCGCACGCACGCGTGCCTGACGCATGGCTTCGAGCACGGCAACCAGGTCGTTGCCGTCCACCTGCAGGCAATGCAGGCCGCCGGCCAGGCCCTTCTGCGCAAGCGTCTGCGCGCCGGTCTGCGCCGAGCGCGGCACCGAGATCGCCCAGCCATTGTTGATCACGCACAGGATCAGCGGCAGCTTGTAGGCGCCGGCCGAATTGAGCGCGGCATAGAAGTCGGTCTTGGAGCTGCCACCGTCGCCGCAGCAGGCCACCGCAACGTGCTGCTTGCCCTGCAGCTTGAACGACAGCGCCGAGCCGGCTGCGTGCAGGCATTGGGTGGAAATCGGGACGCAGATCGGGAAGTCGATCGCCGCATCGGCATCGCGCGGATAGTCGCTGCCGCGCTCGTCGCCGCCCCAGTACAGCAGCACATCGCGCGGGCGCACGCCGCGTTCGAACATGGTGCCGTATTCGCGATAGCTGGGTGCGAACACATCGCCGCTGCGCATCGAAGCGCCGATCCCCACATGCGTGGCCTCGTGGCCGATGCAGGCCGCGTAGGTGCCCAGCTTGCCGGTGCGCTGCAGGGCCACCGATTTGCTGTCGAAGGTGCGCACGAACAACATGCGCTTGAACAGGGCGAGCAGCTGTTGCGGGTTGGCGGCGTCGGCCGGAAGGTCGTCGCGGACCCATTGGCCGTCCGCGTCCATGTAGTGCAGATAGTCGATCTGGAACTGCGCGGCTACGCTCATTGCGACGACACCTTCATCAAGAAGTTTCAAATGATATGAGTTGCCATGTTAAGGACGGCGAAGCAAAACGCTGTCCTGCACCGCAGCAGACGATCATGCTGGCTTGCACAAAAAAAAAGGCGCGGACCGAGCCGCGCCCTTTGTCGCAGTAGAGAACTGCGACGTGTTGCACTGCGATTAGCGGCGCCCATCACCTCCGCCGATCGGCGTCACGATCAGCGCAGTGTTGTCGGCCGGATTGGCATCGGGCGAACTGGACGTCGCCGTGGCCTGTACCCGCACCGCGCCTTCGGCCGGGATCGGCTTGGCAGCGACGGTCAGCTGGAAGGCAGCCTGCGCGCCGGGCAGTACCACCGCAGCCGTGCTGCACACGAAGCGGGCACGACGCAGCGACTGCACCTGCTTGTCGCAGCGCCAGCCCGGCGGTGGCACCAGCAGCGACAACGCCGACACCGTGTTGCCTTCGATCACCAGGCTGGGACGCTGCGCCGGTGCGGCGCCGACATTGCCCACCAGCACGCGGTAGGTGGCGTTGAAGGCGGTGGTCGGCAGGCTGCTTGGGCCGTCCAAACGTACCGCCAGGTCGCTGCGGGGTTGCGCCTGTACGGCCACGCTGGCCGCATCGGTGTCGTTGCTCGACTGCGGATCGGGCGTTTGCGAAGCCACCGATGCGGCCAGGGTCAACGTCCGTCCGGCCAACGCCGCACCAGCCTCCACCTGCGCTGAGAAATTCTGCGCGTTACCGGCTGCCAACGATGCAATGGTGCAGGTGACCACCGTCTGGGTGCCGGTCTGCGGCGGTTGGCAGACCCAGCCAGGTGCTGCGGTGACGCGTGGGCTCACGGCGGCATCGAACGCCAAGGCAACCGCAGCGAACGCCGCACTGTCGGGGCCGCGGTTTTCGACGTCCACACTGAAGTCGATGCGCTCGCCTTCGACGACCTGATCACGCGCAGCAGTCACTGCCACACCCAGGTCCGCATTGACCTGCTTGCGCATGCGCAACAGCACCACGGTGGGATCGTGGTCGGACAACCGCGTCGGTGTATTGGCATCGTTGCGCGCGGTGCCGGGGAAGTCGGCATTGATGCGCGCATGGCCCACCGACAACGAGGCGATCTGCGGCGCGCGCATCAGTGCCTCGTTGGCCAGGATGTGATCCAGCGACTGCACGTTGCCGTCGAACGCGTACGAGTAGCTCTGATCGGGCGTGTTGAACCAGGTCAGGTCGGTGTAATCCGGGTTGACCAGATCGGCGCCATCGCCGCTCACCACGGTCTGCGCATCCGGCGCCGGTTTGCCGGTGACCGTGCCCATTGCATCCACATAGCCGTCGTTGAATTCGAAGGCGTTGAAGTCGCCCATCACCAGCACTTTTTCGTCAGGATTCAGTTGCTGACGGGTCTGCAGCAGACGCGCCAGATACTCGGCCTGCGCCTGACGTTTGGCGCGGATGCGGGTGCCGGCGGCATCGTCGGTCTCGGCGCCGTTGAGCGAACGCTGGTGCACCACGATGGCGGTCAGCGGCAGCGTGCGGCCATCGGCCTGATGCACGTTGGCGGTGAGCACCAGCGGCGGGCGGTCGTTGAGCAGACTCACGCCGCCGGCCGGCTCGGTCCAGGTCGCGGTCTTGCCTTCCTGGGCGATCGAGAGCACTTCCACCCGCGGCACGCCGCCAGCGATGTCTGCGGTCTTGACCAGGAAGCCGACGTCGATACCGCCAACGTCATTGCCTTCCTGCAGGTACGCCACGTACCTGGGATCCTGCTGGCCGGCGGCCACCGCATCGGCGTTGACGCGCGCGGCCAGGGTCTGCAGCACGCTGAGGTTTTCCACCTCCACCGTGCCCAGGATGTCGGGCGTGTGCAGGTAGTTGCGGATCGCCAGCGAGGCCTTGTTGAGGCGGGCCTGGAAGGCGGCCGGCGTCAGCACCGGTTCGCCGATGGCCGGGTCGTTCTGGTCGTCGAAGAAGCGCTCCATGTTGTAGGTCGCCACGGCCACATCGTCGGCCTGCGGCATCGGTGCGGGGCGTGGTTGGTCGGCACCGTTGCAGCTCACCTGCGGGGTACGTTCCGGGTAAAGCGTGTAGCGGCGGAAGCTGTAATCCAGTGGGCCGACCACGTTGAGGACCTGGCAGCCGGAGGCCAGGTCCAGCCGCTCGGCGCCGACGCCGGCGCTGCCGACCGCGATCACTTCGGGGTTGGTATTCCAGCGCGGTACCCCGGCAGGCGAGCCGGCCGGCAGCGGGTCGGGCAATTGCACGCCCGGCTCGCGGAAGGCGCGTGGCACGCCGGTGACCACGGCATGGAACACGCCATTGCTGGTCGCCGTGGCATTGGTCTCGTTGACGCTGCCGCCGGTGGGGGTATTGACGGTGAGGCTGGCGGCGGCCACGCGCATGCCTTCCAGCGCTTCGAGTTGGTCGTAGGCACCGTTGGGGTTGGGGAAGTTCGCGCTCAACGCCACCGGCATCGGCAACGGGTTGCCGGTGGAATCGGCCAGCACGCTGACGCTGCCGCCGATCTCGGTCAGCGGTGGCTGGGTCGGGTCGGCGGTGGGCACGTATTCGATGACCGTGCCCTGCACGCGCACCCGGTTGCCGATGGCGGCCGCCTCCGGCGGTGCGCTGCCGGTGTAGACGTACACGCCTTCGGAGGTGGACGGGTCGGCGTCGGCTTCGCTATCGGGCGCCTGCAGGAAGAACCCGGCGCTGCGGCGAGCGGTCACGATGCCCGACGTGGCGACCACCTGGCCCTCCAGCGGCGAACGTGCGCCCTTGCCCTGGATGGCGTGGATCGGCAGCAGGCTGAAGTCGTCGTTGAGGATGGTGGCGGTCGCACTCAGCGTGGCCGGCAGTGCGCCGGTGACCCCGCTGATCTGCAGGCTGAAGCTTTCATCCGGCTCGGGCGTGGTGTCGCCCAGGACATCGACGGAGATGGTGGCGCTGCGTTCGCCAGCGGCGATGCGCAGGGTGGTGGCGGGCAGGGCGATGTAGTCGCTGCCGGCGGTGGCGGTGCCATCGACAGTGGCGGCGGTGAAGCTCACCCCGTCCGCACCGGCCGGCTGGCTCAGGCTCAGCGTGAACACGAAGCTACGGGTGCCGGTATTGCCTTCGGCCTGGCTGACATCGGCCAGCGTGGCGACCGGCTGGCTGCCGCCGCTGCACAGGCGCGCGGGGCTGGCGGCATTGCGCGGGGCCGGCGCGCCGGTGGCGAAATCGGCCGCGTTGTTGTCGGTATCGGTGCACCCGTCGTTGCCGCGCAGCACCGCCAGCGTGTTGCTGGGGGCGGGCGTGGGCGCATTGCCTTCGGCGCAGCTGGCGGTGCTGCCGTAGCCGACCAGGTCGGCATTGCCGGTGGGGCAGGTGCCGCTCAGCGCGGAGGTGCTATTGCTCAGCGCCACCTTGCCGGCGGTGCCGCTCATGGCCAGCGTGCCGGTGGCATCGGGTGTGGGCAGCGCCACGCTGCCGCCGCTGCCATCGGCCTGCTTGATCAGGTAATAGCCGCCGGCCGGCACAGTGCCCGCCAACGCAGTGACCTGCCAGCTGCTGCCGGCGGCCGAGGCGTATTGCACCGACCAGCCATCCAGGCTGACCGGGGTGCTGCCAATGTTGTGCAGCTCGATGAAATCGCTGCGGAGGGTGGCGCCACTATTGCCGCCACCGCCGTAGACCTGGCTGATGACGACCTGGGCATTGGCGTGGCCGGCCATGGCCAGCGCACACAAAAATACGGCTGCACGACGCTGCAACACATGCATGAGATGAGAGTCCCCTGATCCTTGAGACGTGAAACGCTCCCCTGGTCCGGCCACGTCCCTGGCCGGCAGCGCCGTTCGATTCTGCATGAATTTGCAGACCTAGGTTGACGATATGGTGACAGCTGCGCAGTGGTTGAGACCGCAGCGCGCGCCTGCTGAGTGGTTCAGAGGTGAAAGAAGCGGGCCCGACGCTGGGACCTGGGTGGGCCGCTGGTGCATGCGGATTTTCTACGAGGCACCTGCGCAGGTATCTCGCGGGCCCCGATCCCCTCAGGCAATCCCGCCGGGGCTGCAAGCAGCCAGGCAGGGCCGGCGATGGCGTGGCCGAATACGCTTCGCCATCCGCCATCCGCCATCCGCCATCCGCCATCCGCCATCCGCCAATCCCGAATCCCGAATCCCGAATCCCGAATCCCGAATCCCGAATCCCGAATCCCGAATCCCCGCCGCTGCGCTACCCTGCGTGGCCCGATCTTCAGCGCGATGCCATGCCCGTCGACAAGAACCTGCGTGACCTGGAACCTGGCATCCACACCGACCTGGAGGGGCGGCTGACCTACGGTGGCTATCTGCGGCTGGACCAACTGCTGTCTGCGCAGCAGCCGCTGTCCGAGCCGGCGCATCACGATGAAATGCTGTTCATCATCCAGCATCAGACCTCCGAGCTGTGGCTGAAGCTGCTGGCGCACGAGTTGCGCGCGGCCATCGCGCACCTGCAGCGCGACGAGGTCTGGCAATGCCGCAAGGTGCTGGCGCGCAGCAAGCAGGTACTGCGGCAACTGACCGAGCAGTGGTCGGTGCTGGAAACGCTCACCCCGAGCGAATACATGGGGTTTCGCGATGTGCTGGGGCCTTCGTCGGGCTTCCAGTCGCTGCAATACCGCTACATCGAGTTCCTGCTCGGCAACAAGAACCCGCAGATGCTGCAGGTGTTCGCCTACGACCCGCACGGCCAGGCGCGGCTGCGCGAGGCGCTGGAAGCACCCAGCCTGTACGAGGAGTTCCTGCGCTATCTGGCGCGCTTCGAACACGCAATTCCGGCGCACTACCAGGCCCGCGACTGGACCGCCGCACACGTGGCCGACGACAACCTGCGGCCGGTCTTCGAGCGCATCTACGAAAACACCGACCGTTACTGGCGCGAGTACGCGCTGTGCGAGGACCTGGTGGATGTGGAAACCCAGTTCCAGCTGTGGCGCTTCCGCCACATGCGCACGGTGATGCGGGTGATCGGCTTCAAGCGCGGCACCGGCGGCTCCAGCGGCGTCGGCTTCCTGCAGCAGGCGCTGGCACTGACGTTTTTCCCGGAACTGTTCGACGTGCGCACCTCGGTGGGCGTGGACGGCCGCCCCCCGCAAGGCGCGCTGGATGCCGCGCAGGGCTGAGCAAGACGAAGAGTGCGCGAGGGCAAGACAAGCGCACTCAAGCGCTTCTCCTTTCGGAAGAGGGCTGGAGCGATCTCGTGCCGGTCCGTGGGTGCCCCAGCACGCGGTCAAATCCCGCCAACTCCACCCACGGTCATCAGGCAGCTGACTCCGGCGAATTTGACGCGTACATGACGTCTAAGTGATCCTCGCGCGTCGCCCGGGCTCGCCTCGGTGCACCCAGCCATCACTGAATACGCAAGGGACCTCTATGAGCGTTGACGCGACCGCGCCGACATCCGCCTCCACACCGCCCCAGCCACCGGCGCCCCCCGAGTTCCTCACGTTGCTCGGCCACCCGCGGCCGTTGTGGTTGCTGTTCATGACCGAATTCTGGGAACGCTTCGCGTTCTACGGCATTCGCTGGGCGCTGGTGCTGTACATCGTGGCGCAGTTCTTCAATGGCGATGCCACCGGCCAGGCGCCGGCAGGGCGGACCTATGGCGCCTACCTGGCGCTGGTGTATGCGGCGGCGATCTTCGGCGGTTACGTGGCCGACCGCGTGCTCGGTTACCAGCGCTCGATCCTGGTCGGGGCCGCGGTCATGGCGACCGGCCTGTTCCTGATCGCCATTCCCGACCCCACCATGTTCGAGATCGGCCTGGCCACCGTGGTGGTCGGCAACGGCTTGTTCAAACCGAACATTTCCACCATGGTCGGCAAGCTGTATTCGGTGGCCGATCCGCGCCGCGACAGCGGCTTCACCATCTTCTACATGGGCATCAACCTGGGCGCGATGATCTCGCCGGTGTTGACCCAGTTGCTGGCCGAAAAGGTGTTCGGCACTGAAGTCATGCCGTCCTACAAGATGGTGTTCATGGCCTCCGGCGTGGGCATGCTGATCAGCCTGGTGTGGTTCTGGTTCGGCCGCGTCCAGCTCAAGGGCATCGGCGCCCCGGCGCCGAACGCGCAGGGCATGGGCCGTGTGCTGATGGTGCTGGTGGGCTGCCTGCTGGCGATTCCGGGCGTGTACTTCCTGCTCGCGGTCGGTGCGGATGTGTTGCAGATCGTGCTGACGGTGCTGTTCATCGGCCTGTCGGTGATGCTGCTGGTGGAAGGCATCCGCGAAGGCAAGGTGCAGCGCGACAAGGTGATCGCGATGCTGATCATCTTCGCCTTCAACGTGTTGTTCTGGATGTTCTTCGAACAGGCCGGCAGCTCGTTCACCTTCCTGGCCGACAATATCGTCAACCGCAACTTCGGCAGCTGGACCTTCCCCACCGCGTGGTTCCAGTCGGTGAACTCCATCGCCATCATTGCGCTGGCACCGGTCATCGCCTGGATCTGGGTCAAGTCCGGCCGCTTCAATCCCTCGATTCCGCGCAAGTTCGGCCTGGGCCTGCTGTTCAACGGCCTGGCCTTCCTGCTGCTGATGTTTGCGCTGTCCAGCTTGGTCAACGACGCCGGCAAGATCCCGTTCTGGACCTTGTTCATGGTCTACGTCATCCAGTCGGTCGGCGAACTGTGCCTGTCGCCGATCGGCCTGTCGATGGTGACCAAGCTGGCCCCGGTACGCCTGGTCGGTTTCGGCATGGGTGGCTGGTTTTTGTCCACCGGCATCGGCAACAACCTGTCGGGCATTTTCGCCGGCCATGTCAGCGGAAACGAAGGCATGAGCGTGTCCTCGGCGCTGGGTGGGTATACGTTCGGGTTCTGGGCGCTGGTGGGCGCCGGCGCGTTGCTGTTCCTGATCGCGCCGCTGATCAATAAATTGATGCATGGTGTGAAGTGAGGAGAACAGCGATGCCGATCAAGCCCCTTGTCTGTGGCCTGCTGCTGACCGGTCTGTTGAGCGCCTGCGGGCAGACCAGCAGCCCGCAGGACGCGCCGAAGCCGTTGGATACCTCGATGCAGAAGCCGCCCAGCGCCGATCCCAGTCAGCCGGTGTCCTCGGGCAATACGCCGACCGCGGCCGACATCGCTGCGGCTGCCGCGCTCAACGCGCAATACGACCCCTCGCGCGATCCGGCGGCCGATCTGGAGACGGCCAAGGTCGAGGCCAAGCGCGGCGGCAAGCGTATCGTGCTCAACGTCGGCAATGCCGCCTGTGAGCCCTGCAAGGCGCTGGACGAGTTGATGGGCGGCGATGCCGAGCTGCGCAGCTTCCGCGACGCGCACTTCGTGGTGGTCAAGGTCAACCGCGATGCGGCCAACGAGAACGCTGCCTTCCTGTCGGCGTTCGCCCAGCTCAACGACGCCCCGTCGCTGCTGGTACTGGATAGCGACGGCAAGCTGCTGACCACGCAGTCCGGCCCGGAGTTGCGCAAGGGCGAGGGCTTCGACCGCAAGAAGCTGTTCGACTTCCTCAAGCAGTGGGCGCCACCGCAGGCCTGATGCTGCGCGAACGCGTCAAGCAAAAACCCCCGCACTGCTGCGGGGGTTTTTGTTTTGCACCGTGCCGATGGTGATCGCCTGGCGCGCACGCGGCCAGTCTTCTCTTTGACGAGCGCTGCCTTGGCCTGACGTATTGAGGTCTTGCTGGCGACGGCAGCGCACACCGGCGCGTAACGTCCTGCCGCATTGCAACTGGATCAGATCCTGCGCAGCACCAAGGCACCACGCGTTCGCTCCCAGCGTGCGCTGCTCAGTCCTTGCTGGCCATGCGCGGCAGCCCGTCCTTGGCCAGCCGGTCGATCAGCTTTTCCAGGACCTGCTGTTCTTCGGCGCTGAACACCGACATCAACCGTTGTTCCATCTCGTTGACCAGCGGCGCAACGGTCTCGTAGACCTGTCGCCCGGCCGGCGACAACGCCAGCATCGAGCGGCGGCGATCGTCGCCGTGGGTCTCGCGGCGGATGAAGCCGCGCTCCAGCAGGCGCGCCACGGCGCGGCTGACCGCGACCTTGTCCATCGCCGTGCGGTCGGAGACCTCACTGGCCGACGAACCCGGGTATAGCGCCAGGATCGTGATCACCCGCCACTCGGGAATCGCCATGCCGTAACGATCACCGTATACCTTGGCAATGTTGCCGCTGATACGGTTGGACAGCACGCTCAGGCGATACGGCAGGAACTGCTCGAGGTTGAGCAGCACGGGATGTTGCGGCGGGTGGGGGCTGTCGAGATCGCTCATGTTGCACTGTGTCTTGATTTTGGTTTCATTTGCAACTACAAACCGAGGGTGGCCTGCGCATTCTCGCGGGTCTTCTGCTACTCCGCATAGCCCTGCGGCCCCCAAGCGTGGAGAAACGAAGATGAGCGCACAACCGAACACCACTGCAGCCCGCCCGGATCCGGGCATGCAGGTCACCACCTTCGACAATCCGATGGGCATCGACGGCTTCGAATTCGTCGAATTTGCCGCACCGGCCGGCCAGGGCGAGCAACTGCACGATTATTTCCGCAAGATGGGCTTCAGCGCGGTGCTGCGTCACCGCAGCCGCCCCATTACCGTCTATCGCCAGGGCGGGGTCAACTTCCTGCTCAACGAAGATCCCGATTCGTTCGCTGCCGATTTCGCCGCCGCGCACGGCCCCTGCGCCTGCGGCTTTGCCATCCGCTTCCGCACCCCGTCCGAGACCGTGCTGCAGACGGTGCTGGGCAACGGCGGCGAAGCCGTGCAGAACAAGCCCGACACCCGCGCGGTCCCGGCGCCGGTGGTCAAGGGGATCGGCGATTGCATGCTGTACCTGGTGGACCGTTACGGCGGGGCCGGCAGCATCTACGACGCCGATTTCGAGCCGATCGACGGTGCCGACCAGCACCCGGCCGGCTTCGGACTGACCTTCATCGACCACCTGACCCACAACCTGTATTTCGGCAACATGCAGCGCTGGTCGGACTATTACGAGCGCCTGTTCAACTTCCGCGAGATCCGCTATTTCGACATCAAGGGCGCCAAGACCGGCCTGGTGTCCAAGGCGATGACCGCGCCGGACGGCATCGTGCGCATCCCGCTCAACGAATCCTCCGACCCCAAGAGCCAGATCAACGAGTATCTTGATGCGTACCAGGGCGAAGGTATCCAGCACATCGCCTGTTTTACCGACGACATCTACACCAGCGTGGAAAAGATGCGCGCCGCCGGCATGAGTTTCCTGGATACGCCGGACACGTATTTCGATGTAGTGGACCTGCGCATCCCCGCGCATGGCGAAGATGTCGAACGCCTGCGCCGCAACAAGATCCTGATCGACGCAGACCCCGATACCAAACAGCGCAAGCTGCTGCAGATCTTCACCACCAACTGCATCGGCCCGATCTTCTTCGAGATCATCCAGCGCAAGGGAAACGAAGGCTTTGGCGAAGGCAATTTCCAGGCGCTGTTCGAAAGCATCGAGCGCGATCAGATGAAGCGTGGGGTGCTTTGAGGGCGGGAATTGGTGATTCGGGATTCGGGATTTGCTGAAGGCAATACGTCCAAGCGCCACATCATCGGGACCGAGTTGTCTGACACCGCATGCCAAGATGAACTCATGCAGTCAAAGCCCCTCTCCCGGTGGGAGAGGGACTTGAACATTGCGCTTCTCTATATCGCACCTTCCGTCACGGTGGTGCCACAACCGAAGAGCCCACGCCCATGCATGACCAGACTTCCTACATGACCGGCTTCGGCAATGAGTTCGCAACCGAGGCGGTGGCCGGCAGTCTACCGGTCGGGCAGAACTCACCGCAGCGCGTGGCGCATGGCCTGTACGCCGAGCAGTTTTCCGGCACTGCGTTCACCGCGCCACGCGGCGAGAATCGGCGCAGCTGGCTGTATCGCATTCGCCCTGCCGCGGTGCATGGCAGCTTCTCGCTGCTCGAGCAGTCGCACTTCCACAACGATTTCGGCGCGGGCCCGGTGCCGCCGGATCAGTTGCGCTGGAGCCCATTGCCACTGCCGTCGGTGCCCACCGATTTTGTCGACGGCCTCTACACCATGGCCGGCAATGGCGGGCCCGAAGCGATGTCCGGCGTTGGCGTGCATGTGTATGCGGCCAACGCCTCCATGCAGGATCGCTTCTTCTACGACGCCGACGGCGAGCTGCTGCTGGTGCCGCAGCAGGGCCGGCTGCGCGTGCATACCGAGCTGGGCGTGCTGGCGCTGGAACCGCAGCAGATTGGTGTGATTCCACGCGGCATGCGCTTTCGCGTCGAGTTGCTGGACGACACCGCGTGCGGCTATGTGTGCGAAAACTTTGGCGGGCTGCTGCGCCTGCCCGATCTGGGGCCGATCGGCGCCAATGGCCTGGCCAATCCGCGCGATTTCGAAACGCCGCACGCCGCCTTCGAACGACGCGAAGGCACGTTCGAACTGGTGGCCAAATTCCAGGGCCATCTATGGCGTGCCGACATCGGTCACTCGCCGCTGGATGTCGTCGCCTGGCACGGCAATTACGCGCCCTACCGTTATGACCTGCGTCGCTTCAACACCATCGGCTCGATCAGTTTCGATCATCCCGATCCCAGCATCTTCACCGTGCTGACCTCGCCCAGCGACACGCACGGGACTGCGAACATGGATTTTGCGATTTTCCCGCCGCGTTGGCTGGTGGCACAGCACACCTTCCGCCCGCCGTGGTTCCATCGCAACGTCGCCAGCGAATTCATGGGCCTGGTGCATGGCGTCTACGATGCCAAGGCCGAAGGCTTCGCGCCCGGTGGCGCCTCGTTGCATAACTGCATGAGCGGGCACGGCCCGGATGCGGCCACTTTCGACAAGGCTTCACAGGCAGATCTCACGCGCCCGGACGTGATCGCCGACACCATGGCCTTCATGTTCGAAACGCGTGCGGTGTTGCGCCCTACGCAGCAGGCATTGAATGCCACCCATCGGCAAGCCGATTACCAACAGTGCTGGTCCGGACTGCGCGCTGCATTTCAACCGTCCACGACGGAAGACGCGAAGTAGCGCGCAACCAAAATCTCGTAAGCGATTGTCGGGTGGTGCGGACGTTGCTCAGGTACAGAGTGCGTGGCGTGGATGGCGGCTAGAGACCGGTCCCGAGTACCAGCCGCCTGTGCCTGGCGGCCGAGCAGCAGGGTTGTCAGCTGCGCTCAAGCCACACCGCAGCTGCGGTGCTGCAGCTGCGCTGTCTGCGCGTCGGCGCTGTGATTGCGAGCGGTGCTGCCGGTGCGCGGGCTGCTGTCGTTGCGGTGATGCGCCGATCAGCTCCAGCCCTCGCTGCGTGTTGAGCGACTCGGCAAGAGCCAGTCGGCGCGCGCTGGCCGAGACTGCCAGATCACGCGGCTTGCAATGTCTGCGGCAGCAGCTCGCCGATCCGTGTGCGGACGCGTTCGGCATAGCTCGCCGACGTGATCTGCGGCAGCGCCTGCAACGCCTCGGCGATGGTCGTGCTGATCTGATCTTCGTCGCGCGCGGCGTGCAGCTGCCGATGCAGCGCAGCGGCGAGCGCATTGCGTTGCAACTGCAGGATATCGAGCAGGTACAGGCGTGCATTGGTCGCTGCTCGGCGGCGCAGGCGCTGCAGCTCCTCTTCGGTGGGCCCTGCGTCCGGCCGGGGCATCCCTGCTTGGTCCACATCGGGCAGCGCGGCGGTGGCTGCCGTGCTGCGCACCTGGCTCGCAGCGCCGCCCGCAGCGGCACCAAGATCCAGATACCCCATCGCGCACAGGCTGTGCAGCAAGGCAGTGCCGTCGCCGCCCAGCAGCATGGCGAGCGTCGCCAGATCGCGCTGGCCGTCGGCCAGGATCAACGCGCGCCGTTGCAGCAGCGTCAGCGGGCTGCGGTGCGATTGCAGCGTGGTCAGGGCGAGCTCGGTCTTGCGTGGGATCATGGCGGCGGTCCTGCGAAGCCAACAGCGTGACGCCCGCCAATGAAGCGCCGATGACATGACTGCGACGGCATGTCGCCCCGCTCTCCACATGGTCGCGATGGCGGCTGTGTACGCTGTAGCGCACGTCTAGGGAATGCACAGATGACATCCAGATTGTTGGGCCTGATGAGCGCATTGCTCGTACTGACCGGCTGCAACCGCGCCGACCAATCGCCCGCGCACGCCAGCGCAGACCACGCACCGGTTGCGGCCGCCGACGACCAACCGGCCGCCACTGTCCCACCGGCTACGGCGCCAGCTGGCACATTTCCACCGCACACACAGCCGGACCCCGCTGCGCTTGCGCGCATGGATGGCTATGGCGATCTGCGCTTCGGGATGGATGCCAGCCAGGCGCGGGCTGCCTGGGGTGGGGATTTGCGAGGCGAAGCGGCAACCGACGATGGCTGTTACCTGCTGCGCCCACAGTGGGCCAGCGATGCGCGTCGCTTCGGCTTCATGTTCGAAGGCGGGCAATTAGTGCGCTTCCAGACCAGCGAACCGAAGGAGACGGCGCCGGGCGGCGGCAAGGTCGGCATGAACCTGGCGCAGCTGCGTGCGTTGTACCCCGACGGCCTGACCGAGCAGCCGCATAAGTACATCCCAGGCGCGCTGACGCTGCGTCTGCCCGGCGCAGCCACGCAGACCGCGCTGGTGTTGGAGACCGATGCAGACGGCAAGGTCGCCAGCTGGCGCGTAGGCAGACCGCCGCAGGTGGATTACGTCGAAGGCTGCGGCTGAAATGCGAGGTGCAATGGTGGCGCCGTCCTGCGCAGGCGTTTGTATCCTGCGCTCGGGGAGGGCGGGAAATTCCCGCTGCGATACGACAGCTCGCTTCCACCTCAATCGGCCGCGCGATGGCTCGGGCGCACGCTGCGGCAACGTGCACCAGCATGGACGTCACCTGATCGGTCCATGGGGCGCGCCGGTTAGCGATGGTGGGCGGTCGCAACATTGCTCTTCGCAACGGTGGCACAGCGCTGCGCGTGGTTGTTGAGTCCCGCCACACTGCACTTGCATGCCGATATGCGGTTGGCGAACGCACGAAGTGAGCGCTCGTGAGTCGATGCCCCATGTGCTGGCTACCGGCTTAGCCGGTTGCGCCGTTGAGAAGGTCCTGAGCAACAAACGGGGGCTGATCGCAAACAATCCACGCCGAGCAACAACGCCTCAGCCGCTCTCAGACGCCGGTCCCGGATGCTGCTTCTCGGTGTCTTCGTTCTCGCCAACATCGCCTTTGACCTGCGGCAAGCCTTCCTGCTGCGCGTCGCCATGATTCGGCACTTCCGGGCGGTTTTCCATCATCAGCGACAGCGCCGCCTTGGCCATCAAGTGCGCGCTGATCGGTGCGGTGATGAACAGGAACACGGTGATCAGCAATTCGCGCGGTTGCGGGTCCACACCCAGAAACAGGTGGTAGCCCACCGAGGCCAGCAGCACGCAGCCCACGCCCAGCGTGCTGGCCTTGGTCGGTGCATGCAGGCGCTTGAAAAAATCCGACAGCTTCACCAGGCCAAAGGCGCCGATCAGGATGAAGAACGTGCCCGCCAGCAGCAAGGCGCTGAGCAGGTATTCGGTGAAGGCGATCATTCGACGATGCTCCGCCGCAGCACGTATTTGCTCAGCACCACGGTGCTGCCGAAGCCCAGCATCGCAATGACCAGGGCAGCCTCGAAATAGATCGGTGAATCCAGATACATGCCCAGCAGCATCAATTCGGCGATGGCGGTGACCGAGAGCGTATCCAGCGCCAGGATGCGGTCTGGCACGGTCGGCCCGCGCAGCAGTCGCCACAAGGCCATCAGAATGGCCAGGCCCACCGCATGCATGCAGATCACGATGGTCGATTCGATGAACATGTGGCCGGTCATGGAAAGATCTCCATCAGGGGCTTTTCGTAGCGGGTCTTGATCTCGGCAATCAAGGCCTCCGGATCGTCCAGATGCAGCACGTGCACCAGCAGATATTTGCGGTCGTCCGACAGCGCGGCCGAGACGGTCCCCGGCGTCAGCGTGATCATGCTGGTCAGCGCGGCGATGCCGTGAATGTTGGCGATATCCAGCGGCACCCAGATGAAACCGGGATGGATACGCGATTCTGGCCCGAGCACCTGCGCAGCCACCTTGATGTTGGAGCGCACGATGTCGCCCGCGGCCACCAGCAGCATGCGCGGCACCGAGCGCAACGAGCCGATCTGCGCGAACTCGCGGTCCAGTCGCGCCGCGAAGATCGGCACCACCACGCCCAGCAGCATGCCCAAGACCCATTGCTGCGGGCCGAAGCTATCGCTGAGCAGCAGCCAGAAGACGAAGACCGTCACGCTCAGCGGCGGCGATGGGAACACGCGGCGACGCAGTGGCAGACGCGTGTTCATGGCTGCCTCCGCTGCGGCGTGGTGGCGCGTATCTGGTCCACATACGCGCCGGGGTCGCGCAACTGCGCGGCGGCCGTATCGGTGTAATGCATCAAGGGACCTGCGGCGCCGGTCATCGCAACCAGCCCGCTTAGCAACAGCACCGTGGCGGCGGTCTCCACCGGACGCATGCGGCCACGTCGCGGCGGCTGCAGTTCCGGTGCATTTTCCGCCGCGGCCGGCACCCGCCAGAACAGCCGCACACCGGCGCGGGTGAGGCCGATCACGACCAGCAGGCTACTGCCGAGCACCGCGCCCCACACCGGCCCGACCAGGCCCTGGGGCACGTGCTGCAGCAACGCCGCCTTGGCCAGAAAGCCGGATAGCGGCGGCAACCCGGCCACCGCCACCGCGGCAATCATGAACATCGTGCCTGGAACGGCCCGCCCCGGCAGTGGCGCCACCACTTCCTTGCGGTCGCTGGCACTGCCGCGGCGGCGACGGATCAGGTCAGAGACCATGAACAACGCAGCGGCCACAAAGCTGCTGTGCGGCAGGTAATACAGCCCTGCGCCCAGTGCGCCGGCATCATCCAGCGAGAACGCGATGAACAAGGTCGCCGCCGAAAACATCACCAGGTACGACACCATCACCCGCAGCCGCGATGCAGCCATCACCCCGAACGCGGCCATCAGCAGCGTCGCGATGCCCAGCCACAACAGCGCATGGCGACCGAAGCCGTGCAGCGCGCCGGCACCGGCGCCAAACCACAACGAGGACACCCGCAGCGTTGCATACAACCCCACCTTGGTCATGATGGCGAACAATGCGGCCACCGCCGCCGGTGCGCGCGAATAGGTTTCCGGCAGCCACAGATACAGCGGCAGCAACGCGGCCTTGCTGCAGAACACCAGCAGCAACAGGCCCAGCGCGGCCTTGGCCAGCGGCACATCCTGCGCCTGCAGATCGGCAATGCGCTGCGCCAGCTCGGCCATGTTGAGCGTGCCGAACACACCGAACAGCAGGCCCAGCGCAATCAGGAACAACGTCGACGCACAGACGTTGAACACCACGTAATGCAGGCCCACCCGCATCTGCAATCCGCGTCCACCGCTGAGCAGCAGGCCGTAGGAGGCGATGAGCATCACCTCGAAGAACACGAACAGGTTGAAGATGTCGCCGGTCAGGAACGCACCGTTCAAGCCCATCAGCTGGAACTGGAACAACGCATGAAAATGCGGTGCGCGCCGGTCCCAGCCTGCGCATGCATGCAGCAGGCACGCCGAACCCAGGATCAAGGTCGTCAACAGCATCCACGCCGACAAGCGGTCGCCTATCAGCACGATGCCGATGCGCGCCGGCCAGTCGCCGAGCAGATAGACCAGGATCTCGCCGTCGGCAGCGCGTGCGAACAAGGCGATGACCGCCGTGGCCAACAAGGCCATGCTGACCCAGGCCACGCTGCGCTGCACGCGTGGCCCATAGCGGCGGTGTTCGACAAATAACGAGGCCGATGCGCCCAGCATCGGGATCAGGATGGGCAGGATCAGCAGATGGTTCATCGCCGGGCCTGCCGCGTATCCGTGCCGGTCGCGGCATCTTCGTGCGCATCGACATGGTCGCTGCCATTGTCGCTACGGCTGCGGATCGCCAGCACCAGGCTCACCGCGGTCATCGCAAACGCAATCACGATGGCGGTCAGCACCAAGGCCTGCGGGAGCGGATCGCTGTGATGCATCAGCTCGGCCGGCACGCCGTCGCGCAAAACCGGCGCCTGGCCGCTGCGCAAGCGCCCACCGGCAAAGATCAGCAGGTTGGTCGCGTACGACAGGAAGGTCATGCCCAGGATCACATCGAAGCTGCGCGCGCGCAGCAGCAGATAGATCGCCAATGCGGTGAGGACGCCGATCGCGCTTGCCACTGCCAATTCCATCAATGCTGCTCCGCGGTGCGTGTCGAACGTTGGGTGGGGTCGATCTCGCCGCGCTGCGAACTGCGCGTACGCGAGGGTTTGATCGTGCCCATCATCGACAGCATCAACATCGCCGCACCGAACACCACCAGGTACACGCCGGTATCGAAGCCCAGCGCACTGGCCAGTTCCAGCTCGCCCAACAGCGGCAGCGGAATTTCCAGATGTCCGCTGCTCAGGAACGGCAGCCCGAAGACCAGCGAGCCTGCGCCGCTGACCAGCGCGCACAACAAGCCGATGCCGATCAGGCGGATGTAGTCGAAACCAAAGCGCGACTCCACCGAGGCCGCACCCTGAATCACGTACTGCATCAACAATGGTACCGCCAGCACCAGCCCGGCAATGAAGCCACCGCCCGGCGCGTTGTGCCCGCGCAGGAACAGGAACAGCGACACCGTGAGCGTGAGCGGGAACATGATCTGCGCCAGATCGGCCGGCACCGGCAACTTGATCGGCGGCCCCGGCATGGTGCGCTCCGGTGCCATGCGCGCGCGGCGCAACAAGGCGTGCACCACCAGCCCGGCAATGGCGAAAACGGTGATCTCGCCAAAGGTATCGAAGCCGCGAAAATCCACCAGGATCACGTTGACCACATTGCGCCCATACGCTTCGGGCAGGGCGCGCTGCAGCAGTTCGCCGGCGACCGAATGGCTGGGTTGCGTCATCAAGGTATACGCCAATGCCGCCAGACCCGCGCCGCCAACGATGGCGATTGCCGCATCGCGAATCTTGCGCAGCCGCGCACGTTCGGGCAACGAGCGCTCCGGCAGATAGTTCATCGCCAGCAGCATCAGCACCAGCGTGACCATTTCCACCAGCAACTGCGTCAGTGCCAGATCCGGCGCCGACAAGAACACGAACGTCAGGCTGACCGCCAGTCCGGTGCCACCGAGCACCAGCACCGCCAGCAGGCGCTGCCTGTACAGGAACAGGCTGCCCAGGGCGCATGCGATCATCAGCAACCACACCATCCAACCCAGCGCCGGCATCGGCACGGGTGCAGGCCATTGCGGCAATGTACCGCCTTGCAGGAATGGCACCAGCGCCACCACGACGGCGCTTAGCACCAGCAGCATCAACATGCGCTGCAGGTTGCCGTTGGTGACCGCATCGGTCATGCGTGCGGTGGCAGCGAACAGCGCACGCAAATTCCACTGGAACAGCGCCTTGCCCGGCGAACGGTTCTGGATTGCGTACAGATTCAGCGCGCGACGCAGCGCGATGTACAACAACGCACCGCCGACGATGCCGGCAACGCTCATCGCCAACGGCAAATTGACCCCATGCCACAGCGCCAGGCTGTAGTCGGGCAGCCCGTCGCCCAGGATCGCGGTGGCACCGGCGCGCAGTACAGGCGCCACTGTCCACGCTGGCACGATGCCCACCGCCACACAGATTAGCACCAGCACCTCCACCGGAATCCGCATCCAGCGCGGTGGCTCGTGCGGCGTGGTGTCCAGCTCGCGCGGACCATCGCCGCAGAAGGTGTCGTGCACGAAGCGCAGGCTGTACGCCACGCCCAGCAGGCCGGCCAGCAACGCAGCCGTGCTGGCCAGGATGCGCATCAGTTGCGGCGCTTCGGTATCTAGGGCAACGGCGAAGAACATTTCCTTCGACAAGAAGCCGTTGAGCAGCGGAATACCGGCCATGGCCAGCGAGGCGATGATGGCCAGTGCGCTGGTCACCGGCATCAACCGGCGCAGATTGCCCAGCTTGCGCATGTCGCGCGTGCCGGTCTCATGGTCGATGATGCCCGCGGCCATGAATAACGACGCTTTGAATACCGCGTGGTTGATGAGGTGGAACACGCCGGCCACCACCGCCATCGGCGTGGACAGACCGAACAGCATCGTGATCAGTCCCAGGTGCGAAATGGTCGAGTACGCCAGCACGCCCTTGAGATCGTGCTGAAAGATGGCGTGCCAGGCGCCCAACAACACCGTGATCGCGCCGATGCTGGTCACCGTATAGAAAAACAGATCCGTGCCGGCCAGCGCCGGATGCAAGCGCGCCAGCAAAAATACGCCGGCCTTCACCATCGTGGCCGAATGCAGATACGCCGACACCGGCGTGGGCGCCGCCATTGCGTGCGGCAACCAGAAGTGGAACGGGAACTGCGCGCTCTTGGTGAAGATGCCCAGCAACACCAAGCCCAGCGCATACGGATACA
This sequence comes from Xanthomonas sp. D-99, assembly GCF_017746145.1. Classification (NCBI taxonomy): domain Bacteria; kingdom Pseudomonadati; phylum Pseudomonadota; class Gammaproteobacteria; order Lysobacterales; family Lysobacteraceae; genus Xanthomonas; species Xanthomonas sp. D-99. The sequence goes on along the minus strand of NZ_JAGHWU010000002.1, from coordinate 42,479 downwards.
GCGGGCTGGCGCGGATCACGCCGCCGGCGGCCAACACCGCCTCCAGCTGAAAACTGCCGACGATGCGGCCGATCATCAACACGCCGCCCAATAACGCCAAGCCGCCGCCGGCAGTCAGCACGAATGCCATGCGTGCGCCTTCGCGCGCGTCCTTGCGGTGCGACCAGAACCCGATCAACAGGAACGAGCTGATACTGGTGAGTTCCCAGAACACCATCAGCAACAGCAGGTTGCCGGACAGCACCATGCCGAGCATCGCACCCATGAACAGCAATAAATAAGCGAAAAAGCGCGACGCGCTGTCGCGTACGCTCAAATAGTAATGCGCGTACAGCACCACCAGCGCACCGATGCCCAGCACCAGCAGCGCGAACATCCAGGCCAGGCCATCGAGCCGCAGCGAAAACATCAGGCCGATCTGCGGCAGCCACGCGTGTTCGCTGGCAATCACCTCGCCGCGCAGCACCGCTGGCGTCAACAGCGCCAGCACCAGCAACCCGCCCAACGGCGCGGCCGCAGCCAACCACGCAGTGATCGAACGGGACGCGCGCCAGCGCAGCGCAGCGGCAGCGGCCATGACAAATGGCAGCGCCAGCAGAATTTCCAACGAAAAAGGCATGCAGGGAACACAAGATTCGCGAGCAGGCCAGAGAGCTTAACAAACCGTTGACTGACGCCCGCGTCAACGCCGCCGCGGCGTGCAGCCCGAAAGCAGGGCCGGACTGACTGCACATCGCCGCGCCGCACTCGGTATGCTGCAGGTATTCATGCCTGCGTAGCTGCCCGTGACTGCCGCCAATCCCGCTCCGTCCACCGCTGCATCTGCGCCACGCGCCCTGGTCTTCGGTGGCAGCGGGCAGATCGGCGAACGTATGCTGATCCGGTTGTTGCGCCGCGGCTGGCAGGTGACGGCATGGTCGCGGCAGCCGCGCGCAGCGCGTTCCGGGCTGGTCTGGCGGCAGGGCGATCTGACCGTACCGGCAGCTGCCGGCGAGGCGTTCGAGGTGATCTTCAGCTGCGGTCCGCTCGACCACTTCGCACGCTGGTATGCCGAGAACGCGGTTGCAGCGCCGCGCATCGTCGCGTTCGGTTCCACCAGCGTTGAGGTCAAGGAACACTCCATCGATGCGGCCGAGCGCGACGTGGCCCAGCGTCTGGCCAATGCCGAACAGGCGCTGTTTTCCGCCGCGCTCGCGCGTGGGGCCAGTGCCACCGTGCTGCGCCCGACCCTGGTCTATGGCGCCGGACGCGACAAAACGCTGACCCAGATCGCCGGGCTGGCGCAGCGCACCGGTGCGTTCGTACTGCCGGCCAACGCGACTGGCCTGCGCCAGCCAGTGCATGTGGACGATCTGGCCAGCGCGGCCCTGGCGGTGGTTGGCCAGCCGGCCACCCAGCAGCGCAGTTATGCGGTGGGCGGCGGCGAAGTGCTGGCGTACACGCAGATGGTGGAGCGCGTGCTGGAAGCGCTGCCACGGGCTGCACGTCTGTACCAGGTGCCGCCGAACCTGTTCGGTCTTGCACTCACCGCCGCGCAACGCCTGGGCCGCCTACGGGGCTTGAATGCCGCCGCGCTACAGCGCATGCGCGAGGACCTGGTGTTCGATCTGGAGCCGGCGCGCCGCGATTTCGGCTACGCACCGCGTGCGTTTCGCCCATTGCCGGAAGAGCTCGGGATCGGCGAGTGATGCCTGGCGGGTCTGCCGGCGGCCCTCAGTAGCGCCAGCCCAGCTGGCGATATGCCTTGGCCAGCACCCAGATCGGCCCGATCAGCAGATAGGTCAGATCGGTCAGAAAGCTCGGTTTGCGGCCCTCGATCTTGTGGCCGACGAACTGCGCAATCCACGCCAGCACGAACACCGTCAGCGCGCTGGTGAACAGGCCGCCAAGCCCGATGCGGCCTTCGATCAACCGGCACAGACAGCCGAAGAAGAAAAAGATTCCCAGCATGCCCAGCCCCAGCGGACGCGACAGCCGGTTGTAGTACGACCACGCCGCAAACATCGACAGCGCGGCCCACACGCCGCTGCTGAACCAGCTGCCGCCGACCGGGACGCACCACAACAGCGCCACCACTGACCACAGGATTGCAGGCACCGCCAGCACGTGGATCTGCTGATTGGTCGCGTTTTGGTGATCGTCGGAATAGCTGGCGAAATAGCGCTCGATCGGTCGCGCGGTCGTAGTGCTTTGGGTCATGTTCCCTCCCAGGAATGACCCAAGCATACGCGCGCGGATGGCGCCGTGGCAGATGTGCCCCCGCCACGCCTCGGTGGCATGACGAGGGACGCGCCGGTCAGTTCACCGAGACCGCGCTCCACGCCGCCGCTACCGCGCGGTATTGCGTGGACGTGCTGCCGTACAGATCGGTGGCCGCGCTCAGCGTGGCCCGACGGGCCGCCGCGTAGTTGGTGGACGAGGTCATGTACACCGTCAGTGCGCGATACCAGATACGGCTGGCCGCGGCGCGGCCGATCGCGGTGAGCGCGGTGGAGCCGCTGCAGACCAGACTGGTCGTGCTCAGATTGTAGCTGGTGCCCGAGCCGAACCCGCTCGGCACCACCGCCCCTTCGGCCAGCAGATAGTAGAAATGATTGGCCACACCCGAGCTGTAGTGCACATTGAGCGAACCCAGGCTGCTGCTGTAGCAATCGGGCGATTTGCCATCCAGGCTTGGCTTGAACATGTAGCGCAACGCCAATGTGCCGGTGCTGTTGTTGGGAATGATCTTCTCGCCGATCAGATAATTGCCGGGCTCGGCACTGTTGGCAGCGGAGTATTCCACCATGGTGCCCATTATGTCGGACGTGGCCTCATTCAAGCCGCCCGATTCGCCCGAGTAGGTCAGAGCGGCGGTCCGGCTGGTCACACCGTGGGTCATCTCGTGGCCGGCCACATCCACCGACACCAGCGGCGTGAACGTGCTGCCGTCGCCATCGCCGAAGGTCATGCAGAAACAGCTATCCTGCCAGAAGGCGTTGTTGTAGCGGCTACCGTAATGCACCCGGCTTCGTGCACCGGCGCCGTCGTTTGCAATGCCTGTGCGCGAATGCGTGGTGCGGTAATAGTCCCAGGTCAACGCCACCCCGTAATGCGCATCGACCGCTGCGGTGACCGTATCGCCGGTGGTGCCGCTACCCCAGGCATTATCGGCATCGGTGACCAGCGTGCCATTGCCGGAGGTGCTGTTGCGCATGTTGTAGGTCGCACCGCTGCCGCGACTGAGATCGGTCATTTCATAGCTGGTGCTGCTGCAGCGCGTGGTGTTCACCGTCACGTTGCCCGCATACAACGAACGTCCTGTGCCAGCGGCGCTGGTGCCGCCGCTACAGGCGGTATGCACGGTATCCCAGGATTCGAGGATGCGCTGGGTGACCGCATCGACGATGTAATGCATCTCGGTCGGTGTCTGGTCGGGTTTGACGCCGCTGTAAATCACCTCGTACACCAGCCGCGGCGCGCCTTGACGTGCATACAGCGCCAGGCTCGCATGCGGCGCGGCATCCTGCGCCACATCGAAATGCGAACCGGCCACACGTAATGCGGTTGCCGCATCAATGCCCGGCACCAGACTCGGACGCACCGTAGTGTCCATGGTCTGGCTCAATTCACGCATCACACCGCGACGCGAGTGCACGACCACGTCGCCGCCGATCACCGGCAGTCCCTGATAGGTGCGATCGAAACGCACATGTTCGGTGCCGTCGGCATCGACGATGCTGTCGCGTGCGATGAAGGCGTCGGCCGGCGCGCGATTGGCCAATGCCGATGCGTTGTTCCCCAATAACGATTGCGCGCGCGACACAACGGCATTTGCCGACACATCCGCAGCGTTCGCGGCAGCAGAAAACGAGAGCGCGCAGCAGATTGCCGCGCCCAGGACATGGAATTGCATGACGACTCTCTCCAGAAAACGTGCAATGCAAAGACCGACAGCCCCCCGACAGCCGGTCGCCGATGGCACCTCGGGTGCCGGCAGCTACGCTTGCACAGTCACGAACTGGACAGTAGTAAAAATTACGGATGTGTTGCGTTCTGTGCGCCCGGCCACTTTCCGCTGTGGCGCGCATCGCAGAGGCGCAGCGGATGCATGGTGTTATTGGCCGCTGCGGCCAAGCATGCGCGCAATGCATCGATTTTAGACGGCGTTGCGCCGCACCGCTGCGCCAGCGCGTTTGGGAGGAGCGGCGGTGCACATCGCCGCACGCGCTTGCCGTTGAAAGACGATCAGATGGCGCAATGATGCCGTTCCGGCCACAGCGCATGTGGAAACAAAAACGCCGGCCAATGGCCTGGCCGGCGTCTTTTGATCTATTGCTGAAAGATCAGCGACCGCCCATCGCAACCTTCTGCTGTTCTTGCTGGGCCTGTTGCTGCTGCGACTGAACAGCCAGCAACTGTGCGCTGATTTGATCGAGTGTCGGGGCAGGTTGGTTCAGGTCCACCGCCGCACGGAAGCCCGGCGTGGTACCCATGACGAACGCCTTGCCGTCCTGCACTGTCACGTTCTGCAACTTGTCCGCACTGTCGATCCCATTCTGCTTCGCCTGCAGCGTGACATGTGCCGCGGTCTCGTTGGAGATCATGCTCGGCAGCTTGCCGCGGATTGCGTTATGTAGCGCGTGGTCAGGAAGCGATGCATCGTTGAGAGAAGGCCCTTTCGGCGCAGCAACCTGCGCCTCGCGGATCTGCACCGGTTGCGCAGACAGCGCTGCCCGCGTGTCGCGGCCAACAACGCCGTCCTGCTGCAGCCCACGCTGCTTCTGGAACGCCATCACCGCCTCACGCGTGTTGTCGCCGAACCGGCCATCCTCGGCCAGTCGGTTGCCCTGCGCATCGCGCACGCCCAGACGGTTGAGGTTCTGCTGCAGCTTACCCACATCCTGACTGTCGTCGCCATGCCGCAGGGCACCTGCGCCGCTTGCCGGTGCTTCCTGGGCGTGCTGCGCAACCGCTTGGTGTTGGTGACCCTGATTCCAGAAGTTCTCGGGGCTGGTCAATTTGCCGTTGGCATCGCGCAACTGGTAATGCACATGCTGCGCATATTGGCTTGCGCCATTGGGTCCACGTCCCCCCATCGTGCCGATGGCATCGCCTGCCGACAGCGTTTGCCCTTCTTTGACCTTGACGCCATCCAGATGCAGGATTTCGTGCGAATTGCCTTGTGCATCGCGAATCTTGACAGTGCCGTAGCTTCCGCCGGCAAAGGTCACCGTTCCGGCGACGGGCGAATGCACGGTTGGATGCTGCTGTGGGCGCGTCGTTTTTCGCAGGTGCTACCGGTGCTGATGAGGGAACGGCGTGGGGTGCAGATTCGCCGGCAGTGCAGGCGCTCATTGCGAGCGCTAGACCGGGAATGATTGCGCTGCGCAAGGCAGGCAGCACGCGAGACAAGTGGCTCAACCGGGTCATTAAGACCTGACTGGGCAAGAGAACACACCGTCGCAATGAGCGCGGTGGGATACTTGCGGCCGAGTGTGTGCGATAGCCGTCATGAAGCTTCACGCTTGATCACCAACCTGGCCTTCAGTTGGTAGTCGAGAAATCCACGCGCCGAGAATGTCGGCGCTTCGAGTCATAGCGGCGTCTGCGTACTGCGCCGCCTCGCCCCTTTCAACCGGGCGCGCAGTCAATCCACCGAAATATCCGCCAGCCGCTGCAGCGCTTCGGCATATTTCGCACGCGTGCGATCGATGACTTCGGCCGGCAGGCGCGGGCCGGGCGCGGTCTTGCCCCAGTCCAGGGTTTCCAGATAATCGCGCACGAACTGTTTGTCGTAGCTCGGCGGGCTGTTGCCCGGTTCGTATTGGTCGGCCGGCCAATAACGCGAAGAATCCGGGGTCAGCATCTCGTCCATGATGTACAGGCGGCCATCGGCATCGGTGCCGAATTCGAACTTGGTATCGGCCAGCAAAATGCCGCGTTCGGCAGCAAAATCGGCTGCGAAACGATAGATGCGCAAGGTGGCATCGCGCACGCGTTCGGCCAGCTCGGCGCCGACCGTCTTGACCATTGCATCGAAGTCGATGTTTTCGTCGTGGTCGCCAACCGCTGCCTTGGTCGAAGGAGTGAATATCGGCTCGGGCAGTTTCTCGGCCTGACGCAGGCCGTCGGGCAATTCGATCCCGCTGATCTTGCCGGTGCGCTGATAATCCTTCCAGCCGCTGCCGATCACATAGCCGCGTGCGATGGCTTCCACCGGCACCGGCTTGAGCTTGCGCGTGACCACGGCGCGCTTGGCGTACAAGGCCGGATCTACGCCCTCGGGCAACACCTGCTCCACGCGGATGTCCACCAGGTGGTTGGGCATCAGGTGTTCGGTCTTGTGGAACCAGAAGTTGGACACCTGGCACAGCATCTCGCCCTTGCCAGGAATCGGGTCGGGCAGCACCACGTCGAACGCGGACAGGCGGTCGGTGGCCACCATCAACAGATAATCGCCCGGGGGCGCATCGGCGGGCAGGCGGTCGCGGGGAATATCGAAGACATCGCGGACCTTGCCACGGTGACGCAACGGCAGGCCGGGCAGATCGGATTGCAACAGCGTGGTCGACACAGGCACTCCTAAGGACGTCGCTATGACGCTGTCCCCGGGACCCGGCGGGCCCGCGGGTAGGCAGCGGGCCGCGTAGTGTACGGCGCTTCGCCGCCTCCCGCAGAATTTATTGGAGCCCGCGCGGTAGGGCCTGTGCAGGAGACGTCAGCCAGGCCGGGCGGGCGTTCGGGTAAGATCGCCAGCCCGCCTCCCGCCCCCGATCGCCCCCATGTCCTGGTACGGAAAACTGCTCGGCGCATTGGCCGGCGCCTTGCTGTTTCGCGGGGCGCCGGTGGTGGGGCTGATGATCGGGCTGGCGATCGGCCACGCGGTCGACGCCGGCTGGTTCAGACGGCGCGCGGAAAATCCGTACGAAGCGCTGGGCCTGGAGCCGGACGCCACCGCCGCCGAGATCGACCTGGCCTATCGCCGGCTGATGTCGCGCTACCACCCGGACAAGGTCGCCAACGCCGACCCGGAAGCTCGCCGCCAGGCCGAAAAGAAGGCCAGCCAGATCAACGCCGCCTACGACCGGATTCAACGGCTGCGCAAGCGCTGAGCGAAGGCTGCGTGCGGAACCCAAAGCCGCTGCGCAGAGAATTGCCGAGGGCACGCGCCGCATGCTGCTCCTCAATCGGAACTGGCATCGGCCCACAAAAAAACGCCTGATCATGACGATCAGGCGCTGTGCTGACGCAGATATCCGGCTCTCAGAACCTGTAGGTCACGGTCAGGCGTAGCGCATTGGTCGAAAGATCGGTATCGGTACGGCGCAGATCGGTACCGGCCGGATTGACGCGCAGGAAGGGGTTGGTGGGTGGTGCGGAGCCGGGCCCGACGCGCACGCGGGTGTCGTCGTCCTGCAGGCGGGTGAACAGGTATTCCACGCCGACCGAGACCTTGTCGCTCAAGCGCCGCTGCAGGCCGATGCCGGCCTGGTAGCCATCGGCACTGTCGCCGCCACTGCCGGTGAAGCTGTTGGCGGTATTGCTGCTGGCAAAGCGGTGGTCGAATTCGCCACGCGCCAGACTGGCGGTGATGTAGGCCAGGTAATCGCCCTGGGTGCCGAAGGCGTAGCCGATGCGGCCGCGCAACGCCGCGGTGCGGTTGAGCTGGCGGGTGAAGGTGTAAAACGCGGGCGTCGTGCTGAAGGCGCTGACGCTGTCGCGGACATCGTTGCGGGTGTATTCGGCGAGCACGCCATAGACCCAGTTGCCGGCCTGCCAGTCGTAGCCCAGCCGTGCGCCGTATTCGGCACCGCCCTTGTCCTTGCTGCAGCCGCTGGCCGGGGTGCGCCCCGCCGCTGCGCCACCGCAGAAACCGGGCGAAAACGCATCGGCACCGGTCGCGGTGCTGACCTGGTCGCCGTCGCGGCCATCCAGATTGGTATCGAAGCCGAAGCGGCCACCGGAGACGCCGGCCGGATCGGCACCACCGACGTTGGCACCGATGGAAAAACCGGACCAGTCAGCGGGGCCGGATTGCGCCCAGGCCGAGGGCGCCAGGACGAGAAGGGCTAGAGTGGCGGAAGCGAGCGGGGTGGGTTTCATGCGATCTCCTTGCATCTGGCGCGGCGCGCCGGTCAGGTACGTACGCGCTCGCGTTCGCTCCGGATGCACGTGGGCTGACGTTGGGGGCGGCATTGCACAGCGGTAGAGCCGCCGGCGCCGCGGCAGGTGCGCGATCGCGCAATGACTGCGAGCTGCCGGCCCTAGCCTGCGGTGGTAGCGGCGGCCTGCCCGCGGCGTGCGCCCCAAGCGCCCAGCGGCGTTCGGCTTTCCTCGCCGGGCCACGGTTGCGACAATGGCGCTCCTGCATTTTTTTCCGAGCTGCCCATGCAACCGACGGCGATCGCCCCGTCCATCCTGTCCGCCGATTTCGCCCGTCTGGGCGAGGAAGTGAATAACGTGCTCAAGGCTGGTGCCGATTGGGTGCACTTCGACGTGATGGACAACCACTATGTGCCCAACCTCACCATCGGCCCGATGGTGTGCCAGGCGCTGCGCAAGCACGGCATCACCGCGCCGATCGACGTGCATCTGATGGTCGAGCCGGTGGACCGTATCGTGCCGGATTTCGCCGACGCCGGTGCCACCACCATCAGCTTCCACCCCGAAGCCAGCCGCCACGTGCACCGCACGATCCAGCTGATCAAGTCGCATGGCTGCCAGGCCGGGCTGGTGCTCAACCCGGCCACGCCGGTGGACATCCTGGATTGGGTGCTGCCGGAGCTGGACTTGGTCTTGGTGATGTCGGTCAACCCGGGCTTCGGCGGGCAGGCCTTCATCCCGTCTGCGCTGGACAAGCTGCGCGCGATCCGCCGCAAGATCGACGCGACGGGCAAGCCGATCCGGCTGGAGATCGATGGCGGGGTCAAGGCCGACAACATCGGTGCGATTGCCGCCGCCGGCGCCGACACCTTCGTCGCCGGCTCGGCCATTTTCAATGCGCCCGACTATGCGCAGGTGATTGCGCAGATGCGCGCGGCGGTGGATGCCGTGCGATGAGCCGGCCTGCGCCGCAGATCCGCAGCGCCACGCCTGCGGATGTGCCGCTGCTGCATGAACTCATCACCGCGCTGGCGGTGTACGAGCGCGAGCCGGATGCGGTCAAGGCCAGCCAGGAGGAGTTGCGCGCCAGTCTGTTCGGCGAAGGGGCCACCGCGCATGCGTTGATCTGCGAGCGCGACGGCCAAGCGCTTGGATTTGCGGTGTATTTCTTCAACTACTCCACTTGGCTGGGCCGTAACGGCTTGTATCTGGAAGACCTGTTCGTGCGGCCGGAAGCGCGCGGCAACGGCGCGGGCCTTGCGCTGTTGCGGCACTTGGCGCAGCTGGCCGTGCAGCGTGGTTGCGGGCGGTTCGAATGGTCGGTGCTGGACTGGAACCAGCCGGCCATCGACTTCTACAAGGCAGTCGGTGCGCACCCGATGGAGGGCTGGACCGTGTACCGGCTCGACGGCGAGCGGCTGGCCGCGTTTGCGGCGGGCGGCTGAGCCGGCTGCGTCGGGAGGTCAGCATCCCGTAAAAGGAAGGCCGCTCCCGAGGAAGCGGCCTTCAAGAAAACTGGAGGCTGATCCTGCCTCCGCCCGTCGTCCCTGCTATGGCCTTCTACTCTCCTGGTTATCGATGACACCGCAATGACAGTGTGCCGGCGGCGCCCATTCACGATCTGCCCATTGGCCCGCTGCTAGCCTGCGGACATTCCCCTCACGGCATCGGCAGCGCGCATGGCCCCGTCCCACTGGCGTCTGATCCTCAACGGCAAGTCCACCGATAATCTGGACCTGCGTGAGGCAGTGGGAACGCTGCGCGAGCGCGGCATCCAGCTCGATGTGCGGGTCACCTGGGAAGACGGCGATGCCGAGCGCTACGTGGGCGAGGCGGTGGCCGATGGCGTGCACACGGTGGTGGCCGCTGGTGGCGACGGCACCCTGAGCGAAGTGGCCGCCGCGCTGGCGCACCACGAAGGCGATGCGGCCACGCTGCCGTCGCTGGGCTTGGTGCCGCTGGGCACTGCCAACGATTTTGCCACCGCCGCCAACGTCCCGATCGTCCCGCTGGAAGCGTTGAACCTGATCGCCGAGCGCGTCGCGCAGCCGGTCGACCTGCTGCGGATCGACGCCGACCATGGCCCGCACTGGTGCGCCAATGTGGCCAGCGGCGGCTTCGGTACCCAGGTCACGGTGGAAACCGACGAAGGCCTGAAGAAAATGCTCGGTGGTCTGGCCTATCTCATCACCGGCATGTCGCGGCTGGGCCGCATCGACCCGATCAGCGCCCGTTTCAGCGGCCCGGAGTTCAGCTGGGAAGGCGAATTCATCGCACTCGGGCTGGGGAACGGGCGCCAGGCCGGTGGCGGCCAGGCGCTGTGCCCGGAGGCCCTGATCGACGACGGCCTGCTCGATGTCACCATCGTCCCGGACCTCGACGGCGAGGTGGCTGCCACCCTGGGCACCCTGGTCACCGGCGGCAAACAGGCCGCGCTCGAACGCGTGGCCGTGCGCGCCCGCGTGCCGTGGCTGGAAATCGTGTCCCAGCAACCGCTGACCTTGAACCTGGACGGCGAACCGGAAACCTCGCGGCACTTCCGCATCGAATGCGTCCCGGCGCGGCTGCGGATGCATTTGCCTGCCGACTGTCCGTTGGTCGGTGGGTGAGTGCGGGGAATCGGGAATCGGGAATCGGGAATCGGGAATCGGAAGAGCGTGATCGGCCCGCGCTGATGTGCGGTCGTCCGGTTGATGCATGCGCGCGAGCCCATGCAGTGCCATGCCTCCACCATGAACGAGTCCGGTAGCCCCGGACAATCGCATGCCAACCCAAGCGGCGCCGGCTCAACGACGGCTAAAGGGGGCGCTGCGGCTCAGCGGAGCAACGATCGGCGCAACGCTCCGGCTAAAGCGGAGCAGCGCTGCGGCTGAAACGGAGCGACGATTGGCGCAACGGGTTGGCTGCAGCTCAGACGAAGTAGGGCGGCAGAAACGGAGCAATGACAAGCACGCGGCCCTAAGCCCCTCTCCCGCCGGGAGAGGGGTTGGGGTGAGGGTCCCTGCGCCGACACTGGTGCCGCTGCCACGACCCAGGCCGCACGGGAAATCAACCCGTGCAGCGCGCAACACCCGACGCCTGTCGCCAACCGCAGGTTATTCGTGCCAGATATCAGCCGGTGCGCAAGGCTACGTCCGCCAACCCCCTTCCGTGCTTCGCATTCCGAAGCGCGTTGGCCGCGGCCTGCTGCCCTCGGCCGACACTTGCGCTACAGTACTCGCGTGTCCCGCCTGACGACTCCACGCTCCTTCTCTTCCGCTCGCCGCTGGTGGCGATGGTGGCCCGTTGCCGTCGTCCGCCCCGCCACAGAGTCCCGGAAGGAAAGTCGTCTTGATCACTGCAGAGCAGTTCCAGCGCCAGGCCGCTGAAGGTCACACCCGTATCCCCGTTGTCCGCGAAGTGCTGTCCGACCTGGACACGCCGCTGTCGGTCTATCTGAAGCTCGCCGACGGCGCCTACACCTATCTGTTCGAATCGGTCGAAGGCGGGGAGCGCTTCGGGCGCTACTCCATCATCGGCCTGCCGGCGCGGCGCGTGTACAGCTTTCGGGGCCACACGCTGGAGGTCAGCGAACACGGTGAAGTCGTCGACACCCGGCAGGTCGCCGATCCGCTGGCCGAAGTCGATGCGCTGCGCGCCGAACATTCGGTGCCACAGCTGGATGGGCTGCCCGGTTTCACCGGCGGGCTGGTCGGCTGGTTCGGTTTCGAATGCATCCAGTACATCGAGCCGCGCCTGGGCAGCGGCGACAAGCCCGACGAACTCGGCACGCCCGACATCCTGCTGATGCTCTCCGAAGAGCTGGCGGTGTTCGACAATCTCAAGGGCCGTCTGTACCTGATCGTGCATGCCGACCCGCGCCAGCCGCAGGCCTATGTGCGCGCCAACCGGCGCCTGGACGAGCTGGCGCATCGCCTGCGCCAGGGCGGCGCCGGGTATCCGCAGGCGCAGATTTCCGACGCCATCGACGAAGCGGACTTCCATTCCTCGTTCACCCGCGAGCAGTACCACGCCGTGGTGCGCAAGGCGCAGGAATACGTGCGCGCCGGCGATATCTTCCAGGTGGTGCCGTCGCAGCGCCTGCGCGTGCCGTTCCGCGCGCGCCCGGTGGATGTGTATCGCGCGCTGCGTGCGTTGAACCCGTCGCCGTACATGTATTTTCTCGATGTCGGCGGTACCCAGGTGGTGGGTTCGTCGCCGGAAATTCTGGCGCGCCTGCGCGATGGCGTGGTCACTGTGCGCCCGATCGCCGGCACCCGCCCACGCGGCGCAACGCCCGAACTGGACAAGGCGCTGGAAGAAGAATTGCTGGCCGATCCGAAGGAGCGCGCCGAGCACGTGATGCTGATCGATCTGGGCCGCAACGATGTCGGGCGCGTGGCCGAACCGGGCACGGTCAAGGTGGGCGAGCAGTTCGTGATCGAACGCTATAGCCATGTCATGCACATCGTCAGCGAAGTGACCGGCACCTTGAAGGCCGGCCTGAATTACAGCGACGTGCTGCGCGCCACCTTCCCGGCCGGCACCGTCAGCGGCGCGCCGAAGATCCGCGCGCTGGAAATCATCCGCGAACTGGAGCCGGTCAAACGCAATGTGTATTCCGGTGCGGTCGGCTACATCGGCTGGCATGGCGATGCGGATACCGCCATCGCCATCCGCACGGCCGTCATCCAGGACGGCCATCTGTATGTGCAGGCCGGCGGCGGCGTGGTCTACGACTCCGATCCCGACCTGGAATGGCAGGAAACCATGAACAAGGGGCGCGCGCTGTTTCGCGCGGTGGCCCAGGCGGCCAAGGGCCTGTGATGGACGGGCAGGGTAGCGCGACCCGCATCAGCTTTCGCAACGACTACAGCGAAGGCGCGCATCCGCGTCTGCTGCAGGCCTTGGCGCAGGCCAGCGCCGAGCAGCACGCCGGCTACGGCACCGATCGGCACACCGCGCGTGCGGTTGCGTTGATCCGCAATGCAGTCGCGCAGCCGCAGGCCGACGTGCATCTGCTGGTCGGCGGCACGCAGACCAATCTGATTGCGATCAGCGCGTTCCTGCGCCCGCATCAGGCAGTCATCGCCGTGGACGCGGCGCATATCGCCACGCACGAAACCGGCGCCATCGAAGCGACCGGGCACAAGGTGCTCACCGTGCCGGCGCTGCACGACAAGCTGACGCCTGCATTGATCGCGCCGGTGCTTGCGGTGCACAGCAACGAACACATGGTGCAGCCGCACCTGGTCTACATTTCCAACAGCACCGAAAGCGGCACGATCTATACTCGCGCCGAACTCGAAGAATTGTCTGGCTTCTGCCGCGCAAACGATCTGCTGCTGTACCTGGATGGCGCGCGCCTGGGGGCGGCGCTGACCGCCGATGGCAACGATCTGGATCTGCCCACCATTGCCGCGCTCGCCGATGCGTTCTACATCGGTGGCACCAAGAACGGCGCGCTGCTCGGCGAAGCGCTGATCATCGTCAATCCCGCATTGCAGGCCGATCTGCGTTACCTGATCAAACAGCGTGGCGCATTGCTGGCCAAGGGTATGGTGCTCGGTTCGCAATTCGCAGCGTTATTCGAAGACGGCCTGTTCTTCGAACTGGCCGCGCACGCCAACGCCATGGCGCAACACCTGCGCGCGGGACTGCTGGCCGCTGGCGCGCAGTTCACCAGCGATTCGCCGACCAATCAACAGTTCATCGCCGTCAGCGCGCAACACGCTACGCAGCTGGCACAACGCTACGACTTCGAGCGCTGGGAAGTGCGCACCGATGGCAGTCAGGTGATCCGCTTCGTGACCTCGTGGGCGACCACGCCCGAGGCGGTGGATCGCCTGTGTGCGGATTTCGCAACACTGCATCGCAGCGTGTACTGAGCATGCACGCCATTCACCCAAGGAGAGGACACATGAAGCAACTGACGCGTTGGATGCTGGTGGCGTTATGCGCATTGCCGCTGCTTGCTGTGGCGCAGGTCAACAGCCTGCCATCGCAGCCGCATTTGCTGGTGAAGGGGCAGGCGGAAAGAACGGTCATGCCCGACCGCTTTTTCGTAACGATCAACTTTCGCGCAGTGGACATGCAGCCAGAACTTGCACGCAGCGCATCCAGACGGCTGCCGAACAGATCCTCGCCGCCTTGAAGACGCATCATGCCCTCAAGGACAGTATCGAAGCTTCGTCGCTGCAGATACAACCGTTCTATTCCTATGTGCCGGATGGCAGGCAAAAGTTTGAAGGCACTGAAGTCAAGCGTGGAATCGGTGCGGCATTCCAGTCGCTGGAAGATGCACGGCAGTTTCTCGGTGAAATGAAAACGAGCAGCGAGATTCAGCTATCGGGTATCAAGACGTCCTACAGCAAGGAGGCCGAGATACGTGCGCAACTCAAGCGCGACGCCGCTGACCAATCGCGCAAATCGGCCGCCGAACTTGCCAAGGCGTATGACGTCAGGATTCAGGGGCTTTACACGATTTCCGAGGTCGCTCCGAACTTCGCCTACGGCATTCAGGCAGGCAGTTGGCCGATGCAGGTCGTCAATGTCTCCGGATCGCCGGCGCCGCCAGCGCCTGTTGCTGATCGAAGTGCAGTGGTCGAGTCACTCGAAGCCAGCAGCATCACCCTTACCGAAAACATCTATGCGGTCTTCCTGATCGCGCAATGAGTCCTTTGCCATGCTGCTGATGCTCGACAACTACGACAGCTTTACCTACAACCTCGTGCAGTACCTGCAGGCGCTGGGCGCCGAGGTCACGGTGGTGCGCAACGACGCCATGAGCGTCGACCAGGTCGCCGCGCTCAAGCCCGAGCGCATCGTCATCTCGCCCGGTCCCTGCACGCCCAACGAGGCCGGGATTTCGCTGCAATTGATCGAGCAGCTGGGTCAGACCACACCAATCCTGGGCGTGTGCCTGGGCCATCAAAGCATCGGCCAGGTCTACGGTGGCGATGTGATCCGTGCCGGCAACATCATGCACGGCAAGACTTCGCCGATTCGCCATGAAGGCAAGGGCGTGTTTGCCGGACTGCCGGACAGCTACGAGGCCACGCGCTATCACTCGCTTGTTGTGGACAAGACCACCTTGCCGGACGCACTGGAAGTCACCGCCTGGACCGAAAATCCGGATGGTTCGATGGAAGAGATCATGGGCCTGCGCCATCGCCAGTTTCCGGTCGAAGGCGTGCAGTTCCATCCCGAATCGATCCTGACCCAGCACGGACATGCCTTGCTGAAAAACTTTTTGCAGCGTTGATTGCGATGCGTCTTTGCCACCGTGACGTAGCGCACTGCGGCATCGGTGCAACGACATGCGAAATCGCAATGTCGCCCGACGCGCGCCGTGCCGCGCACCGTGTTTGAACACCGCGCCACCTTCCACAGCATCCGGATCACGATGAGCACACCCGACGACAGCATCCATTTCTACGAGCCGACGCAGGGTCACGGGCTGCCGCACGATCCGTTCAACGCCATTGTCGGCCCGCGTCCCATCGGCTGGATCGGCTCGCGCAGCGCCGAGGGCATTGCCAATCTGGCGCCGTACAGCTTTTTCAATGCGTTCAACTACGTTCCGCCGATCGTCGGCTTTGCCAGCATCGGTCGCAAGGACAGCCTGCGTAATATCGAAGCCACCGGCGAATTCACCTGGAATCTGGCTACCCGGCCGTTGGCAGAAGCAATGAACGCCAGCGCGGCGATGGTGCCTGCGGAGGTCGATGAATTCGATCTGGCAGGCCTGCAGGTGGCGCCATCGCGCCTGATCGCTGCACCACGGGTCGCTGCCAGTCCAGTCAGTTTCGAATGCCGGCTCAGCCAGCTGCTGCCGCTGCAAACCGCTGCCGGTCACGCCATCCAGACCTGGTTGGTGCTGGGCGAAGTGGTCGGCGTGCACCTGGCCAGGTCGGCGCTGCACGAGGGCATCTATGACCCGGGTGCAGTGCAGACGATTCTGCGCGCAGGCGGGCCGGCCGATTACTACGAAGTGCAGCCGCAGGCGCGTTTTCGCATGACACGTCCAGGCCAATGATCGTCGCCGCTGCAACGGCAGGCGCGTCGCCTGGCGCTTGCGCTTTCCTGCACTGATCGCGCGCGTCGCAAGCCGCCTGCGTCTCCATCCATCACGTTCTGCCACGGTTGTTTCCATGCCCATCACGCCGCAAGAAGCCCTGCAACGCACCATCGAACACCGCGAAATCTTCCACGACGAAATGGTCGAGTTGATGCGGCAGATCATGCGCGGCGAGGTCTCCGACATGATGGTCGCGGCCATCCTCACCGGGTTGCGGGTCAAGAAGGAGACCATCGGCGAAATCGCCGGTGCGGCCACGGTGATGCGCGAGTTCTCGCGCCGCGTGGAGGTGAGTGATCGCAGGCACATGGTCGACATTGTCGGTACCGGCGGCGACGGTTCGCATACCTTCAACATCTCCACCTGCGCCATGTTCGTCGCCGCTGCCGGCGGTGCCAAGGTCGCCAAGCATGGCAATCGCAGCGTCTCGTCCAAATCCGGCAGTGCCGACGCACTGGAAGCATTGGGTGCGGTGATCGAGCTGCAGCCCGAGCAGGTTGCCAGCGCATTGGCGCATACCGGCATCGGCTTCATGTATGCGCCAGTGCATCACCCGGCCATGAAGGTGGTGGCGCCGGTGCGGCGCGAAATGGGCGTGCGCACTATCTTCAACATCCTCGGGCCGCTGACCAATCCGGCCGGCTCGCCGAACATCCTGATGGGCGTGTTCCACCCCGACCTTGTCGGTATCCAGGCGCGCGTCTTGCACGAGCTCGGCGCCGAACGCGCATTGGTGGTGTGGGGGCGTGACGGCATGGACGAGCTCTCGCTGGGCGCCGGCACGCTGGTTGGCGAATTACGCGATGGCCAGGTGCGCGAATACGAAGTGCACCCGGAAGATTTCGGCATTGCCATGTCGGCCAGCCGTAACCTCAAGGTGGCCGACGCTGCGCAATCGCGCGCGATGCTGCTGCAGGTCTTGGACAACGTGCCCGGCCCCGCGCTGGATATCGTGGCGCTCAACGCCGGTGCTGCGTTGTACGTGGCCGGCGTTGCCCACAGTATTGCCGACGGCGTGCTGCGCGCACGCGCGGTCATCGCCGACGGCTCCGCGCGCGCGCGGGTGGACGCCTATGTCGCCTACACCCGCCAGCTCGCCGTGCAATCCTGAGCCATGCCGGCAACCGCCACGCAACGGCCATCACCCGCCAGCATCCTCACAGTCGCGCTGGCATGCTGCGTGCTGGCGCGCAGCCGCACGCCGGTGCGGCCGTCTTGACCGATAATGCCCGCCCGCCAGGACCCGATACGATGAGCGACATCCTCAACACCATTCTTGCCCGCAAGGCCGACGAAGTCGCCGAGCGCAGTGCGCGCGTGCCGCTGGCCGAGCTGATCGCGCGCAGCGCCGACCTGCCGCTCACGCGCGGATTTGCAGCTGCCATGCAGGCCAGCATCGCCGCCGGCGACCCGGCCGTCATTGCCGAAGTGAAGAAGGCCAGCCCGTCCAAGGGTGTCATCCGGCCGGATTTCCAGCCGGCCGATATCGCGGTCAGCTACGAATTCGGTGGCGCCACCTGCCTGTCGGTGCTCACCGATGTGGATTTTTTCCAGGGATCGGATGCCTATCTGCGCCAGGCGCGCGATGCCTGCACGCTGCCGGTGCTGCGCAAGGATTTCACCGTCGACCCGTATCAGGTCTACGAAGCCCGCGTGCTCGGCGCCGACTGCATCCTGCTGATCGTCTCCGCGCTGGAAGACGCCCAACTGGCCGATCTATCGGGCCTGGCCATGCAGCTGGGCCTGGACGTGCTGGTGGAAGTGCACGATATCGACGAGCTCGAGCGTGCGGTGCAGGTGCCGGTGCCATTGATCGGCATCAACAACCGCAACCTGCGTACCTTCGAAGTGACGCTGCAGACCACGTTGGACATGCGTGCCGCGGTGCCGCGCGATCGCGTGCTGGTCACCGAGAGTGGCATCGTCACCCAGGCCGATGTGCACCTGATGCGCAGTCACGATGTGAACGCGTTTCTGGTCGGCGAGACCTTCATGCGCGCGGCCGAACCCGGCGAGTCGCTGCGTCAGCTATTCTTCGCGCATGACTGAGTCGTATCCCGTACCGCGCGAAGACGCACCGCTGGTGGTGTTCGACTTCGACCACACCTTGTACGACGGCGATTCCGGCAGTCATCTGTTTGCCTGGCTGATCAAGCGCAACCCGTTGCGCTTGCTGGTTGCGCTGTTGGCCTCGCCCATTCTCGGCCCAATGGTGGCGATGCTGCCAACCCGGCGGCGCGGCGTATCCGGCTATGTGTGGATCGCCACGTTCGGCCTGCACCGCGCACGCGAGTTCAACCGTTTCATCGACGCATACGTGCTCAAGCATGAAGCGCAGATCCGCCAGCGCCTGCTCCCGCATGCCTTGCAGGTCTTCACCCAGCACCGCGCTGCCGGCGACCGTGTGGTGGTCGCCACCGGCGCACCGCCGGAGTTGGCGCGCGCCATTCTGGGTTTCGTGGCCCATCAGGACGTGCCGGTGATCGGCAGCCTGGTCGGCCCGCGCCTGGGCGCCGTCACCGCGCGACGTCACTGCCATAACGAAGAAAAGATGCGCATGCTGCGCGAGCGCGGCTACGCCGATATCGCCATCGCCTACTCGGACAGCACCGCAGATCTGCCGCTTTTGAAGGCCGCGCGCGCACCGGTGGTGGTCAATCCCAAGGCCAATCGCGAAGCGCTGTTCCGCCAGGTACTGCCGACAGGCACGCCCATCCTCAACTGGGGTTGCCGCGACCGCGGCGGCAAGGCGCTGTAGGCGAGCGCACCATCCGGGCAGACAGGTCGTTTCGCGCGGAGCGAAACCAGTGCGCAGTCCAGCTTGCGATTTCGAATCTGGGCGTCGATGTGCGCAGGCAAACCGATGCGACCTGTAGCGCAACCAATTTTCAGGATCGTGACGCAGTCGCGATGCAGATCGTGCGGTTCGACGGCTCGAAGACGCTCTTATAAGAGGTATCGCGCAAAAGTGCCGCTGCAGGGGTCATGAAAGTGACGATGTCGGCACCGTCGCAATCGAATCAATCGGTGCCCAACCCGGCATGCAGCCAGTGCACAAGGCACTGGCTGCACAGCGCCGTCAGCGGGTGCCGTACAGCACGACGGTCTTGCCGCGTGCGTGCAGCAGGCCGTCGGCCTGCAACTTCTTGAGCACGCGGCCAGCCATTTCGCGTGAGCACCCGACCAGGCGTGCCAGCTCCTGGCGCGAAACACGCAGCTGGGTGCCCTGCGGATGGCTCATCGCTTCGGGCTCTTTGGCCAGGTCGTGCAGCGTGCGCACGATGCGGTCGGTCACGTCGAGGAAGGCCAGGCGGCTGGCTTTCCTTGTGGTATCGAGCAGCCGTTTTGAAAGCTGAACACCGATCGCATACAGAATCTTCGGCGCATCAGGCGACAGGCTGGTCTGGAACAGCTGCTGCAGCCGCTCGTAGCTGATCTCGGCCAACTCGCACTGGGTGCGGGTACGCAGGATCACCTCGCGGGTGTCGGATTCGATGAATAGCCCCATTTCACCGACGAATTCCCCGCTACCGAAGTAGCCCAGCACCAACTCACGGTCGTCATCTTCCTCGGCGATGATGCTGACCGAGCCGCTGATCACGTAGTAGAGGGTGCCGGCCGGGTCTCCTGGCCGGAACACATCGGTCCGGGTTGGATAGCGCCGTCGGTGGCTGTGCGCCAGGAAACGCTCGATGGTGCCCGCGTCCAGCGCCAGGGAAGGGGTAGCGTTACGTACCGTCGTAGTGACAACCGTCGTATTTCCTGGGCTCATGGTAGTTCCGCGTGTGATTCCTGAAGCTTAACGGCATGAGTCATGCAAGGTAAACCACTCTTAACATCGGCATTTCGTTGCTGGGATCTTTGGCTCATAATTGACTCCTTTCCCGCTTTCCATAAGGACAGACCGACGTGGTCAAGCCGTTGCCTCGTCTGAGGCTACAGGGGTTCAACAACCTCACCAAGGCGTTGAGCTTCAACATCTACGACGTCTGTTATGCGCGTACCGAAGAGGAGCGTCAGCGCTACATCGAGTATATCGATGAGCAATACGACGCCGATCGTCTGACGCAGATCCTGACCGATGTGGCCGAGATCATTGGCGCCAACATCCTCAATATCGCACGTCAGGACTACGATCCGCAGGGGGCATCGGTGACGATCCTGATCTCCGAAGAGCCGGTGATCGACAAGAAGCAGGCCGGCAAGGAGTTGATTTCCGATGCCGTGGTTGCTCATATGGATAAGAGTCATATCACTGTCCATACATATCCGGAAACGCATCCGCAGGAAGGCATCGCCACGTTCCGCGCCGACATCGACGTCGCGACCTGCGGCGTGATTTCGCCGTTGAAGGCGCTCAACTACCTGATCGAGAGTCTGGAATCAGACATCGTGATCATGGATTACCGCGTGCGCGGCTTCACGCGCGATGTGAAGGGCAAGAAGCATTACATCGATCACAAGATCAACTCGATCCAGCAATTTCTCGCCAAGAACGTGAAGTCGCGCTACGAGATGTTCGACGTCAACGTCTACCAGGAAAATATCTTCCACACGAAGATGCACCTGAAGGACTTCGACCTGGATCAGTACCTGTTCGAAGAGCGCGCCAAGAACCTCTCGTTCAAGGAGCGCATGAAGATCGAAACCCTGCTCAAGCGCGAAATCGAAGAACTGTTTCACGGACGCAACCTGAGCGAATAAGCGCAGGAGCCTCCTGTTGCGTGCTTGCTTGCAAGTGCGCAAACGCCACAAGGCGGGACGGCCCGCCACGCGACGACCTCGCGTTCCACAGCCGACGGCGGCCCAGTGTGCAAACACTGGGCCGCTTTTTTTTTGTCTGTTTTTTTCTGTGAGGAGTACTGCAATGCCCTGGATCCATCTGTTGCTGGCCGGCCTGTTCGAGATCGGCTTTGCCATGGGACTGAAATACAGCGACGGCTTCACTCGCCTGTGGCCGACCGTGCTGACCATCGGCCTTGCTGGCACCAGCCTGTGGTTTCTGACGCAGGCGCTGAAGACCATTCCGGTTGGCACCGGCTATGCGATCTGGACCGGCATCGGCGCCCTGGGCGTGACCATTGCCGGTATCGCGCTCTTCGGCGATAGCGCCTCTTGGTCGCGCTTGGCGTGCATCGGTCTGATCGTGGCTGGCGTGATCGGGCTGAAGCTGGTCGGGTAGTCAGTCCCCCAGCGTTTGCGGCGCAAACCCCGGACTCCGACTCGGAGTCTGCCTATCGCCACGCCTTTGGCACGCCCCCTCAACAAAGGGGGGGGCGCTTCAGTGGCGTACCGGGGAAGCAGTTGATCGCTGTGTCGGGTGTACTCGGGTGCAGGCTAGATTTTGGTCGCCGGTCGCCGGTCGCCGGTCGCCGGTCCCCGATTTCCGATTTCCGATTCCCGGCTAGAGGCGGTAGGCAACCGTCTTCATCAGCTTGGAGGCCAGGGCCATTGCGCTGGGGATCGGAGCCGGGAGCGGGCGGGCGCCGGCCTGCTCGGCCTGATCGGCGTGGCGGGCCTCGTCGATCTTCATCACACGCAGGATGGCGCGGCTGCGTTGGTCGCTCTGGGGCAGGGTTTCCAGGTGCTCATCCAGGTGGGCTTCGACCTGACGTTCGGTCTCGACCACGAATCCCAGGCTCCAGTCGTCGCCGCGCAGCCCGGCCAGCGCGCCGAGCGCGTAGCTGCCGGCGTACCACACGGGGTTGAACAGGCTGGGGCGGCTGTCCAGCTCGTGCAGGCGGTCGGCGCACCAGGCCAGGTGGTCTGTCTCTTCCTGGGCAGCTTCCAGCAGGTGGTGCTGGGTGTGCGCGTCGCGGGCGACCGCGGCCTGGCCGAAATACAGGCCTTGCGCGCACACCTCGCCAACATGGTTGATGCGCATCAGGCCGGCGGCATGGCGACGCTGCTCCGGGTCCAGGACGACGTCGGGTGTGTCGGCGGCGGGATTGGGGCGTTCGGCCGGCGGATTACCGAAGACGGTGTCCAGCGCGCGCTGGGCTTCGACCAGCAGCCGGTCGAGCGGGCTGTGCAGGCGGGTGGGGGAGATCTGGGTCATACGGCGATTCTGGCCCCGCTCCGCCGTGCTGCCAACCGCCATGGCGCAGGTGTCGCTGCAACTTGCGTCGCCGCCGAGCGTCCCGTACAATCCCGCCTCTTCTGTTTCGCCTTCACAACGCGTGGCAAAGTTCCAGTGGTCATCGGCCGCTGCAATCCGCCCGACCACTCAAGAGTTTTCTCATGACTACGTTCACCGCCAAGTCCGAGACCGTTCAGCGCGACTGGTATCTCGTTGACGCCGCCGGCAAGACGCTCGGCCGTCTGTCCACCGAACTGGCCCGCCGCCTGCGCGGCAAGCACAAGCCGGTTTACACCCCTCACGTCGATACTGGCGATTACCTCGTGGTGATCAACGCCGAGAAGATCGTCGTCACGGGCAACAAGCTGAAGGACAAGAAGTATCACCGCTTCACCGGCTACATCGGTAACCTGAAGACCGAGAGCCTGGAGCAGGCGCTGCAGCGCCACCCGGAGCGCGTGATCGAAATCGCCGTCAAGGGCATGCTGCCGAAGGGCCCACTGGGCCGCACCATGTACCGCAAGCTCAAGGTCTATTCGGGTGCCGAGCATCCGCACGCCGCCCAGCAGCCGCAAGTTCTGGATATCTAATCATGGCTATCACGCAAAACTACGGCACTGGCCGCCGCAAGTCCTCCACCGCTCGCGTGTTCCTGCGCAAGGGCACCGGCAACATCACCGTCAACGACCGTCCGCTGGACGAATTCTTTGGTCGTGAGACTGCGCGCATGATCGTGCGCCAGCCGCTGGAACTGACCAAGAACACCGAAAGCTTCGACATCATGGTCACCGCCTCCGGCGGCGGCACCACCGGCCAGGCCGGTGCGATCCGTCTGGGCATCGCCCGTGCGTTGGTCGAGTACGACGAAACCCTGAAGTCCGAGCTGCGCAAGGCTGGCTTCATGACCCGCGACGCTCGCGAAGTCGAGCGTAAGAAGGTCGGTCTGCACAAGGCCCGTCGCGCCACCCAGTTCTCCAAGCGCTGATCCATCGCGTTTGGCGCGTCCTGGTTCGCCGGGATGCCTGCTTCAAAAGCCCGGCCATGCCGGGCTTTTGTCGTTTTGGAATTCCGGTGTGTGGCCCTGCGAGCGCGTAGCGAAAATCGTCTTGGAGACTGAACGCAATCAGCCTGAACGCAGGTGCGCGACGTCGCCGCCGGACGCCGGGCAACAAAAAAGGCCCGATCTTTCGATCGGACCTTTTGTGTTTGGCTGCCCCGGATGGATTCGAACCACCGAATGCCTGAGTCAGAGTCAGGTGCCTTACCGCTTGGCGACGGGGCAATAAACGTGTTGGTCCAAGATTATTGCATGCCCGTGAGGGCGTGAATACCTTGGTGGCTATGGGTGGACTCGAACCACCGACCCCAGCATTATGAGTGCTGTGCTCTAACCGGCTGAGCTACATAGCCTAGGGAGCCGGCAATTCTCACGATGCGCCGTGCTGTTGTCAAGCATTTCGTTTTCAGCTTGTGAGCCGGGCGTCGCCGTGGCAGAGTCGGTGGCAGTAGATTTTCAGGAGTCCGCATCGTGATCGATCCGGACGGTTTCCGGCCAAACGTCGGCATTGTGCTGATGCGGCAGGACGGTCAGGTGTTCTGGGCGCGACGTGTGCGCAGGGACGGCTGGCAGTTCCCGCAAGGTGGCATGAACACCGATGAGACGCCCGTTGAAGCCATGTACCGCGAGTTGCGCGAAGAAACCGGGTTGTTGCCTGAGCATGTGGAATTGCTCGGCGCCACGCCTGGATGGCTACGCTATCGGCTTCCCAGCCGGGCGGTGCGCCGCAATGAGCGGCAGGTGTGTATCGGGCAGAAGCAGGTCTGGTTCCTGCTGCAGTTCACCGGCGACGAATCCCATCTCAAGCTCGACCATACCGACACCCCGGAGTTCGACCACTGGCGCTGGGTGGACTTCTGGTATCCGGTCGAGCACGTGGTGATGTTCAAGCGCGGCGTCTATGCCCGCGCGCTGCGTCATCTGGCGCCGCTTGCGCAGAGCCTGGCCGGTCCGGCGGCAGTCGGTGCGATGCCCGAGCATGCGCTGGAGGCGTGGTTGCCGGGCAGCAGCGCGGCAGGGCACGACAGCCCACGCAAGCGGCCACGCAAGCGCAACGGGGCTCGTGCGATGCGGATTAATAATGATTAACGGATGGAATTGACACCTATTCTCGTTTGCGGTGCAATCAGTGCCGGTCCTTTCCGGATCGCCAACACCCGACCGATACTGTGTACGTCTGCATCTGTAATGGGGTCACCGACCACCAGATCCGCGAAGCGGCCGAGAATGGCTGCGCCAGCCTTGCCGAACTGACCATGCGCACCGGATGTGGGTCCAATTGCGGCTCGTGCCTGGAGATGGCGGGCGACCTGTTGAGCCAGGCACATGCCACCCGCGCATTGCCGTTGCCGCTCCTGGGGCTCGCGAGCGCTGCCTGAGGCAGCACGTTTAGGGGCCGAGGGTTCCGACGATGGCCTTGGAGATTTCCACGCGGTACCTGATGCCAGAGGTATCTGCCGTCCCGCGCCGCGAATGCCCGTGGCATCCCTGCGCCGCTGGGGCTAGCTGCAGCGAAGTGGTTGCTCGGTAATGACCGGCACAGGACGTCAGCCGGTTACCAGCCTGATCCGCCATTGCAGCTGCCAGCGCCTGGCAGCTCCTGCGGCGCACGGCGTGTCCCGCAACTGATCACGATTCGCGTTCCTTCATGCGCCGCGCCAACGCGCTAGAGTGCGGCCGGCTCACTCTCTCGGAGACATCGCATGAAGGGCGATACCAAGGTCATCGAGTACCTCAACAAGGTGCTCTACAACGAACTCACTGCGATCAACCAGTACTTCCTGCACGCCAAGATGCTGAAGAACTGGGGCCTGAAAGAACTGGCCGAGCATGAGTACAAGGAATCCATCGACGAGATGAAGCATGCGGACAAGCTGTCCGACCGCATTCTGTTTCTCGAAGGGCTGCCCAATTTCCAGGCCTTGGGCAAGCTGCGCATCGGCGAGAACCCGACCGAGATGTTCCGCTGCGATCTGACCCTGGAGCGCGAGGCGGTTGTCGTGCTGCGCGAGGCGGTGGCGTATGCGGAGACCGTCAAGGACTACGTGAGCCGCCAGTTGCTGGTGGACATCCTGGAGTCCGAAGAAGAGCACATCGACTGGCTGGAAACCCAGCTGGACCTGGTGGCGCGCATCGGCGAGCCGAATTACCTGCTGACCAAGCTGGACGACTAACGCGCGTCTGGTCGGGGTTGTCTTTATTTGGCGCTGAATTTACGGGTGCGCGGCACTTCTGCTGGTCGGTGTTTTCGGCGATTGTTTGCTGATGACCTGCTTCTACAGATTCTGTTGCCGGGTGAGAGTGCGTGGCTTCGCCATACCCTCACCCCAATCCCTCTCCGGCAGGAGAGGGGCTCTGGTGTCCTTCCGGGAGCAGGGAGGCTTGAGCGTCCTTTCGTGTGCGAAGGCGTTGAGCATCAGAGCGATTTGAGCCTCGCGATAACGGATGCAGGTGACGGTCACCAGGCGTCTGCCGCTGCTTCGACAGCACTGATGTGATTACTGATTTGTCGTGCTGGCGTCGGCTTGCAGGCGGGCGACCTGGCCCAGCAGGGCGAGGCGGGCGCGGGCGTATTCGGCGATGACCAGGGCGACCATGACCGAGGGGCGTTCGATGGTGCCGGTGCGGGCGGCCAGTTCGATCCGCCGTGCCGCGTTGGACACCGCCTGCGCACCGACGTTGGCGCTGGAGGACTTGAGGGTGTGGGCGAGGTCGCGCAGCTGCATGCTGTCGCGGTTGGCGGCGGCCGCTTCCAGTTGTTCGATGATCAGCGGTGCGTCTTCCAGGAACAGCTGCAGAATGGTGATGGTATCCGCGCCGGCCACGTCGTACAGCTCGTCGATCACGCTGTTGTCCAGGATCGGCAGGGCGCGTGCCTGCGCAGCGGCGCTGGCGCTTTCGGGATCGTGGGGCGCCTGGCCGGCGTTGCTTGGGCCGGGCAGCAGCGCCTGACGCGGTAGCCAGCGTTGCAGGCAGGCGTCCAGCTGTTCGCGTGCGACCGGCTTGGACAGATAGTCGTCCATGCCGGCGGCCAGGCAGCGTTCGCGGTCGCCGGCCATGGCGTTGGCGGTCATGGCCACGATCGGCACCGGGCGGCCGCCGCTTTCGGTTTCCATGGCGCGCCAGCGGCGAGTGGCGGCATAGCCATCCAGCACCGGCATCTGGCAATCCATGAAGACCATGTCGTAGCGGGTGGATTCCATGCGGGCCAGTGCGGCTTCCCCGTCGGTGGCGGTGTCGGCCTCGAAGCCAAGCACCGCCAGCAGCTTCTGCGCGACCAGCAGGTTCACCGGGTTGTCTTCGACCAGCAGGATGCGCACCTCGCGGGCATTGGCCATCGGCGGCGGCAACGGCTCGGGGATCATCGCCGAGGCCAGCGTGGTGGCGTGGGCGGGCTTGGGTTCGGGCGGCAGCACCAGGGCGCGCAGGGTTTCGTCCGGGCTCAGGCGTGGCACCAGGGTGGCGTGATCCTGCAGTTCGCCCGGTACCGGTTCTTCGCCGTACAGCCAGATCAGCCGCGCGCTGTTGGCATTTTCCGGGCGCGCAAGTGCGCGGTGCACTGCGCGTGCGCTGTAGCGCAGCGTGTCGTGGTCGGCGATGACGCAGCGGAAGCCTTGGCTGTCGCTGTGCCGGCGCACGCGTTCGAGCGCTTCCTGGGTGGTTTCCATGAGCACGTGGGACACGCCCCAGCTGTCGAGCAGGCGCTTGAGGCGTTGCGACAGGCGCGCATCGGAGCTGATCACCATCACGCGTGCGGCGTCGGCGCCGGTGGCCTGCTGGAGGTCGCCGATGACCTTGAGCAGCGGGATTTCGAACCAGAACGTGGAGCCGCGCCCGGGTTCGGATTCCACCCCGATGCGGCCGCCCATCAGGTGGATGATGCGTTTGCAGATCGCCAGCCCCAAGCCGGTGCCGCCGTACAGCCGCGTGGTGGAGGCGTCGGCTTGTGCGAAGGAGCGGAACAGGCGTGCCTGCTGGTCCGGGGCGATGCCGATCCCGGTATCGCGTACCTGGAAACGCAGCAGATGCTGGGCGCGCGTTTCGCCCAGGCGGCGCAGCTGGATGTCGACGCTGCCGCGTTCGGTGAACTTGATGGCGTTGCCGATCAGATTGCCCAGCACCTGGCGCAGGCGGATCGGATCGCCGCGCACCAGCAGCCGTACCGACGGTTCGATATCCAGGCTCAGGCGCAGCTGGCGGCCTTCGGCGGTGCGCTGCAGCAACTGCATGACGCCGTCGAGCAGTTCGCGCAGATTGAAGGTGGTGATTTCCAGTTCGAGCTTGTTGGCCTCGAGCTTGGAGTAATCGAGGATGTCGTCGACGATGCGCAGCAGTTGCAGCGAGCTGCCGGTGGCGGTCTGCAGCATGTCGCGCTGATCAAGGCTGAGCTGGCCGCTGGAGATCAGCTCCAGCATCGGAATGATGCCGTTGAGCGGGGTGCGGATCTCGTGGCTCATGGTGGCCAGGAATTCGCCCTTGGCCAGGGTCGCGGCCTCGGCGGCCTGCTTGGCGCGCAGCAGTTCCTGTTCGAGTTCGCCGTGGCGCCGCAGTTCCTGCTGCAAGCGTTCGCGGGCCAGGTCGGCTTCCTCAAGGCGCTGCGCCAACGCGTGCTGCGCATGGGCGGCCCGGTGAGCGGCAAACGCGGCACACAGTCCGCAGACCACCGCCAGCACTGCCGACACCGCGCTGACGGCGCGCCACGGGCCCTGTAGCGAAGACCACTGCAGGCCTGCGCCGAGTGCGGCTGCCAGCGCGGCCAGCACTGCCAAGGTGCTCCAGGCGCGAAGACCTGCTGCCCGCTCTCTCACTCAGAGCACCGCGCTTGTGAAGTCGAAGTCCAGTTCCTTGCCGACGGTCTGCACCAGGTTGCCCTGGATGAAATCCACACCGCTCATCCACATCGCAGCCGCTGCCTGCGGATCTTCGATGCGTTGGCCGATGATCAGCAGGCCGCGCTGGTGGGCGATGTCGATCACGCCGCGCAGTTCGTCGCGCACCGCCGCGTTGCCGTGCGCATCGGCGAAGCGGTTGGCCATGCGTACGAAGCTCAGCGGCAACTGGCCCAGCAGTGCGTTGGCTTCGTCGCCGGGTTCGAACTGGCTAAGGCAAAACTGCACGCCGGCCGGCATCAACTTGGCGCAGAACTGCTGCACGGTGACGGCATGGATCAGTGCATCGTCCAGGCGCAGATCCACGATCAGCGACTGGCCGGCCACGCCACGTTCGACTAGTGCCTTGAGCAGCCAGTCGGCGAAGGCATCGCGGGCCAGCGTGCGCGGCGATTGCGAGACGAACAGGCGCAGCGGCGGGCTGGCGTGCTGGTACAGGTGCAGCAGGCCCAGCGCGTGGTCCATGACCTGCTGGTCCAGATCGGCGATGCGCCCGGCGGCTTCTGCGGCAGGAATGACCTGGCCTGCCGAGAGCAAGATGCCATCGGCCTGGCGCAGCCGCAGCAGCACCTGGTACTGCGCGGTGTCGCCGCCGGCCACCGCCACGATCGGCTGATAGGCCAGTTCCAGTTGGCCTTCGACCAGCCGCAGTTGTTCCTGCTGTTCGGCCTGGCTGGGCGCCAGATAGGTCTGCACGCCGTCGCTGCGCAGGCGTGCCTGCAGCGCGGTGCGTTCGACCGCTTCCAGCGCGCTGCCGGTGTCGTCGAAGCCCAGGCCCAGCGGTGCGACGCCGATGGCGCAGCGCACATGCACGGATTCTTCTTCGCGCACCGGAAAGGCGTTGGCTGACAGCCGATGGCGGATCTCCAGCGCCTGCTGTTCCAGGCTGGCTTCGGGCATGTCGACGGCCAGCAGCAGGAAGCTGTTGTCGTTCAAGCGCGCCAGCGGGTAGGGCTGGGCGGCGCTGGCCAGGCGGTGCCCGGCCTGGGTCATCAGGCGCTCGTAGGCGGCATAGCCGTAACGCTCGCGCAGGCCGAGCGCGCTGGCGATCTCGATGAAGAACAGGCCGCCGGACTGCTTGCGCTCCAGCGCGTCGGCGAGCAGGTCCATCACGTGGCCGCGGGTGGGCAGGCCGGTTTCCGGATTGCTGCGCACGCTGACCTGTTCGCCGGCTTGCTGCAGTGCCTGTTGGCGTGCGCGGCGGATGCGGTTGGACACCGCAGCGATCAGATGGCGCGGGCGGATCGGCTTGGTGAGGAAGTCGTCGGCGCCGCTGTCGAGCACTTCGAACTGGCGCTCCGGGTCGGGGTCGCCGGTCAGGAACACGATCGGCAGCAACTGCTGACCGGGCTGCTGGCGGATCAGCGTGGTCAGGCGGATGCCGTCCAGCTCGGGCATGTGCAGATCCATCAGGATCAGATCCGGGTGATAGTCCTGGATCGCCTGCGGCACGCTGGCGGCGGTCATCTCGACCTGCGCATGCATCCCGGCGCCGTGCAGCACGCTCTGCGCAAACAAGGCCTGCGAGCGGTCGTCTTCGACGATGAGGACGCGGTACGGCGCATCGGCGGCGACATTGTCCTCGCCATCGTGCGGCGCGGTGGGCGCTGCCGATGTGGGTGACACCGTGGGCGCCGATGCTGCGGCAACACGTGCGCTGCCGCTGGCCGCCACCGCGCGCGGCACCACCACGGCCACGGCCGGGCTGGCCGCCGCTGCAGCGGCAGGCGCAGGAATGATCGCCGCGCTCACCGGCACAGCGGCGTCGGCCGGCGACGCAACCTCATCGGCCCAGCGACGCCAGTGGTCGGCCGGTGGGGTCTCGGCGCGAAGTGGGCGATTACGCGTGGCGGTGTCGTCACGTGTGGTGGAAGAAACCGGATCTCGGGCGGCCATCGATACTCCCTACAGTCGCTGTGATTATGCGATGAACTTCACGGTAGCGGGGAGCTGCGTGCAGTTGGCGTGGCGGCAGGGCGCATCGGCGCAACCAGCCGACGCATGCCCCGCCACAGCAATCGCCAGACCCACCACACCACCAGCCCCGCCATCAGGCTGGAGCCCACCGCAAGACCCAGTGCCAGCCAGGGGTGCGCCAGTGCCAGTGCCAAGGCGGTGGTGGCGATGGTGTCTTCGGCCAGCGAGGCGATCCAGTTGCTGGCCGGTTCGGGCGAGGTGTTGAGCAGTGCGCGGGTGCCGGCCTTGAGCGTGTGGCTGGTCAGCGCCACGCCGGCACCGGCCGCCAGGGCGCCTGCGCCCAGGTCGCCATCGGGCGAGAGCGTCGCCGCTGCGAGGAAGGCGCCGGCTGGCACGCGGGCCAGCGTCTGCAGCAGGTCCCAGCCCGAATCCACGCCCGGAATCTTGTCGGCGAAGAATTCGGCCACTGCCAGCGCGCCGGAGGTGCCCAGGACCCACCACGACTGCGCCGGATGCAGCGCCGACGGCAAGTCGATCCAGCCCAGCAGGCCGGCCAGGCCGACGCCGAACACGGTGAGATAGACCCGGATGCCGGCCAGCCAGGCCAGCAGGATGCCGATCACGAACAGATGCGCTTCGCTCATGGCGTGGTTCCCTGCAAACAATTGCAGAACTATCGCAGAACTTTGGGATAACCGCCGGTCCAGCGCCAGCGCGACGATTGTCTGGGCTCTGGCACACTACGCCGCCCATAATTGCGCCGGCCCGTCCGGACCCGATGCCCATGAGACCAGCCGCACGCGTGCAGATCGTCCAACGTGCCTCCGGCGGTGGCCGTTCCGGTGGCCGCTGGTTGTGGCTGCTGGTTGCCATCGTATGGCTGGCTTCGCTGGGCGGGGCGTGGTGGATGGCCACCCGCACGGCCGCCCCGCGGCTGGTGAAGGCCGAGGCAGCGCTGCAGCAGGCGCAACGCAGCCAGGTCCAGCAACGTCGGCAGATCGAGCAGTTGCAGCAGCGCCAGGTCAATCTGGCGATGTCCGACAAGATCAGCCGCGCGGCCAATACCGAAGTGCAGGCCTCGCTGGCCGAGCGCGACGAGCAGATCGCCGCGCTGCGCGCCGACGTGGCCTTCTACGAGCGGTTGGTGGGCTCCACCGCACAGCGCAAGGGGCTCAACGCGCACTCGGTGCAGTTCACCGCCGAAGCCGGCGGCACGTGGAACTACAGCGTGGTGCTGACCCAGAACCTCAACCGCGGGGCCATCAGTCAGGGCCAGCTGCGCTTTGCGGTGGAAGGCGTGCGCGCCGGCAAGCTGGTGACGGTGAGCTGGAACGAATTGCACCAGAAGCCCGATGCCGCCGGGCAACCGTACTCGTTCCGGTATTTCCAGCAGCTGGACGGTAGCGTGATCCTGCCGAAGGATTTCACCCCGCAACGTGTCAAAATCTCCCTGAGCGGCGATGGGGCGCCGGTCAGTCAGACATTCGATTGGAAAGTCGCCGGCAGTGGCGCGGGGGAGTAGCTCATGTTCGGAAACAAGTCCAACCGTGGTGCGCAGACCGTGGTCGATACCTTGATCGGGCCGCAGGTGGTCATCCGCGGCGACCTGACGTTCAGCGGCGGGCTGTATGTGGAAGGCCGCATCCTGGGCAAGGTGATTGCCGAAGACGGCGCCAGCGCCACCCTGACGGTGGCCGAGCAGGGCAGCATCGAAGGCGAAGTGCGTGCGCCGGTGGTGATCATCAACGGCCAGCTGACCGGCGATGTGCATGCGGCCGAGCGGGTCGAACTGGCCGCCAATGCGCGCGTGCAGGGCAACGTGCACTACCAGGTGGTGGAAATGAGCGCGGGCGCGCAGCTTACCGGGCGGCTGATCCATGCCACCACGGCCGGCGCAACCGCGGCGCTGCCGGCCCCGGAACCCAGCCGTGCCGAACCGGTCACGGCGTTGCAGGCCGAAACCGCCGACGCCTGAGCGCGGCATGCGCGGTGAATGCCGCAGCAGCCGATGCGGCGGCATGGCTTGAAGTGGCGCGCTCCGGCCCCCATGCTGGCGCCATGAGTACGCTCGTTTCGCTTCCTACTGCCGCCCCGGCGCCGGACTACCAGTCCATCGACCGGCCACTGAACTTTTCCGTGGCCGCTGCCGCCAAGGTGCGCGAGCTGATCCAGGAAGAAGGTAATGCCGACCTGGCATTGCGCGTGTACATCCAGGGCGGAGGGTGTTCCGGTTTCCAGTACGGCTTCGAGTTCGACGAGAACCGTGCCGAGGACGACCTGGCCGTGGCCACCGATGGCGTCACGCTGCTGGTGGATCCGCTGAGCCTGCAATACCTGATGGGCGCCGAGGTGGATTACACCGAGAGCCTGACCGGCGCGCAGTTCGTGATCCGCAATCCCAACGCGAAAACCACCTGCGGTTGCGGGAGCAGCTTCAGCGTCTGATTGCATCTGGGTAGATGCGGATTGTGTGACGCATCTGGGTAAGCGCGGATTGCGGCGCAGAGCGCGTGCTTCTGCAGTGCATCTGCATTGATGAATAAGGTGACTGTCGAACGTGGGATCGGTCGCGGCAGAGTGGCATGCTGGTCTCGCTCGATGTTGACCAGCTGGCGATGAGGTGGGCGCATTGCAGGTGACGGGACTGGTCTGCATGCCTCGCTTACCTTGCGGTGCGCGCTGTGATGAGGAAGGCGCATCGCTTGCTTCGCCGCTGCAGTTCGTCGGGCGATTGCCGACCGCCATCACGATGAGGCTGCCAACGCGAACCGCGCAGTGCGCGCATGGCGGCGACTGATCAGGCAGGCGTGTGAGTGCGTCCACGCTGAGCGATTCTGCGGCAATCCTTCAGTACGATGACAGCGCTGCGCGCCACCTCGTGACATGTAAACAGCGATCCACGCGCCGCGTTGAAAGTGCCTGTGCCACGCGCGACGTTGCAACGATCTTCAGCACGACCACAGGAATACAGCGCGTTGCTGTCGATAGCCAGGCACGCATCTGATTGCGTGGGTTGCGCCCGCAAGGCGGGCGACCTGCACGCGCGCGTAACGCGCTACGACGCTTTCTGCGCCGCAGGTTTCGCGGCGCGCGCGCCAGCTTCGTGCGTGCGCGATGGTGCATGGATCCAGATGGCCATACTGCGTGCGTGCTTACCGCTGACGCCACGATATGCGCGTTTTCTCCAGGCATTGCCGCTCGTTCACGCTGATCCACCGCGGTCATGTGCGACACGGTGCTGACACGCCTGCCATGCCTTGTGCCCATTCCAAGCCGTTGCGCAGTGACCACTCCCTCTCCTTCCGCACCTCGATCGCACCGGCGTTGGGTGATTGCTGCGCGTCTTCCGTCCTTCCCCAAGAGAGCATCACTTCATGTTGCAGATCAACTCCCGTTCGGCGTTTGGCCTGGCGGCCATGTTGGGCATCGCCAGCGCAGTGCTTGCACCCAGCGCGCAGGCCGCGCCCGCGCGGCACCTTGCTCACCAGCAATTTCCTGACCAGCTACACCCGTGATGCGATTGGTGCGATGCTGGCCTCCGAGCCGCAGGCCGAGCAGCCCAAATGCAATGTCCGTGTTGCCGAATTCACCTATGCAACCGCATCTGGCGTGCTGCTGATTCCGGATGGCAAGCGGTGTGCCGGGCCGTATCCGTTGCTCGGCTGGGGGCGTCCGACCGGAACGGTTCGCGCCGAGGAGCAGGCCAAGGACATCCGCGATGCCAAGGGCAACGACCCACTGGTCACGCGCCTGGCCAGCCAGGGGTATGTCGTGGTCAGCAGCGATTATCTGGGCCTTGGTAAGTCCAACTACGGTTATCACCCGTATTTGCACAGCGCGACCGAGGCAAGTGCGACCATCGATGCGATGCGCGCGGCGCGCAGCGTGTTGCAGCGCTTGAACACGCCGCTGTCCGGCAAGGTGATGCTGTCGGGTTATTCGCAGGGCGGCCACACGGCGATGGCCACCCAGCGTGAGATAGAAGCGCATCTGTCCAAGGAATTCCAGCTGGTGGCCAGCGCGCCGATCTCCGGGCCTTACGCGCTGCAGCAGACGTTTTTGGACAGCTGGAGCGGCAGCAACGCGGTGGGCGAAAGCAGCTTTGGCATCATTCTGGGCAGCTATGCCATCGTCGCGATGCAGCACACGTATAAGAATATCTATCTGGAGCCCGGGCAGGTGTTTCAAGACCCGTGGGCGGCCAAAGTGGAGCCCTTGTTCCCGGGCAAGCAAAGCCTGACCGATCTGTTTCTCGGCGACACCTTGCCAGGCATCGATCAACTCAAGGCGTATTTCCAGCCTGGCTTCTACCGCGACTTTGCCAGCAATCCCGCCAACCCGTTCCGCCAGGATCTGGCGCGCAACGATCTGCTGGCGTGGACGCCGCACACCCCGACATTGCTGTGTGGTTCGTCCAACGATGCCACCATTCCGCTCAAGAACGCGCAGACCGCCATCGCCAGCTTCAACCGGCGTGGCAGCAACCAGGTGGCGGTGGTGGATATCGGCACCGGCAACTCCAGCGACAACTCGGCCTTCGTCCATCTGTTGACGAACGAACCGTGCATCGTGGCAGTGCGGCATCAGCTGTTGGACAAGCAGCGCTGACGCTGCGGTCGTTGCTTGACGCTGCCGAAGGGTTTGCAGGGGCGGGCGTCTCGAAGCCCGCCCCTGCAATGGCTTCACTGCAACCGATGCAATGCACTGCCATGACCACTGGCTCACGTGCGTGTCCTGACAGGGCCGCACCCGCGCGCTGTCCAGTGACGGGGGCAGCGTGCCACTTGGCGTGAACCGCATCCCGAGCCAGTGGCCAGCGCGAGCGCCGTCCGCGTCTGAACACGCCCCGCAGGCGCGCTCGATAGAGGGCGTACGATGGTTGCAGGCGCTGCCGATTATCGGCAGGCTTGCGCCGATGTCAGAGTCTCTTTTTTCATCTTCCGGTTTTGCCTTCACCCACGCGCCGCTCGATCGCGGCGATGTGCTGCGTGACGATCCCGACGCCCTGGCGCATCTGTGGCCACAAGGCCGTGTGCTGTTGATCGACGCCAAGGGCGCGGCGCTGGCCGATGCCGATGGCCAGCCGCTGTTGCTGGATGGCGCCGAACTGGGCGACGGGCCGGAGGCAGCGATCTTCCTGGGTCTGCGCGATGCGGTGGGCTGGTTCTGCCTGCCGGCCGACATCGTCGCGGTGCAGGCGCCGCAGCGGATCGATCTGCGCCAGGCCGCTGCCGACTGGCCTGCCGAGAGCGCTACCGCCTTCGCCTATGCACGGGCGATGTTGCACTGGCAATCGCGCACGCGCTTTTGCGGCGTGTGCGGCGGTGCGATCGCGTTCCGGCGCGCCGGCTTCATCGCGCACTGCACGCAATGCCAGACCGAGCATTACCCACGCGTGGACCCGGCCATCATCGTTGCGGTCAGCGATGGCGCGCGTTTGCTGCTCGGTCGTCAGGCCAGTTGGGCGCCAGGACGTTATTCGGTGATTGCCGGGTTCGTCGAACCGGGTGAGTCGCTGGAGCAGACCGTAGCGCGCGAGGTGTACGAAGAAACCCGCGTGCATGTGCAGGACTGCCGCTACCTCGGCGCGCAGCCTTGGCCGTTTCCGGGGGCGCTGATGTTGGGGTTCACCGCGCGTGCCGCTGCGACCGAGGTGCCACAGGTCACCGGTGAGCTGGAAGACGCGCGCTGGGTCAGCCATGTGCAGGTCAGCGCCGCGCTGGCCGGCGAGGGCGATATCGGGTTGCCGCCGCGCATTTCCATCGCGCGTGCGTTGATCGAGCATTGGCATCGTGCGCATGGCTGAGTCTGGCCGGCTCTTGCGGTGTTGCAGCGGCGCTCGCGTCCGCTCGGCTAGACTCGGCTGAGGAGGCCTGCCCATGTTCACCACCCTGGTTGCCGTCGTCGTCGCGCTCACGCTGGGCCATCTGGTACCGGCGCAGGTGGCCAGGCTGCGCAATTTCGCCTGGTTCGGCCAATGGCTGCGCCGGCTGGATGGTTACGCGGCCGGGCGCGGTGCGTGGCAAGGGCGCTATGGCGTACTGCTGGCCGTGCTACCGGCGCTGCTGGTGTTGCTGGTGCAGTGGCTGCTGGACGATGTCTGGCACGGTTTTCTGGACTTGCTGTTCGGCGTGGCGGTGCTGGCCTGGACCTGGGGCCCGCGCGATCTGGATCGCGATGTGGAAGCGGTCATCGACGCCGACGAGCCGCACACGCGGCGCGAAGCGATTTCGCACCTGCAGGCCGCCGGCGGCAGCGTGCACGAAGACGCGCCGTCGCTGGTGGAAGCGGTGGTGGTCAATGGGTTGCGGCGTTGGTTTTCGGTGCTGTGGTGGTTTCTGCTGCTGGGGCCGTTCGGCGCGGTGCTGTATCGGCTCACCGCCCTGGCGGTGGAAAGCCCGCTGGCCGTGTTGCTGCCGCCCCGCAATCTGGCTGGCGCGCGCTGGCTGCTGGCGGTGCTGGAGTGGCCGGTGGCGCAGTTGATGACGATGTCGATGGCGCTGGTGGGTAACTTCGACACCGTGTTTCGCGCCTGGCGCGAAGCGCATGGCAACCGCTGGTCGCTGGAACCGCATTTTCTCGGCGCCGTTGCGCGTGTCAGCGTCAGCGCCGAGCTGCGCGAGGAAGCGCACGACTACACCGATTCGGGCCTGGTGCCGGTCTGGCGCCGCCTGCCGGAAGTACGCGATGCGATGAGCCTGGTCTGGCGCGTGCTGCTGCTGTGGTTGGTGGTGCTGGCGTTGTTGGTGATTGCGGGCTGGGTGCGGTAGCGCCGCGCGTGACGTCGGGCGAGAAGATGTGTAGCGCCCGGCCCTATGGGAACGTCGGCCCCTCGCGATTGTTCGCGGTCTAACCCGGCGCCAGCAAGGTAAACGGGTACCACGGCAGATTTCTTGCAACCCAATACGCCGGCAAGGCCCACAACCAGAACTTCGGTTCGGACATCGCCGCAACGACGGGTGCAAACCAGCGTGCGCGCCAGCCGGCTTTCCAGGCGATCAGGCCGGGCAGTGCGAACAGGCCGAGCACCGCTGCCGGATTCATCGCGAAGGCGCCGGGCAGGTCGAAGTGCACCAGCGCATACAGCGCGCGGGTCATGCCGCAGCCGGGGCAGTAGCAGCCGGTCACGGCACGGAACACGCAGGGCGGGAACGGGCTGTTGCTCGCATTCGGATCGAAGCGATACAGCAACGACACGCCAAGGGCGGCCACGCTGGTGGCCGCCCCCAGTCCAAGCCAATGGCGTGGACGCAGTTCCATTACTGCATGTGCTGCAACTGCTGCATGTAGTCCATGTAGCCCTGCATGCCGCCGGTGGCCACCATGCCGATGTTGATCAGCAGGCCGATCGCGGCCAGCACGCTGGTCACGATGCACCAGGTCTTGGCGGTGTTGGAGGCACGACGTGCGCCGTCGATGTCGCCCTGGTTGAGCAGGCCGTTGACCTTGCTGGAAAACACGATCGCCACGATGCCGGAAATCAGGGCCGGGCAGCACAGGCAAAAGCCCAGCACGGTGGACACGATCGCCCAGATCAGGTGATTGGGCACCGGGCCGGGCGCGGCGCTGGACGAGGGATGGATCGGCGGTGGCATGGCACTCATGGTGAAGCTCCTTGGGTGGTAAACAACAGCGAACTGATGGGTGAGTGGGGTGGATTATCGGGCGCCATGCGCGGCGGTGATGCGCCCGGTGTGCGCTGACGATGGCCGGATGGTCCTCGTGCGAGGTTTGGCGCGGGCGTGAGCGGCGAGCAGCGTGTCGGTAGCGGTAGCGGCGAGTGGCGCTGCGCGCTGCCGGATATCTGCTCGCGCCAGCGACCTTGCGCTCCACGCCTGCGCAGCGAGCGAACGCAGCGGCATGCCCATCGCTGTCGGCACAGCCAGCCGCTGCAATGCGCGACACCCGCCGATCACGGCAGACGCCTCAGGCGCGATGATGTTGAGCACAACGACGTCCCCCGGTACGGCCGGCCGCGTCCGCTTGGCGGCTGCGACGGCAAAGCGTGCAATGGCGCACAGGCTACTCGCGGCGCGCCATGGACGCAAAGCCTGCACCCGCCGGGCTCAGGGCTGATCCTGCCGTAGCGTGCGCACCTGTTGTTCGAGCAGCGCGGCACTGGCCTGATCGCCGGCGACTGCCGCCCCTGCCATCACTTCGATCTGCGCGCGCATCCGCCGCGGCACCCGCATGCGGCCCAGGCGCGTGTCGCGCCGGCTCCACATGCTCGACCACATGCCGCGCAGCGCCATCGGAATGACCGGCACGTTGCGGCGCTGCAGAATCTTCTCCACGCCGGACTTGAAGGGTGCGATGTCGCCATCCTTGGTCAATGCGCCCTCGGGGAAGATGCATACCAGCTCGCCATCGGCCAATGCGGCATCGATGCGGTCGAAGGCCTGTTGCATCAATGCGGGGTCTTCGCGCGCGCCGGCGATCGGGATGGCCTTGGCGGTGCGGAAGATCCAGCGCATCACCGGGATGCGGAAGATCTTGTAGTACATGACAAAGCGCACCGGGCGCGGAATCACCGCCGACAGGATCAGCGCGTCCATGTAGCTGACATGGTTGCACACCAGCAGGGCGGCGCCCTCGTCGGGCACATGCGTGTCGATAGCGCGCGCGCGCAGGCGGTACAGCACGCTCACCAGCACCCAGCTGAGAAAGCGCATCAGGAATTCGGGCACCAGGGTGAAGATCCACAGCGCCACCAGCGTGTTGGCGATTGCCAGTGCCAGGAACACCTGCGGAATGCTCAAGCCCGGCAGCGGAATCCGTACCCCGATCAGCACCACGTGCGGCAACTGCAGCGCGATACCGATCACCGCCGCGGCCACGATAAATAACGAGTTTTGGATGTTGAGCCCGGCGATCACGCGCGACAGTTCGGCCTTGGGCGTGCGGCTCTGGATCAGCGCAAACAACGGCACCACGAACAGGCCGGTGAACAGGCCGATGCCGACCAGATCGATGATCAGCCGCACGCTGCCGGGCTGCTGCACGAACTGGCCGATCGACAGGCCGGTGACCGGCGCTGCACCAGGCCGGGCGAAGTACAGGTCCAGCAGGAAGGCGCTGATGCCGAACGCACCCAGCGGCACCAGGCCGATTTCCACGGTGCGGCCGGACAGCCGTTCGCACAGCAGCGAGCCTGCGCCGGTGCCG
The DNA here is from genome assembly GCF_017746145.1 of Xanthomonas sp. D-99. Classification (NCBI taxonomy): domain Bacteria; kingdom Pseudomonadati; phylum Pseudomonadota; class Gammaproteobacteria; order Lysobacterales; family Lysobacteraceae; genus Xanthomonas; species Xanthomonas sp. D-99. Next base: position 3,228 of record NZ_JAGHWU010000002.1, on the reverse strand, counting down.
ATCGAAAACAGCGCCAGCGCGAATACGTACAGATCCTGCTGTCCGCCCAGGTTGAGTTGGGCATAGGTGGGCAGCTGCGCGGTCAGCACGGTGCCGATGAACCAGAACCACGACACGCCCAGCACCGAGTTGCGCACAGCCAGCGTGCGTCGGGTCAGGCGCATGATGGCGCGCGATTCGGGAATGGGGTTCCAGTTGATCTTCAGCTCTGGGGCGCCGGCATCCACGCGCGGTACCAGCCGCGCCACCAGGTTGCCGGTCACCGCAATCGCAATCACCGCGGTGGCGGCAGCCTCCGGCCCATGACTGCCGGCGATCTGGAAGATCAGCCCGCCGAAGATCATGCCGCACAGGATCGAAATGGAGGTACCCATTTCGACCAGGCCATTGCCGCCGGTGAGTTCTTCCGGCTTCAGCACCGATGGCAGGATCGAATATTTCACTGGGCCGAACAGCGTGGACTGCAGGCCGGTGCAGAACAGCGCAATCAGCAGGATCACCATGTTCTCGGTGATGAAGCCGATGGCGGCCAGCGACATGATCGCAATCTCCATCGTGGTGGTGATCACGATGAGCTTCTGCTTTTCCAGCTTCTCGGCGATCTGCCCGGCCAGCGCGGAGAACAGGAAGTACGGCAGGATGAACAATGCCGGCGCCAGGTTCGTATACAGCGTGCGCTGGGCGGCATCGATGCCGAGATAGAACAACAGGCCGATGATGGCCTGCCGATAGACGTTGTCGTTGAACGCGCCCAGCGCCTGGACGGCGAAGAACGGCAAGAAGCGGCGCTGCCTGAGCAGGGCGAACTGACTGTGACCGGACATGCAGTTTCCTTTGCGAACGCGCGCAGCCTAGCAGGCTTCCATGGTGTGGTGGCGGTTGCGCTCAGCGGCTTCTACGTGCCGGTGGCCTGCGTTGCGCGAGCTGGGCGCGCAGCAAGGCCACGAAGGCGCGTGCGGCCGGGCTGGGGTCGGGCCGCCACACCGCATAGGTCAGAAAGCGGTAGCGCTCCTTCAAGGCCACCGTGACCACGCCCCGCATGGCGCCGGCCATGGTCTGCGGGACGATGCCTACGCCCAGGTTGGCAGCGACCAGTTCGCGCACCAGATCGGCATGGGTGACTTCGTACTGCTGGCGCTGCCGCAGGCCCCCCTGCGCAAACGCAGCATCGATGATGCCGCGCACGCCGGCACCGGGAACCAGCCCGGCCATCGGTTCGTCGTCCAGCTCGGCCAGCGCCACCCGCTTGCGCGCGGCAAAGCGATGGCCGGGCGCCACGATCAAGGCCAGCGCCTCTTCATGCAGCAGCAGGCGCTGCGCCGGCACCGCGACCTGCGGGCCGACGCCGACCAGGGCGACATCCAGCCGGCCTTCGCCCAGATCGTCCAGCAACGCCTCGCTCATGGCGGTGCGCAGATGCACGTCCACCCGCGCATGCGCGCTGCGGAACTGATGCAGCAAGGCCGGCAGTTGCACGGTGGTGAGCGAGGAAATCTGCCCCAATGCCAGCCGCCCGCGCACGGTGCCCAGCGCCTGCGCCATTTCCTCGTGCAGGCGCTCGGCAGCGCGCAGGGTCTGGCGGGCGTTGTGCAGGAACACCTCGCCGGCGGCGGTGGGCCGCACCTGGCGGGTGCCGCGTTCGAACAGGCGTGCACCGAAGGTCTCTTCGATCTTGGCGACCTGGTGGCTGAGCGCCGATTGCACGGTGTTGCAGCGGCGCGCAGCGGCGGTGAAGCCGCCTTCTTCGGCCACGGCCACGGCAAATTCCAGTTGGCGCAAGGTCAGCATGCAATCTCGAAACAAGATGACGATAGTGAAAACAATACATTGGAAAGATGCCTGACGGCTGCCCACACTGTGCGCATTCCTTGACCAGGCAGCCGCCATGCAGACCGAGCCCAGCTCCCACCCGCCCTTGCCCCGTCGCTTGGTGCTGCTGATGGCCGCCGCCACCGGGTTGGCGGTGGCGAGCAATTACTACGCCCAGCCGCTGCTGGAAACGCTGGCGCAGGCATTCGGCATCCAGGTGCGCAGTGCCGGTGCGGTGGTCACCGCGGCGCAATTGGCCTACGCGGCGGGGTTGCTGTTGCTGGTGCCACTGGGCGACCGGCTGGAGCGGCGCGGCCTGATCGTGGGCCTGTTCGTACTGAGCGCGCTTGGGCTGCTGGTGAGCGCCAGTTCGCACAGTTTTGCGATGTTGCTGGCCGGCACCATCGTGACCGGCGCCAGCTCGGTGGCGGCGCAGATCCTGGTGCCGTTCGCCGCCACGCTGGCTGCGCCCCACGAGCGTGGCCGGGTGATCGGCACGGTGATGAGCGGGTTGCTGCTGGGGATCTTGCTGGCGCGCACCGCGGCCGGCGTGCTCGCCGGTGTCGGCGGCTGGCATACGGTGTACTGGATCGCCTCGGTCGCGTTGCTGCTCACCGCCGGGCTGTTGTGGCGCGGGCTGCCGCGCCATCCCGGCAATGCGCAACTGGCGTACCCGCAGTTGGTGGGCTCGGTGCTGACGCTGCTGCGCGACGATGCGGTGCTGCGTTCGCGCGCGGTGCTGGGCGGGCTGATCTTTGCCGGCTTCAGCATGTTCTGGACCACGCTGGCGTTTCTGTTGTCCGGGCCCAGTTATGGCTACGGCACGGCGGTGATCGGCTTGTTCGGCCTGATCGGTGCGGCCGGCGCACTGGCCGCCAATCGCTCCGGGCATTGGTCCGATCACGGCCATGGCGACCGCGTGAGCTGGGGCGGGTTGGCGATGTTGCTGCTATCGTGGGGGTTGCTGGCGTTTGCGCCGCAGTCGATCGTGCCGCTGATCGTCGGCGTGCTGCTGCTGGATATCGCGGTGCAGGGCGTGCATATCGCCAACCAGAGCGTGATCTATCAGCGCAACCCGGCGGCGCGCAATCGCATCACCTCGGCCTACATCACCTGCTATTTCATCGGCGGTGCAGTGGGCTCGACCCTGGGCACGGCGGCATATGCGCAGGCCGGCTGGAGGGGTGTGGTGATCGGTGGCGCGGTGCTTGCTGCGGCGGCGCTGGGCTGGGTGGGGCTGAGCGTGGCGCGCAAGCAGTGGAAGTGAGCGCGGGCGGTGGGGCGAGACGCAGCGAGCGCATGGAAGTGGCGATTGCGCGGCATCGCCGTGTTCGACATCGCCTACCGCATGGAGGCTGCATGGGCGGCGCGGCGCCCGGGCCTGTCGATAACAGGCTCTAGGGAAGGTCTGATCAACTC
>NZ_JAGHWU010000001.1:0-117049 GCF_017746145.1 Xanthomonas sp. D-99 | reverse complement strand
CTTTTTGCGCCGAATTTGAGGACTGGACAGCACTTCGCGCAACGCGACTTACATCCCGCCACGCCGTTGCTGCGTCAAGGGGGGAGTTGGCGCATTTGCGCCGCTTGCTGATCGGCGCCTCGGCACCGAGATCGCCCTGCTCGTGGCAACAGAGCCAAGCCAAGCGTCCCGCACGCGTGTTGGCACGAAGCCTTGCAACGCAGTACTCGCAAATGCCTTGAAAGAGGGGCGGGCTCCGCCTCTCTGGTCGTCACTCCCCTGGCCAATGCCAAACGCGTGGTGCGGCAGTCGCTGTAGCCGATAATAGACATTGCCCAGAGCAGCCTCACGCAGCCGACGTCCTTGCCGGCATATCCTCAATACAAAGACAGCGTAGAGCGGATCGATCACGGCATCTGCGATGTTTCCCACATCCTTGATGAGACCAGATGCAAGGCATCAGAGGTAACACGACACGCGGTGAAGGTGTCCGATAACTCTTGGATCGAATTCAGCAACGTGCACCATGAGGGCGCCCGCCTGGGAGCCGTCGATTCGAATAGCTGGCGACGTGCGCCACGAAGGCCCACCCCTTGTTCGCCGAGCTGTGAGCGATGCTTTGGATCGTTGGGCTACCCTCCACGACTGACAATCTGAAAAGCTGCGCCAGCCACCAACAAAAACCCCGCATGAGCGGGGTTTTTGTTGGTGTGCCGACGGTACATCTGGCTGCAATCGGTAATGACGAACCGATCAGCGGGCAGACGCCAGCATCTGCTGGGCGGTATTAGTCACCCAAGGTCAATAGCGAGGCATTGCCGCCTGCCGCAGTGGTGTTGACGGTGACGACTTTCTCGGTTGCGAAACGCAGCAGGTAATGCGGGCCGCCGGCCTTGGGGCCGGTGCCGGACAGGCCCTGGCCGCCGAACGGTTGTACGCCGACCACGGCGCCGATCTGGTTGCGATTGACGTAGACGTTGCCTACCGCCACGCGCGAGGTAATGCGGTCGATCGTCTCATCGATACGCGAGTGGACACCCAACGTGAGGCCGTAACCGGTCGCGTTGATCTGCTCGATGACGGCATCGAGCTGGTCGGCTTTCCAGCGAATCACGTGCAGCACCGGCCCGAAAATTTCCCGCTGCAGCTGGGACAGCGATGTCAGCTCATAGGCGCGTGGAGCGAAAAAGCTCCCGTGTGCGGTGCTACCGTCCAGGGCGGTGCTGCCGATCAGACGCGCTTGCCGATCCATGCGTGCAGCGTGATCGTCGAGAATCTTGAGGGCATCAGCATCGATGACGGGGCCAACGTCGGTCGAGAGCAGGCCCGGATCGCCGATCTTCAACTCACCCATCGCACCGGCCAGCATCGTCATGACCTTGTCGGCGATGTCGTCCTGGACGAATAGGACGCGCGCCGCGGAGCAGCGCTGCCCGGCCGAGATGAAGGCACTGGAAATGGCGTCTTTGACCACCGCTTCGGGCAGCGAGGACGAGTCGGCGATGAAGGCGTTCTGGCCGCCGGTTTCGGCGATCAAGACGCCGATGGCAGCATCGCGTGCGGCCAGGGTGCGGTTGATGATGCGTGCGGTTTCGGTAGAACCGGTGAATGCAACGCCGGCAACGCGCGGGTCGTTGGTCAGCGCAGCACCAACGGTAGCGCCATCACCTGGCAGGAACTGCACAGCCGCTTCCGGTACGCCGGCTTCGTGCAGCAGCTTGACCGCTGCAAAGCCAACCAGGTTGGTCTGCTCGGCTGGTTTGGCGATGACCGTGTTGCCAGCCGCCAGCGCTGCGGCGACCTGACCGAGGAAGATCGCCAACGGGAAGTTCCACGGACTGATGCAGACAAAGACGCCACGCCCGTGAAGCTGCAGCTCGTTGGATTCGCCGGTCGGTCCGGGCAGGCGCTCCGGGGCACCGAACTGCGCACGCGCCTGGCCGGCGTAGTAGCGCAGGAAATCGACGGCCTCGCGGACTTCGGCCACTGCGTCGGGCAGTGTCTTGCCGGCTTCCTTGACGCAGATCGCCATGAACTCGGACATGCGCGTTTCGAGCAGATCAGCTGCATGTTCCAGGATGGTGGCGCGACTCGCTGCAGGTGTGCGATTCCAGGCCGGTTGCGCGGCCGCAGCGCTGGCCAGCGACTTCTGGACGGTGTCCGGATCGGCCGGGTGCCACTGTCCAACCGTCTCGCGGCGATCTGCCGGATTCAACACCGCTTGGCTGGGCGTGCTGATCAGCGCACCAGGCACCAGGGGCGCGGCCTTCCACGGTTTGATCGCGGCGTTGAGTTGCTCGGCCAGCTGGCGCAGATCGTTGTCGTTGGCGAGATTGGCGCCCATGGAGTTTTTCCTGTTCTGGTTCTGGCTACGCAGCAAATCGGCTGGCAGTGGAATCTTGGGATGCGGGATGGAAGTAAAAGACGTCACCGCCTCGACCGGGTCGCGGATGAGGTCTTCGATGGCGACATCCTCGTCGGTGATGCGATTGACGAAGCTGGAATTGGCGCCATTTTCGAGCAAACGTCGCACCAGATACGGCAGCAGATCTTCGTGCGAGCCGACCGGCGCATAGACGCGGCATGGCAGGTCGAGACGATCGGCAGGAATCACTTCGGCATACAGGTCATCGCCCATGCCGTGCAATTTCTGGTGCTCGTAGGTCTTGCCTGCCGCGATCGCACGTACCGCTGCAATGGTCTGCGCGTTGTGCGTGGCGAACATCGGGTAGAGCGCGTCGCTGTGCGCGAACATGCGACGTGCGCATGCCAGGTACGACACGTCGGTGTTCTGCTTACGCGTAAACACCGGATAGCCGGGATGCCCTTCGATCTGCGCGCGCTTGATCTCTGCGTCCCAGTACGCGCCCTTGACCAGGCGCACCGGAATGCGTCGCCCGACACGGCGCGCCAGATCGGCAAGAAAATCGATCGTGTACGGCGTGCGTTTTTGATAGGCCTGCACGGCCAGGCCATAGCCTTCCCAGCCATCCAACGACGGGTCGGAGAAGGTGGCCTCGATGATGTCCAGCGATAGTTCCAGCCGGTCGGCTTCCTCGGCATCGACGGTGTAGCCGATGCCGTACGACTTGGCCAACTGCGCAAGTTCCAGCACGCCCGGCACCAGCTCTGCCATCACGCGGGCGCGCTTGGCATGCTCGTAACGCGGATACAGCGCCGACAACTTGATCGAGATGCTGGGCGCGGCAAAGACATCGGTACCGACGAAGCTGCCGCTGCGGCCGATCGCATGAATCGCATCCCGATACGCCTGCAGATAGCGCTGCGCATCCTTCATGGTGAGCGCGCCTTCGCCAAGCATGTCGAACGAATAACGGTAGTCGGCGTTGTCGCCCTTGCGCGAACGCGACAGCGCCTCGCCGATGGTGCGGCCCATGACGAACTGATGGCCCATGATCTTCATGGCCTGGCGCACGGCCAGGCGAATGACCGGCTCGCCGACGCGGCCGATCAGGCGCTTGAAGGCGCCCGGCACATCGGCGCGGGTGAGGTCATTGAGCTGCACCAACCGACCGGTCAGCATCAGGCCCCAGGTGGAAGCGTTGACCAGCACCGAATCGCTGCCGCCCATATGCTTCTTCCAATCCGCATCGCCAAGCTTGTCGCGGATCAGCTTGTCGGCAGTGTCCTGGTCGGGAATGCGCAGCAGCGCCTCGGCCACGCACATCAGCAGCACGCCCTCTTCGCTGCCCAGGTCGTATTGGCGCATGAAGGCTTCGATGGCGCCCTGGTCCTGCGCACGCGCCCGCACATGGGTAACCAGATCGGCAGCGATCGCCTGCACCTTGGCTTGCTCAGCGGCAGGCAGGCGTGCCTGGTCGAGCAATTCACGCACGTGCTCGGTTTCGTCCTTGAGCCAGGCCGCGGTGATGGCGGCACGCAATGCGCCAGGTGCGGCGGGCAGTTCGGGCCCCAGCAGCGGGCGCGCAACTGAGGTGGAGGCAAGCGGGTCGAGCTGAGCGTTCATGCGAAAGGTGCCTTGGATTCCGTGCTCATTCTAGTGAGCCAAACGGCTTGCGCACTTGTGTGGAAGCGGCGGCTTTCCCGCCGTTTTGTGCATGCCGCCGGCGCAGGTGCGCGGCGCGGGATGTCTGCACGACGATCGTCGTGCGACTTGGAAGTGATTGATTTATGCGCACTTTTAGCTGCACTGCAGCAAATTTTTGATCGCCGGAAATGCTTGCCGCATGCGTCGGCGCGGGTCTACCATCGGGCTATTCCCGCAGTGCGCTGCGTGCTGTTTATGATCGAAGTGCTGCCGTTGATGTCCGAAGGGGTTGGGACGCAGCTGCGGTTGCGGCCTCCGCGGGCCCTGTCGGCCAGGCAATTCGTGCAGCTGTTCGCAGTGTTGGCGGGAACGATGTGGTTATTTGCAGGCCTGGGGTGGTGGACCGGCAATGCGTTCGCGCCGGTTTTTGCCCTGGTGCACAGTGGTGTGGTGGCGCTGGCGCTACGGCAATTGTGGCGAAGTGGCGAGCGCGAAGAAGCGATCCGGGTGGGGGAGGCCGTTGTCGAGGTGTTTCCGTCCGGGCATGCGCCACCAGCGTTTCAGGCACATCCGCATTGGGTGCGGCTTTGTATAGAACGCGATGACAGGGTGTTGCTGGTCAGCAGCGGCAAGCAGATCGAGATCGGAAGTTTTCTCGGGCCGGCCGAACGTGTGGAACTGGCAACGACGCTCAAACGCTTGCTCGCGGCCGCCAATGGCCGTCACCGATGACGTAAGGGTCTAGGCAATGACGCAACGCAGCAGCTGGAAGTCGATCAACACCTGCACACAAGTAGGCCTGGCGATGGCGGCGCTGCTGAGCGCGCCCGTGGCCTGGGCGCAATCGGCCGATCCAAAGGAATGGCAGCTCAACATGGGGCGCGGGGTGACCCAGACCGCGCGCATGGCCTACGAGGCGCACATGGTGGCGCTGTGGGTGTGCGTGGTGATTGGCGCGCTGGTGTTCTCGGCGATGGGCTATGCGATGTTCAAGTTCCGCAAGTCCAAGGGCGCGGTGGCCGCGCAATTCAGTCACAACACCACCGCAGAAGCGCTGTGGACGGTGATCCCGGTCCTGGTGCTGATCGCGATGGCGTGGCCGGCGACGGCAAAACTGATCGCGATGTACGACACCCGAGAATCGGAAATGACGGTCAAGGTGACCGGCTATCAGTGGATGTGGAAATACGAATATCTGGGCCAGGGCGTGGAATTCACCAGTCGCCTGGCACGCGAATCCGATCGCATCCGCCAAAGCGGCGAGCGCCCCACCGCGGCCTCGCAGCCGCATTATCTGCTGGATGTCGACAACCGCCTGGTGTTGCCGGTCAATACCAAGATCCGCTTCGTGATTACTGCCGACGATGTGATCCATGCCTGGTGGGTGCCAGCGCTGGGATGGAAGCAAGACGCGATTCCCGGCATCGTCAACGAAGCCTGGACCAACATCGAGCAACCGGGCGTGTATCGCGGGCAGTGCGCCGAGTTGTGCGGCAAGGATCATGGCTTCATGCCGATCGTGGTGGAGGCGCTGCCCAAGGCTGACTTCCAGCGCTGGCTGGCGTCGCGTCGTCGTGCGTCGGGCACAGCGCCGGGAGCGGCGCCTGCGGTGCCAGCCGCCGCGCCGACGCCGGCCAGTGCACCGGCCGCTCCGGCAGGTGACGCCGCGCCTGCCGCAGTACCGGCCCAGGCCGCAACACCGACCGCCGCTCTCTAATCGCCCGCAACCGCTCGCTTCGCAGAGGTCGTTCCGTCATGGCGCACACCGCAGTCGATCACCACGGACACCACCAGCCCGGTTTCGTCGAGCGCTGGTTCTTTTCGACCAATCACAAGGACATCGGCACGCTGTACCTGCTGTTTTCCTTCGTCATGTTCATCATCGGCGCGGCGATGAGCGTGGTGATTCGCGCCGAATTGATGCAGCCCGGCTTGCAGTTCGTCAAACCGGAATTCTTCAACCAGATGACCACCGTGCATGCACTGGTGATGATCTTCGGCGGCGTGATGCCGGCCTTCGTCGGTTTGGCCAACTGGATGATCCCGTTGCAGATCGGTGCACCGGACATGGCATTGCCGCGCATGAACAACTGGTCGTTCTGGTTGTTGCCGGTCGCCTTTACCCTGCTGCTGCTGACGCTGTTCCTGCCGGGTGGCGCGCCAGCCGGTGGCTGGACGCTGTACCCCCCGCTGTCGCTGCAGGGCGGCTACAACGTGGCCTTCAGTGTGTTTGCGATCCACGTGGCCGGCGTCAGTTCGATCATGGGCGCGATCAACATCATTGCCACCGTTCTCAACATGCGCGCGCCGGGCATCGATCTGCTGAAGATGCCGATCTTCTGCTGGGCCTGGCTGATCACTGCGTTCCTGCTGATCGCGGTGATGCCGGTGCTGGCCGGCGCAGTGACGATGTTGCTGACCGACAAGTTCTTCGGCACCAGTTTCTTCAACGCGGCCGGCGGCGGCGACCCGGTGATGTACCAGCACATCTTCTGGTTCTTCGGGCACCCGGAGGTGTACATCATGATCTTGCCGGCGTTCGGCGTGGTCAGCGAAATCATCCCGACCTTCAGCCGCAAGCCGCTGTTCGGTTATCAGGCGATGGTGTACGCCATCGCAGCGATCGCGTTCCTGAGCTTTATCGTCTGGGCGCACCACATGTTCACCGTGGGCATGCCGCTCGGTGGCGAAATCTATTTCATGTTCGCCACCATGCTGATCTCCATCCCGACCGGGGTGAAGGTGTTCAACTGGGTCAGCACGATGTGGAAAGGCTCGCTGACCTTCGAATCGCCGATGTTGTGGGCCGTGGCGTTCGTGATCCTCTTCAGCATCGGTGGTTTTTCCGGCTTGATGCTGGCGATCGTGCCGGCGGATTTCCAGTATCACGACACCTACTTCGTGGTGGCCCATTTCCACTACGTGCTGGTGACCGGTGCGGTGTTCGCGCTGATTGCGGCGGTGTACTACTGGTGGCCCAAGTGGACCGGGCGGATGTACAACGAGACCTGGGCCAAGGTGCACTTCTGGTGGACGATGGTGTTCGTCAACCTGCTGTTCTTCCCGCAGCACTTCCTGGGCTTGGCCGGCATGCCGCGGCGCATTCCCGACTACAACGTGGTGTTCGCCGACTGGAATCTGGTCAGTTCGATCGGTGCGTTCGGCATGTTCGTCACGCCGTTCCTGATGGCTGCGATCCTGCTGTCCTCGTTGCGGAGTGGCGCGCGTGCACAGGCGCGCTCCTGGGAAGGTGCCAAGGGCCTGGAATGGACGGTGCCGTCACCTGCCCCGGCGCATACCTTCACCGTGCCGCCGGTGATCAAGCCTGGAGATCTTGCGCATGAAGACATCGGCCACTGAGTCCGCCTCGGAGCCGGCGGTGACGCGTCTGCTATCTGCTGCGGAACGGCAGGCGCAGCAGCGCCGTGCAGTACGCCGTACCGCAATCACGGTCGGCATCATCGCGTTGCTGATCTATGCAGGCTTCATCGCCTCGGGAGTCATCGGGCGGTGAGTGCACGCGCGCCCGCACATGCACCGACGGCCGGCTTGTTCAAGCTGCTGGGCGTGGTACTGGGCGTGTTCGTGCTGACGTTTTCCCTGGTGCCGCTCTACCGTATCGCCTGCGAGAAAGTGTTTGGCATCCGCATGGAGCGTGCGCCTGGCAGCACGCGCGCAAGCGCGGGCACGCCACCTGCCGCCGGCAAGCGCACGGTGCGCGTGGAATTCGACGGCGGGGTCAATTCCAAATTGCCGTGGACCTTCCATCCCGAACAGATGACGATGGATGTGGTGCCGGGCGAGCTCAACGAGGCGCTGTATTTCGCGCGCAACGATGGCGCGCGTGCGGTAGTGGGCAGTGCGGTGCCTTCGGTTGCACCTGCGCGTGCCTCTGGCTACTTCAACAAGACCGAGTGCTTCTGCTTTACCGCGCAGACCTTGCAGGCCGGCGAAACGCGCGACATGCCGCTGCGTTTCATCGTCGACCCCGCACTGCCGCCGGAAGTCACCACGATTACCCTGTCTTACACGTTCTATCGCAACGACGCGCTGACCTCGGAACTGCAGGGCGGCGGCATGTCTGCCGCGCCGCGCGCCGCACCCTGATCCTTCATCCACACGCACCACGACACGGAAGCAACGCCATGGCCGATCACAGTCCCAACGCCGATGCGTATTTCGTCCCGAGCCAGAGCAAATGGCCCTTTGTCGGGTCGATTGCGATGTTCGTGATGATGATTGGCGTGGCCAGCTGGCTTAACGACGCCGCATGGGGGCGCTGGACCTTCTTCGCCGGTGTGGCGATGCTGCTGGCGACGTTGTTCATGTGGTTTGGCGATGTCATCCGCGAATCCAATGCCGGGCATTACAACCGCCAGGTGGATGGCTCGTTCCGCATGGGGATGGTGTGGTTCATCTTCTCCGAGGTGATGTTCTTCTGCGCTTTCTTCGGTGCGCTGTTCTACACGCGTGTGCTGACGCTGCCCTGGCTGGGCGGGGAAGGCGACGGCGTGATGACCAACGAGCTGCTGTGGAATGGCTATTCCGCTGCCTGGCCGACCAATGGCCCGGGCACGATCGGTGGGCAGTTCCAGACCATCCCGGCCTGGGGCCTGCCGCTGGTCAATACGCTGATCCTGCTCAGCTCCGGCGTGACCTTGACCATCGCCCACCACGCACTCAAGGGCGGGCGCCGTGGCGCGCTCTTGTTATGGCTGGGGTTGACCGTGCTGCTGGGCTGCGTGTTCCTGTTCCTGCAGGCCGAGGAATACATCCACGCCTATACCGAGCTCAATCTCACGCTGGGCTCGGGCATCTACGGTTCGACCTTCTTCATGCTGACCGGCTTCCACGGCATGCACGTGCTGCTGGGCACGATCATGTTGGCAGTGATGTGGCTGCGCGCGGCGAAAGGGCACTTCAGCCGCGACAACCACTTCGCTTTCGAAGCGGCTGCGTGGTACTGGCACTTCGTCGACGTGGTGTGGCTGGCGCTGTTTTTGTTTGTGTATGTCCTCTGAGGGCGGGGATGCGGGATTAGTGATTCGGGATTCGCAAGAGCGATCCGCTTTTGCTCTTACGAATCCCGAATGCCGAATCCCCAATCCCGGCTCCTCAGCGACCGAGCCCATGCGGCTTGATCCAGCCGGTATAGATGCCGAGGATCACGATGGCGATCAACGCCACCGATAGGCCGATGCGCCAGGTCAGGGCGTTGACGGTGCGCTTGGTCTGGCCGCGGTCGGTCAGCAGGTAGTAGAGGCCGGCGCCCAGGTTCCATAGGATCACGATCAGGAAGGCGACAATCAGCAGCGTCTTGAGCGAATCGTTCACAACAGCCCCGGGTGCAGTCGGCGTGGTGATGGCATTGCACGCCTTTTTGCGTCGCTTGTCATGACGCGCAAGCACACGGCGGTGTTTGGCTGGTGTCTGGCGCTGCTGGTGAGCGCGGGTTTTGCGGCGCTTGGGCATTGGCAATTGCAGCGGATGCATAGCAAGCAAGCCTTGCTGGACCGTGCCGCACATGTGCGAGACACCACGCTGCCCTTGGCACAGGCGCTGGCGACGCCGAATGAGTTGGCATGGGTGCGTGGAAGCGTTCGCTTCCTGCCGCAACTGGTCTTGCTGGACAATCAGCTGCACGACGGGCGTGCCGGCGTGCGCGTGTATCAACTGGCAGCGCCAGAAGGCGTATCGACAGGCGTGCTGGTTGATCTGGGCTGGCTGCCATTGCCGGCTGATCGGCAGTTGCCCGGCATCGTTGCGCTGAAAGGCGTGCAGACGGTGCAGGGACTCTTGAGCGCACCGCCGTCGGCGGGATTGGCGATCGGGCCGGCGCTGGCGCCGGGGGCTGCGGCGCAGACCTGGCTGGCCACCCGACTGGATCTGCAGGCCCTACGCAGCACGCTTGGCAGGCGCGACATTTCGTCGCAGGTCTTGCGCCTGGACCCTGCACTGCCGGTTGGCTACACACGCGATCTGGACATGCTGCCAAACACGCTGCCACCCGCGCGGCACTTGGGTTATGCGGTGCAATGGTTCGGGCTGGCCGCCGCGGTCCTGGCGGCCGCAACGCTGCTGACATGGCGTGCGCGCCGCCGCCGCCGCAGGCACTGACGCCTGCGGCATGAGAAAATCGCAGGCATGACCTCCTCCACATCGGCCACGCCGCATTCGGTCAAACGCGGCCGCAGGATGCTGATTGCCCTGGCAGTGCTGTTCTTCGGCTCGATGTTGCTGGCCGGCGTGCTGCGCTTCTCCGGATGGCAGCCGGCTTCCATGCGCAACAACGGCGAACTGCTGAAGCCGCCCGCAGATCTGCGGGCGCTGGTGCCGGTACGTGCGAACGGGCAGCCCTATGCGTGGGCGCCGAGCGAGCGCATCTGGCGCATTGCAGTGGCGCCGCCGGCCGATTGCACGCAGCAGTGCGTGGCGTTGGCCGCAGCGCTGGACAAGGTGTGGCAACTGCTCGGGCATCGTGCCGACAAGGTGGAGGTGCTGTGGATCGGTACGCCGCCGGCCGGGCTGCGGCCGATGCCCGAATTGCGCGTGCTACGCGACGATGCCCCCTTGCGCCAGGCATTGCCGCGCGGCACCGATGCGGCCGGCGTGCCGGTATATGTGATCGACCCTAATGGCTTTGTGATCCTGCGTTACGCCCCCGGTTTCGACCCGGCTGGCTTGCGGTCGGATCTGGTCAAGCTGCTGAAACTGATGTGAGCCCGTTTCGATGAACCTGTTTGCGCCACCGGCGTTGTTCTGTCACTTCCATCGCATGGCCTGGCTGGCCGCGCTGTTCACTGCGAGCACGATTTTGTTCGGGTCGTTCGTCCGCTTGTCCGATGCCGGCATGAGCTGCCCGGACTGGCCGACCTGCTACGGCCGCGTGACCTGGCCGCAGACCAGCGACGAAGCCAACACGCACGTGGCCAGCAAGATCCGCCCGCTGGAATCGCACAAGGCCTGGCGCGAACAGGTCCACCGCTTCCTGGCCGGTGCGTTGGGCGTGGAAGTGCTGGTCTTGTCGTTGCTGGCGGTGCGTCGCCGTCGCATGGGCATTGCCCAGGTGGTGTCGGCCGCGCTGCTGGTGGCGTTGTCGATTCCGCTCTACATGTCCGGCTGGCATGCCGTGGCCTTCGGTGTGGCGATCGCCGGCGAGGCCATCCTGCTGCTGGCGGCATTGCGCTGGAGCAATATCGATCTGGCGCGTGCAGCGGTGCTGACGCTGGCGGTGGTGATCTTCCAGGCGTTGCTGGGCATGTGGACGGTGACGTTGCTGCTCAAGCCGATCGTGGTGATGGGGCACCTGCTGGGCGGCATGCTGATGTTCTCGCTGCTGGTGTGGATGGCCTGGCGTGCGACGCATCTGCCGATCACCCTGGCCGACGCCTCGCGCTTGAAGTGGCTGCTGCGCCTGGGCGTGGCAGTGCTGGGTCTGCAGATCGCGCTCGGTGGCTGGGTCAGCGCCAACTACGCCGCGCTGGCGTGTGGCGGCGGCAGCTGGTCGGCCGACAATTTTCCGCGTTGCGTCAGCCAGTGGTGGCCGCCACACGATTTCCGTGAAGGTTTCACGCTGTGGCGCGGCATCGGGGTGGATTACGAAGGCGGTGTGCTGGATGGCGCGGCGCGTATCGCCATCCAGATGGCGCACCGGCTGTGGGCGATTGCGACCGCGTTGTACTTATGGTGGCTGGCCTGGCGCTTGTCGCGGTCGCCGGGGATGCGGGTGTGGGCTGCGGCGCTTGCGCTGCTGGTCGCCGTGCAGGTGACGCTGGGCATGCTCAACGTGAAGCTGGCGCTGCCGCTGGAGGTCTCGGTCATGCATAACGGCGGGGCGGTGGCGTTGTTGTTCGTGCTGGTCTCGCTGCTGGCGCGGCTGCGCGCGCCGGAGTGAGCATGGCCGTCAGCGCACGCGATTATTGGGATCTGACCAAACCCAAGGTGGTGGCACTGATCGTGTTCACCGCGTTGGTGGGCATGTTCCTGGCCATTCCCGACATGCCGACCTGGGTGCAGGTACGCACCGGCGCACTGGGCTTCCTGGGCATCTGGCTGGCGGCTTCAGCGGCGGCAGCGATCAACCAATTGCTCGACGCCAAGATCGACGCACAGATGGCGCGTACCTCATGGCGCCCGCTGGTGGTGGGCAAGGTGCGGCCCTGGCAGGTGCTGGTGTTCGCCGGCGTGCTGATCGTGATCTCCATGACCATTCTGGTGGTGTGGGTGAATGTCATCACCGCCGTGCTGACCTTTGCCTCGCTGATCGGGTATGCGGTGATCTACACCGTCTACCTGAAGCGCGCGACCTCCCAGAACATCGTGATCGGCGGCCTGGCCGGCGCCACGCCGCCGATGCTGGGCTGGGCCGCTGTGACCGGGCTGCCGACCAGCGCCGACTGGATCAATGCCTCGCTGCTGGTGCTGATCATCTTCATCTGGACACCGCCGCATTTCTGGGCGTTGGCAATCTTTCGTCGCGCCGATTACGCCAAGGCGGCCATCCCGATGTTGCCGGTGACCCATGGGGTGCCGCATACGCGCAAGCAGATTCTGGTCTACACCGTGTTGCTGGCGATCGTGACCTTGGCGCCAGTGGCGGTGGGCATGAGCGGGGTGTTCTATCTGGGCGGTGCGGTCGTGCTCAATACGGTGTTCCTCTGGTACGCGTGGCGCATGCTGAACCCGCCGGACGAACTGTTCTCGATGAAGATGTTCGGGTACTCCATCGTGTACCTGATGGCGTTGTTCGCCTTCCTGATGGTCGACCATCTGCTGCTGCCGTGGGTGCGCTAGTCGCTGCGATAGGACGAGCGGCACCGCGGTAGGTCTGCCGCCACGGACTGCGTGGCAACCAGCGTATGGATAAATCACGTCTATAGC
The DNA here is from genome assembly GCF_017746145.1 of Xanthomonas sp. D-99. NCBI lineage: Bacteria > Pseudomonadati > Pseudomonadota > Gammaproteobacteria > Lysobacterales > Lysobacteraceae > Xanthomonas > Xanthomonas sp. D-99. The sequence continues at coordinate 104,181 of NZ_JAGHWU010000001.1, read as the reverse complement.
GCGCCTGCGGCGCGTGGCGAAAGATCGCCGGATGAGGCGCCGCGTGCGGCGCGTCGAGGTCACCAGGGGCGTCCACCTCAGCAGGCGCCGCCGCGGTTTGCCGCTTGCAAGCTTCTGATCATCACGCGTTGCCAGCACACGGCAGCGCTGTGACGACTCAACTCAGCCAACTGGCGCACTCGCTGGTAGTTTTGCTGTCGCAGCTGGACTGCATTTTCTGTTGCAGACGTGCCAGCACTGCGCTGCCTTCGCGGCGGTGCTGCTTGCTCCAGGTCTTCAGTGCGGTGCCGAGGGTGGTGAAGCGCTGACGGGTACGTTGCCGGTAACCATCCGGTTGACCGGCCAACTCGCCGATCACCTGGGCGGCCGCGCTCTCGATGCCGGCAGTGTCGTCCGGGCTGAGCCGGATCAGCCCATCCACGTACATCACGCCCCACTGCACGCGTGTGGCGGGGCCTTGCGCGCTGTCGTAGGCCCGTTTGAGCCACAACAGGGCGGTCTTCTTGTCGCCGCGTTGTTCGGCAAGATCCGCCAGCTCAGGCATGTAGTAGTACGGCGTCTTGCTGCGCGACAACTCGGCCAGCAGCAATTGCTCTGCCGCGCTGCGATCGCCGACCTCGCTCAGCAACGCGGCGGCCGTGCTGATGGTGGATTGGCGCTCCTCGTCGGTCTTGGCGGTGTCGGTGGCCCACTGCACGCGTTGGTGCACGACCTCCACCACGTCTTTCGGTAGCGGCGGTTGCGGGCCTTCGGCTTGGGTTTCGGTGGGCTGGCCTTGTGCCAGGCGTGCCAGCTGGATGCGCGCATACGCGGTGCCAAGCCGGTCGGAAATCGGCAATGAAGGATCGGCGTAGACCTTGTCCAAGGCCTGATTCAGTGCGTTGGAGAGCGTGCTGCGCACGCCGGCTTCATTGCTGGCGGCGGTGACCAGGCGCGCCGGCACATAGTTCAGCGTGCCGAGATTGGCGCGCACTTCTGCCGGGTCGGCCAACACCGTTTCCAGCAGTGTGCGATTGGCGCTGCTGGCAGCCGGTGGGTGTTTGGCGGCACTGATGGCGGCCAGGGCGAAGCTGCGCTGCAGTGCCGGCTGTGGCGCCGATGCCGAGAGCCGGGTGAGCACGTCGGCGGCGTCATCGGGTTTGACCAGCCGGTCGTCGGTGCCCCAGGCGTAGTTGCCAAGTACGGCCCAGTCGTCCGCGCTGAGCTGTTGTGGCGTGTGCAGCGCCTTGTCGAGCAATTGCTGGGCGGTGCTGGTGCTCTTGGCCGCAACCCGCAACACCTCGGCCAGGCGTGCGTTATCGGCATTGCCGGCCAGCCGGGTGATTTCGCTGCGATCCGGGCGCAGCACGATGATGGTGGGGTAGCCCTTGACCCCGAAGCGCTCGCCCCAGGCCTGCGCGCCCTCCGAATCGCCGTCCAGGTGCACGGCTACGAACTGCTGGGTGCGCGCGATGAAGGCCGGATCCTTGAACAGCGTGGCCTTGAGGCGATTGCAGGGCGGGCACCAGGCCGCGCCCCAATACAACAGGATCGGCTTGCCGCTGTCCCTGGCTTCGGCAAAAGCGTCTTCCACATCGCCCTCGCGCCAGGCGATGCCGGCAGCGGCTGCCGGCGTGGACGCTGTCTTGGGCTGTGCGGGCGCCGCAGGCGGTGCTGGCTTGTTGCAGGCGGTCAGCGCAGCCAGCACTGCCAGCAGCGCGATCAAAGATGGAGAAGGGCGTCGCAGCGACAGCGTCATGGCAAATCACCGTGGGGCGGCAGAAGGTCGATCACGCACTCTAGCGACCGTTGGCGGGCCAGGGCCGGAGTGCGTCATAACCGTTGTACATCTGCTTACAACCCGGATTTGCGGCGATGCGAATTGCTGTTACGCAATGCGCAGCGGGCAGGCGCTGGCGCGGCGCATCGTCAATGGCGCTCGGCTGCGCCTTGCGGCTGGTTAGAGGCACCGCGCGCATAACGTGCGGCCACAACGGCGCAGACGATCAGCTGCAGCTGGTGATACAGCATGATCGGCAACACGATCGCGCCCAGCCCGCCGCCGGCAAACATCACCTTGGCCATCGGCACGCCGGTGGCCAAACTCTTTTTCGAGCCGCAGAAGACGATGGCGATTTCATCGGCGCGGCTGAAGTGCAGGCGCCGCGCGATGCAGGTGATCGAAAGCATCGCCATGGCCAGCAACAACGCTGCAGCACCGAGTACCGCCAGCAGCGCAGGCAGCGGCGTCTTCTGCCACAGCCCTTCGTTCACCGATGCGCTGAAGGCGGTATAGACCACCAGCAGAATGGTGCCTTGATCGGTGTAACGCAGCACGGCGCGATGGCGTTCGACCCAGCCGCCGATCCACGGGCGCATGAAATGGCCGGCCAGAAACGGCACCAGCAATTGCAGCAGGATCTTGCCGATCGCCTCGGCCGGATGCGCCATCGCGCCTTGGCTGCCGACCAGTGCGCCCATCAGCAACGGGGTGAAAAACACGCCCAGCAGGCTGGAAAGCGAAGCCGCGCAGACCGCGGCCGGCACATTGCCGCGCGCCATCGATGTGAACGCGATCGAGGACTGCACCGTGGACGGCAGCGCGCACAGGAACAGCACGCCGACATACAGCTCCGGCGTCAGTACCAGATGCGCCAGTGGTTTGAACAACAGCCCAAGTAACGGGAACAGTACGAAGGTGCAGCCCAGAATCACCAGATGCAGGCGCCAGTGCAACGCGCCGGCCTTGACCGCTTCGCGCGACAGCCGCGCGCCGTGCAGGAAGAACAGCGCCGCGATCGCCACGTCGGTGACATCGTCCATGACTGCAGCGGCCGTACCCGAGACCGGGAGAAACGAGGCCAGTGCGACCGTGCACAGCAGCGCGAGGGTGAAGGGGTCAATGCGCAACCGCGCCAGCAGCTTCTTCATCGAGATCCAACGGTAGCGCGCGATCTTGCGCCTGGTATGGACCATTCTACGATGCGTGCAGGCCTTGCCTGTGGCATCGACGCCAGCGTTCGCGCCTGAAACGGCCCGGCGGTGCGCGATTGCCTTGCGCTGCGTCCAGCCGCACAGCGCTGCATCACAACGCTGCGAGCGCCTTGAGCAGTTCGCGCATTTCGTATTTGTCGGTGTCGTCCAGCCCTTGCGCGCGCTGTTTGGCCTGCAGCTCTTCCACGCGCTGACGCAGCAACTGCTTGTCGAGTTGCGCGACGACGTCATGCAGCTCAAGCGTCCAACTGTGTTCGTCGCCGGGAAGTTCCTGCGCCGCCAGCTTCTGCAAGGCAGCGAGTTCCTCGCGCTCGGCGAAGTGCTCCAGCAGCGCGCCCGTGCTGATTTCCGGGCGTTGCCGGACCAGGTCCAGCAATTCCATCAACAAGTCGATCCCGGGCAGGCGCAGCCCGGAAAAATCATGCACGCCTTCCAGGCTCATCGCCAATGACGGCCGTTGCAGCAGGATGGCGATGGACGCACGCACCAGGCTGCGTTTCTGCGTGGGCGCGCCCATGCGGGCAGGCGGCCGCGGCCTGGGTGCGGGCTGCTGCGCAGACGAACTGGCGCCAACCCCGGTCAGGCGCGCCAGTTCCTGTTTCATCAGATCGCCGAACGCGCCTTCGGGGATTTGCGCCAACAGCGGGCGCGCACGTTCGGCCAGGCGCGCCTTGCCGTCCAGCGTGTGCAGGTTGATCTCGCGCGACATCTCGTCGAAGAAGAACTGCGACAGCGGCGTGGCCTGTTTCAGGCGCTGATCGAAGGCCTGCGCGCCTTCCTTGCGCACGATGGTGTCCGGGTCCTCGCCATCGGGCAGGAACAGGAAAAACGCCTGGCGGCCATCCTTCATGCGCGGCAGCACCGATTCGAGCGCGCGCCAGCCGGCCTTGCGCCCGGCGTTGTCGCCATCGAAACAGAAATACACATCCGGCGCGTTGCGGAACAGCAGCTCGGCATGTTCGGGCGTGGTGGCGGTGCCCAGCGTGGCCACCGCCTGGGTCACACCGAACTGGAACAGCGAGACCACGTCCATGTAGCCCTCCACCACGATCAGCCGCTCGATCTTCTGATTGGCCTGCCGCACCTGCCACAGACCATACAGCTCGCGGCCCTTGTGGAACAGCGCGGTTTCCGGCGAATTGAGGTACTTCGGCCCCGGGTCGCGGCCGTCGGCCGGCGCGCCCATGGTGCGTCCGCCGAAGGCGATCACGCGGCCGCGGCGGTCGAAGATCGGGAACATCACCCGGTCGCGGAACTTGTCGTACACATGGCCGCGATCGTTCTTGGAAAACAGCCCGACGCGCTCGAGCACGCTCATGCGCCGCGCATCGGTGCCCAGGGTGTCCTTCAATGCGCTGTAGCCGTCGGGCGCATAGCCGATCTGGAAACGCGCGCGGTTGTCGGCATCCACGCCGCGCCCGTCCAGATAGTCGCGGGCGCGTTCGCTGCCCTCGAGCTGGCGCTGGAAGAACTTGGTGGCCGCTTCCAATGCCGAGTACAGCTCGCGGCTGTCGTCCTGCTGCTGCGGCGTGCGCTGCTGGGTCTCGCGCGGGATTTCCATGCCGGCGCGCTTGGCCAGCTCGTCGACCGCATCGAGAAATTCGAGGCGGTCGTAATTCATCAGGAAACTGATTGCGGTGCCGTGCGCGCCACAGCCGAAGCAGTGATAGAACTGCTTGGTCGGCGACACCGTGAACGAGGCCGAACGCTCGTCATGGAACGGGCAGCGCGCCGAATATTCCTTGCCCTGACGCTTGAGCGGCACGCGACCGCCCACCACCTCGACAATATCGGTGCGTGCAAGCAGTTCGTCGATAAACGCGTCGGGGATGCGGGCCATCCCGCTAGGATATCTCAGCGGCCTGCCAGCACTTCGTCGCCCCCGCCGAAGAGGCCGGCGAGGCAGGCACTGCAGCAGTCCTCAGCCGCGTGGCAGCGCCTGCGACTCCGCTGCTGAAGATGCAGGCGCTGCATCGGCAGGCGGCACGATCACCGGCGGATGCTCCGGGTCCACGCCCGCCTCGCGCAGCTTGCGATGCGAGCGCACCCGCTCGTCGATCACCGCGGTGATCAAGGCGCCGACGAAGAACACCACCGAGGCGTAGTACATCCACACCAGCAGGATGACCAATGTCCCCATCGAACCATAGGCGCTACCCGGCGCTGCGGTGGCGATGTACACGCCGATGGCGTAGCGGCCCAGCGCGAACAAGACCGCGGTGATGACCCCGCCCAGGAACGCCTGGCGCCAGTCGACGGTGCGATCGGGCAGGTAGCGATACAGGAACGCGAACGCCAGCGAGTACAGGGCCAGCGTGGTCACGTAACCGACTGCCGGCAGGACCGAGGGCAGGCGCGCAAAGACCACCTGCAGCGCGGTGGTGGCAATCATCGACACGATCAGCAAGAAGCCCAGCGCCAGGATCACCCCGAACGAGAACACCCGCTTCTGCAGCCAGGCCATCAAGCCGTCCAGGCGTTGCTTGTCGGTGCGGAAGATCAAATTCAAGGCGTTCTGCAGCTGCGCGAACACCGCCGTGGCGCCGATGAACAGCAATAGCGTGCTCCATACGCCGGCCAGTGAGCCAACGCCAGGTTGATCGGTGGCATTGCGAATGACGGTCTGCGCGACTTCGGCCGCGCTGCCGCCGGCCAATTGCCCGATTTGCTGCACCAATGCTTCTTGCGCTGGCGGATAGAGCGAGGCAGTCAGCCACAACAGCAGCACCAGCAACGGGGCCAGCGACAGCAGCGCGTAGAACGACAACGACGCCGCCTGCGTCATCACGTCGATCTCGATGAAGCGGTTCAGCAGCGCCATCGGAACGCTGCGCTGCAGACGGCTCAGATGCTTGTGCAGATAGGCGGAGGAAAGCGTCGTCACCGGCGGGAGGATCCTTGGCGCATACCGTTGGCGCGGAGGCGACGTCAGGGCAAAGTCGGTATGCGGAAAGACCTTGCCCATGCCTGCGCTGGCGTCCACGTTCTAGCAGGGCCGGATCGAAGGACGGGTGAAAGCGCGCACGTGTTATGGGCGAAGCAGCAGGCGGTGCACCTGGTACGCGCAGTCTGTTGCGCGTCGTGAGCAACGCGCGCGGTGTGTCTGTCAGCTCATTCGATGTGCGCCAGTTGCCGATGTACCTGTAGGGCCGCGTGATTGGAACTGCCGGAGTCCACGCGACGACAGGGACGCAAACTGTGCAGAACGCTTCGGCCGCATGCATGGCCATGCGCGTTTGAACGAGGGCGCGCGCCCTGCCTGATGCGTTGCGTGTCGTAGATGTGCAACGGCCTTGGCGCTCCAGTGGCGTCCTGCAACATCACTGCGTGTCAAGAGGTCCGCCTTCCACTGGAAACGCCGCTCGGTGATGCGGCAGGCAGTGCCGCACTCGTCGCAGTGCCCTGTCCGTGGCACAGGGCGCTGCGGCGATCAATCAGCCTGCCAGCTGCTGCTTGACCAACGTCGAGACCAGGCCCATATCGGCCTGACCGGCCAGCTTGGGCTTGAGCGCGCCCATCAGCTTGCCGATATCGGCCGGGCTGCTTGCCCCGGTCTCGGAGATCGCGGCCCGGATGGCAGCCACGATCTCGGCTTCGCCCATCTTGGCCGGCAGATAGCGCTCGATCACCACGATCTCCTCGCGCTCGATCTGCGCCAGGTCATCGCGCGCGGCGGCTTCGAACTGAGTGACCGAGTCCTTGCGCTGCTTGACCATCTTGTCGAGCACGGCGATCACGGCGGCATCGTCCATCTCGATGCGCTCGTCCACTTCCTTCTGCTTGATGGCGGCGTTGATCAGCCGGATCACGCCCAGGCTGTGCTTGTCGCCGGACTTCATGGCGGCCTTCATGTCATCGGTGAGCTGCTGCTTCATGGACATGCGGTAACTCCTGAGTGTAGGTATCGAGTGGTGGCCAAGGCGCCCAATCGGGCTGGGTACCTCGGCCGAACGGGGGGGCAGGGCGTGCGTGGAGAGATGCCTCGCCGCGCGTCGCGCGGATTGCCTGACGTCTCCCGCGCAATACCGCGTGGCGGACCAATACAAAAAGCCGGCGACGCTTGCGCGTGCCGGCTCTTGGGTTCGCTCCCGATAGGTCGCGCCTTCTGCGCAGACCCATCGGCAAGGAACCGCGTTCGATCAGTACAAGCGCTGACGCTTGGTGACGTCGCGCGAGGAACGACGCAGCTGACGCTTCACGGCAGCGGCAGCCTTACGCTTACGCTCCTGGGTCGGCTTTTCATAGAACTCGCGCTTGCGGGTTTCGGCCAGCACGCCGGCCTTTTCGCAGGTGCGCTTGAAACGGCGGAGCGCAAATTCGAAGGGCTCGTTCTCGCGGACTTTAACGCTGGGCATGTGTTCTCCAGAAGTGGGATTTCCGTCCGGGAGCCCCGGGCGGGTGCGAGCGGACTCGCGTGACGGAATTTCCGGGTTGCCCCGGCGAGCCGCGCATTATAACGACTTGCCGCCGACCTGCAAGCCCCTGGCAGAATTTGCCGCCGCGACGCGAATAAAGCATGCGCCCGGGCCATATGCGGCCGGCACGGCAGGGCGGTGCAGCATCTTGCCATCGGCCGGTCTGCGCAGCGCAAAAGCTGCGAAAATAGCGGCATCTCCCCATGCCGAGCTGCCGTGAAAGTTCTTGGGATCGAATCATCGTGCGATGAGACCGGCGTAGCGGTCTACGACACCGAATTGTCCGGCGTGCCGGCGCTGCGCGCGCATGCGGTCTACAGCCAGATCGCGCTGCATGCCGAATACGGCGGCGTGGTACCGGAGCTTGCCAGCCGCGACCACGTGCGCAAGTTGCTGCCGCTGATCCGCCAGACCCTGGGCGAGGCCGGGCTGCGCATCGACGAACTGGATGGTGTGGCCTACACCGCCGGGCCGGGGCTGGTCGGGGCATTGTTGGTCGGTGCCGGCGTGGCGCGCTCGCTGGCCTGGGCATTGGATGTGCCGGCGATCGGCGTGCACCATATGGAAGGCCACTTGCTGGCGCCATTGATGGAAGACGACCCGCCGCAGCCGCCGTTCGTGGCCTTGCTGGTGTCCGGCGGGCATACCCAATTGGTGTCGGTGAAGGCGCTGGGCAGCTACCAAGTGCTGGGCGAGACGCTGGACGATGCGGCCGGCGAAGCCTTCGACAAGACCGCCAAGATGATGGGCCTGCCGTACCCGGGCGGCCCGCAGCTGGCCGCCTTGGCCGAAACCGGCACGCCGGGGCGCTATAAGTTCGCGCGGCCGATGACCGACCGGCCCGGCCTGGATTTCAGTTTCAGTGGGCTCAAGACCCAGGTGCTGCTGGCCTGGCGGTCCAGCGACCAGTCCGACACCACCCGGGCGGACATCGCGCGCGGCTTCGAAGACGCGGTGGTGGACACCCTGGCCATCAAGTGCCTGCGCGCGCTGGACGCGGCCGGCTGCGACACCTTGGTCGTGGCCGGCGGCGTGGGCGCAAACAAGCGCCTGCGCGCGCGTCTGCAAGAGGCTGCCCAGCGCCGCGGCGGCCGGGTCTGTTTCCCGCGCCCGGCCTTGTGCACCGACAACGGCGCGATGATCGCCTTCGCCGGCGCGCTGCGACTGCAGGCCGGTGAGCATGCGGATGCGGCGGTGCATGTGACACCGCGGTGGGATATGGCGGGCTTGCCGCCACTGGCGGCGGCGCGGGATTCGGGAGTGGGGATTGGGGATTCGTAGCCCGGTTTCTTGTGTGCTCTGCTCTTGTTTGCCTGTTTGCCTGTTTGCCTGTTTGCCTGCTCTTGCCAATCCCGACTCCCCAATCCCAAATCCCGGCTCCCATGGATAAAGTGTTTATTGAAGGTCTCGACATCGATGCGCTGATCGGCATCTACGATTGGGAGCGCCGCATTCGCCAGACCTTGCGGTTCGATCTGGAGATGGGATTCGACAACCGCATTCCGGCGGCCAGCGACGACATTGCCGATACGCTGAACTACAAGGCGGTGAGCAAGCGCTTGATCGAGTTCGTGCAAGCCTCGGACTTCGGGCTGGTGGAGACGCTGGCCGAGCGCTGCGCGGCGCTCGTGCTGGACGAATTCGGCGTGCACTGGCTGCGGTTGAAGCTGAGCAAGCCGGGGGCGGTGCGCGGCGCGCAGGCGGTGGGCGTGATCATCGAGCGGGAACGCGCCGCCTGATTGTCGCGAACCGCTCGCCTGGCTGGCTTATCGCTGCATGCGTGGATCCCGGAGTATCGACGGTTGCGGTGGACCAGGCGCTGCGCCGCTGCCGCTCCGGCGGGCAACATGCCGTGCAACCGGCCTCTACAAATCCCGAATCTCGAATCCCGGCCTTTAAAACTTGCCTCCCCGCAGGCGCGTCAGGCTAGAATTGACGGCCATGTAAACGTTTTCTCAAGGATCTCATGGCTGCTGATCGCATCGAAACCCTGATTGCCCGGATGACCGTCGAAGAGAAGGTCGGACAGTTGGGTGTGTTCGCCGACATGGTGCGGCCGTTCGCGCCGGACGTGAATCCCGAGGCCAATGTGCTCAATGCCGACGAGGTGTTGCAGCAGGTGCGCTTGGGTCGGGTCGGCTCGCTGTTCAATGGCGTGGGCGCCGCGCTGGGCGTGCAGATCCAGAAAGTCGCCGTGGAAGAGAGCCGTCTGGGCATCCCGGTGATCCTGGCCGCCGACGTGATCCACGGCATGCGCACGGTGTTCCCGATTCCGCTGGGCGAGGCGGCCAGTTTCGAGCCGGCGTTGGCCGAGCGCACCGCGCGCGCCACCGCGATCGAGGCCACCGCTGCCGGCCTGCACTGGACCTACGCGCCGGCCGTGGACATCGCGCGCGACCAGCGCTGGGGCCGTGGTGCCGAGGGTGCCGGCGAAGACGTGATGCTGGGCGCGGCCTTTGCCGCTGCCCGTGTGCGCGGGTTCCAGGGCAGCGACCTGACCGCTCACGATTGCCTGCTGGCCACGCCCAAGCATTTCGCCGCCTATGGCGCAGTGGCGGCAGGCATGGAATACAACACCGTCGACATTGCGCCGCAGACCTTGCGCGATGTGCACTTGCCGCCGTTCAAGGCCGCCTTCGATGCCGGCGCGTTGACCGTGATGTCGTCCTTCAACGACATCAACGGCGTGCCGGCCAGCGCCAACCACGAGTTGCTGACGCAGATCCTGCGCGGCGAATGGCAGTTCCCCGGCGTGGTGATTTCCGATTACACCGCCGACATGGAATTGATCGCGCACGGCTATGCCGCCGATGAGCGCGACGCGACCAAGAAGGCCTTCCTGGCCGGGTTGGACCTGAGCATGCAAAGCGGCTTTTATGCCGCGCATCTGCCGTCGCTGGTGGAAAGCGGCGAGGTGCCGATGGCCACGTTGGATGCCAGCGTGCGGCGCATCCTGCAGCTCAAAGAAGCGATCGGGCTGTTCGACAATCCGTATCGCTCGCTGGACCCGGCGCGCGAAGCCGACACCACGCATCTGCCGGCGCACGATGCGTTGTCGCGCGATGCCGCGCGGCGCTCGATCGTGCTGTTGAAAAACGAAGGCGGCGTGTTGCCGCTGAAGAAGAGCGGCCAGCGCATCGCGTTGATCGGCCCGTTCGTGCAGGACCGCGAAAACATCGAGGGCTGCTGGACCCTGTTCGGCGACAAGGAACGCTACGTGACCCTGGAGCAGGGCGTGCGTGCGGTGGTCGGCACCGAGGATCTGAGCGTGGTGGCGGGCTGCGGACTGGAAGAGGCGCTGCCGGGTGGCATTTCCGCTGCGATCGATGCGGCGCAGGCGGCCGATGTGGTGGTGCTGGCGTTGGGCGAGCCGCAGCGTTTCAGTGGCGAGGCGCAATCGCGCACCGAGATCACCTTGCCGCCGGCGCAACAGGCACTGGCTGAAGCGATTGCAGCGACCGGCACCCCGATGGTGGTGTTGTTGCGCAATGGCCGCGCGCTGGCCTTGAGTGGTGCGGTGCGCGATGCCGACGCGATTGCCGTGACCTGGTACCTGGGCACGCAGACCGGGACCGGTGTGGCCGATGTGTTGTTCGGCGACTACAACCCGTCGGCGCGTCTGCCGATCAGCTTCCCGCAGGTGACCGGGCAGCAGCCGTACTTCTATAACCATTTGCGCACCGGGCGCCCGGAATTGCCGACCCTGTCCGAGTACAAAGCGCGTTGGCGCGAGATGCCCAACGAGCCGTTGTATCCGTTCGGGCATGGCTTGAGCTACACCACGTTTGCGTATGCGCAGCCGCAGTTGAGCGCGGCGCAACTCGGCTGGGATGAGGCGCTGACCATCACCACGCGCGTCAGCAACACCGGCAAGGTCGCAGGCGAGGAAGTGGTGCAGTTGTATGTGCACGATCGCGTGGCCAGTCGCGTGCGCCCGGTGCGCGAACTCAAGGGGTTTCGCAAGGTATTGCTGCAGCCCGGCGAGAGCCAGGACGTGGTGTTCACGCTGGAGCGCGATGCGCTGGCCTTCACCAACCACAAGTGCGTCTTCGGTGCGGAGCCGGGTCTGTTCGATATATGGGTGTGCGCGTCGGCCAAGAGCGGCGAGGCAGTGACCTTCGAACTGCTGGAACGCTGATAGAAGCGCGCTTGGCACACTCGGCGCGGCGATCGTGCGAACGGGCGGCCACTGTTACAGCGCGAAGCGCCCGCTGACGTCGTGGTCAAATGCGATGACGACTGTCCAATGTCGCCATCGCGCTTGCCGGTGCAGCGCGTCAGATGCACCGGCGCATGCCGCGGAATCGATCAAGCGTCGCTTTCGACCGCGGCCTTGCTCTTGGGCGTGAGTTTCAGCAGACGCCCGGTACTGCCACTGGCTTCGTCTTCCAGTAGCCAGAGCGCGCCGTCGGGACCTTGCTCCACTTCGCGGATGCGTGCGCCCATGTCGTAACGGGCCACTTCGCGCGGCTGGTCGCCCAGCGACACCTGCACCAGCGCCATCGACGACAGCCCACCGATAAAGCCATTCCCGCGCCATGCCGGGAACTGCTTGCCGCTATAGATCACAAAACCTGCTGGCGAGATCACCGGCGTCCAGCTGATCTTGGGTGCGGCGAACTCCGGACGCGTGTTGTGGTCGGGGATCGGCGTGCCGTCATAGTTGTCGCCGTTGGAGACGATCGGGTAGCCGTAGTTGGCGCCACGCTGGATCAGGTTCAACTCATCACCGCCGAGCGGACCCATTTCGTGTTCCCACAGGCGGCCCTTGCTGTCGAAGGCCAGGCCAAGAATATTGCGATGGCCCAACGACCACACCTGCGCAGCAACGCCGCCTTGCGCAACGAACGGGTTGTCGGCCGGCACGCTGCCGTCGTCGTTGAGCCGGATCAGTTTGCCGAGGTTGGCTTTCATGTCCTGGGCAGGAGTGAACTTCTGCCGTTCGCTGGAGCTGATCCACAGCTTGCCATCGGGCCCGAACGCGAGCCGATGCCCGAAGTGGCCATTGCCGGTGACCTTGGGATCCTGGCGCCAGATCACCTTCAGGTCCGAGAGCGTGCCGCCGCCGGTTGCATCCAGCGTGAGCTTGGCGCGCGCCACCGCAGCGCCGCGCGTGTCGCCTTCGCCCGGCTCGGCATAACTCAGGTAGACCAGCCCGTTCTTGGCGAAGCGCGGATGCGCCAGCACATCGCCGAAACCGCCTTGACCACCGTAGGCAACCGCCGGCACGCCGGTGACGGCGCTCTTGCGTTTGGTCTTAGTGTCCAGGCGCATCAAGGCGCCGCGCTTTTCGCTGACCAGCAAGCTGCCATCGGGCAGGAAGGTCATTGCCCAGGGTTCGTCGAAATCGGCGACCGTGGTGGCCTGAAATGGCCACTGTGCTTTGGGAATGGAGGCCGCGGGGGCGGCTGCGGGCGCGGCAACTGCAGTGCCGGCAGTGAACAGGGTGGCCGAGCAGGCCAGGGCAAGCAGACGACGGACAGACATGGGGTCCTCCTGGGGATGGGCGCGGCACGCTGCAGCCCTCCCGCAACGTGTCCCGCGTCGGGTTTTCAAGTACCTTACACGACGTCGCCGGGGGCGCCCTTGTTGCAGATCACTGTCTGCAGGACGCCCGCGTCTCACAACGTCGTATTTCGTGCATCGTTCCACCATAGAAAGGGAGTTTCCATGGCCACGCAAAAAACCTCGCCTGCTTTTATCGCCGCATCCTGGGCCGCATTATTGCTGGGCGGTGCGGCGTATCTGGTGGGTTTGTGGAATGCCCAGATGTTGCTCAACGAGAAGGGCTACTACTTCACGCTATTGTTGTTCGGTTTGTTCGCCTCTGTCTCGTTGCAGAAAAGCGTACGTGACCGCGCAGATGGAATTCCGGTGACCGGCTTGTACTATGCCATCTGCTGGTTTTCGCTGATTGTTGCGTTGGTGCTGCTGACCATCGGCTTGATCAATGCCACGCTGTTGCTGAGCGAGAAAGGATTTTACGCAATGGCCTATGCGCTGAGCCTGTTTGGTGCAGTTGCGGTACAGAAGAATACCCGCGATGCGATGGAGATCAGTGACGCATCGCGTAGTGCGCGCAGCGTGCCGCCGGCACTGGACTGATACGCGAAAGATCGTGTGATGCAACAACGCCACCTCGACGGTGGCGTTGTCGTTTTAGCGCTTATGCGTGTCGTCGCCAGTGACGAAATCGGCCGCGTTTTCCCAGGCGCGCTTGACTGCATGCCGCGCCTTGCTCCAACTCAGCGACGAGGTGCCGCGCCTGGCCTCCCAATCGCGATGCAACTCGGCTTCGACCTGGTCGTAAGCGCGCGCGTTGTCGCGGATACGCGCTTCATAACCTGCGAGATAAGCGCCTTCGTAGTCTTCGTAGCGATCGCCTTCGGTGTAATACGGCTCTTCGGTGAAGCGTTCGCGCCAATACGTCGATACGTTCTGGCTGCGGTCCTCGTCCGGCGCTCGGCCCGGAATCTGATACGGCACGTTCATGCGCGTCTCCGTGGTGTATGTGCGGATTACCCTAGGTCGCTTGCCGTTAATTTCATTGCCATGGCAGGTGAGGAGTACATCAACGCAGCAGGTTCGACACGGCGCCGTAGCCCAGGCTTCTCAACGCGTGATCGCGGCAGCGTTGCGCTGGAGGGAGGACGGTCTTGGATGGCGCTTCAGGTGGTCGCCGAGGCCGCTTCATACGGCAATGGGGTTGCACCGGCAGCCACCATGGCGGCCTCTGCCTCCTGCAGCGCCGGCTGCTCTGCATCGATAATCACTAGCACGCGCCCGGCCTGGATTTGCTCTTCGAACTGACGGCGTACCGGATCGGGCACCGTGGCGCCGATCAACGCCGATGACCAGCTACCGACCAGCGCGCCAGCCAGTGCCATGACGCCCGCGCCGGCCAAGGTCAGCCCAATCGGGGGGACTGCGATGGCGACCAGGCCAGCCACCAGGCCAGCCGCACCACCGGTGGCGGCGCCGCGTGCGGCAGCGGGAAGGAAGTCGGTTTTGACGTCCTTGCGTTCGTCTGGGACGTCCCGCAGTTCGATATCGGAGCGGGCGATCAACGACAGCGCATCGTTGTCGATGCCGGCACTGCGCGCGGCCTGCAGCACGCGCTGAGCGCCGTCGAGATCGGCGGTGCTGTAGACATGGCGAAGTTTCATCGCAAGCTCCCATGCAGGTAGAAGCTCAGCGTTGGGTTCATGCGGTTAGGCTTGCGTGAGCGCTGTGCGAGCATGCCGCGAAATCGCAGGTCGCCCGGGGAGCATCTCACTATCCGATGCACGGCAACATGCAGAAAATATGGTGTGGTGCGGGCATGCCGCGTCAAAAACTGCTCAACAGCAGTTGGTTGTGCCCTCAGCCGCCTTCAAGCCGCTTGCGCGGAAACAGATAAAACACCCAACCGACCAGAAGCGCCACGCCTGCTGCGGCCAGATTCTGCCAACTGGCGCTGGCCAGCAGGCCCAGCGACAGCACCAAGGCGGCGATGGGGATGGCCGGTCCGCCGGGCAGGCGCAACGTCTCGGTGCGTTGCCGGTACCTGCGCGCCAGCACGATCACTGCTGCGGCGGTGCCGATGTAGGCGAACAGGCGGGTGACCATCGACAATAACGCCAGCTGCGTAAACGATCCCGACAACGCCAATGCGAGCGACAACGCGCCCTGCGTGAGCACCGCCGCGGCGGGCGTATGGAAGCGCGGATGCACGCGTGCCAGAAACGCAGGGCCATAGCCATCGCGTGCAAGCGCAAACAGAAAGCGCGGGCCGAGCATCACGGTGTTGCTGGTGGTGCCGAGGATGGAAATGGTGGCGCCCACGGTGAGGATCAGTGCCAACGCTTCGCCACCGAATCGGCTTGCGGCATCTGCCAGCGGCGTCGGCGAGGCCGCAAGGTTGGGCAGGGTGCCCTGCGCCACCACCTGCACCGCGGCGTAGATCAGGGTGACGGTGACGATCATGGTGATCAACGCAAATGGCACATCGCGCCGCGGGTTGCGGTATTCGCCAGCGGCTGCGGGAATGTTTTCGAAACCTGCGTAGGCGAACAGCAGCAGCAAGGCCGCTTCACCGAGATTGCCCAGGTCGCGCAGATCGGGCGCGGTGCCGGCAAACGCCCATGACCAATCGACATAGAACAGGCCGATCGCCACGAACAGCAACAACGGCACCAGCTTGCCGATCACCAGCGCGATGCCGGTGCGCGCGGCCGATTTCACGCCGATCACGTTGATCGCGGTGAGCAGGCCCAGCGAGCCGACGACGACCAGCAAGCGCGCCCAGGGATCGGTGGCGGCGGTGGGCCAGAACCGCGCCACTGCGTCGGCCAGGCCATTGCTCAAGGCAGCCGCCGAACTGATGCGCGTGAGCCAGATCATCCAGCCAATCTGAAAACCGACGAACGGGCCGAATGCTTCGCGCGTGTAGAGATAGCTGCCGCCCGGCGTATCGAAGTAGCTGCCCGCTTGCGCGTAGCACAGCACCAGCAAGGCGACTGCAAGGCCGGCCAGCATCACGGCCCACAGGCTCATCGGCCCGAGCAGCGCGGCGGTTGCGGCAGGCAGCAGGTAGATGCCGCTGCCGATGACATCGTTGATCGACAGGCCGACGATCTGCCACCGGCTGACGACACGGACCAAACCTGCCGCGTCCGGCGCGGGCTGCGGTGTGCTCATGGCGCGTCCCCGGTCAGTGCAGGCAAGTGCCATGCAGTGTGCAGGCGCGCGTAACGAACAGCGGATGATCGTCCGGCTTCAGCCAGGCGAGCAAGCGTTGCATGTCGGCCGCTGCCATCGCGGTGCAGCCGGCGGTGAACTGGCCTGGTGTACGCCACAAGTGCGCGAAGATGCAGCTGCCGCGTCCGGGAACGGCCCTGGGGTTGTGCGCGATGACGAAGCCCTCGCTGTAACGCGCATCGCCTGCGTGGCGCAGATCCAGACGCATCGGCTCGGTCGAGCCGGCAACGGCCGCCTCGCCCACCTGCGCGGCATCGACGATGCGGTTGTACAGCGGTGAGCTGGGCACATCCATGCAGTAATGGGTAGCGCTCATCGCCTGGTATGGCATAGCGCTGTCGATCTTCGACGCATAGCCGAACGCCGGGCCGATGGCGAAGACGCCGGCAGGGCTGCGACCATCGCCTTCGCGCTTTTGCGGGCCCTGCATCTGCACAGGATGCAGGCCCTCGCCCCAGGCACTGCCCTGCCGCCCAAGCGCAACGGCGAAGCTATGGGCAGCCGGTTGCCATTCGCCATCCACACGGGTGAAGGTGCGCAGACGCGCCTGGGTGCTGTCCCAGTCCGCGGTGGTCACCACGATCAACGTGCGTGCATGGTTCAACGCATCGATCGGGCTGGCCGCGATGGCAAGACTGCAACAGCTTGTCAGCGCCAGCAGCACAAGGGATCTAAACACGGTGGCAAGGCGCATGCAGGCTCCGGGCAATGGTCGAGCGGGATGAGTCCAAAGGCGAGACACGGTTGTCTGGAAACGGCGCGCTACGGTGGTGCGTGACCGACGCCGCGTTGTCGCTACTGTACTCAGCAATGCTGTTGCGTGGTGCATGTGCGTGTCGCGCATCAGACAGGCGCGTCCGTTGCCCGGAATCGGCGAGTAACGCTGGTCATACCCACGTTGTAGCGCGGTCTGCTTCCATTTGGGGGCTGTTCGCCGCACCGCGTCGGCCGCTCTCACGCCGGCAACAGTTCCAGCCCATGAATGCGGCGGATGCCCAGTCCCGGCGAATCGTCGATGTGGATCTGCGCCTCGTCGAATCGCACGCCACCCTCGGTGGGGTCGAACTGCCCAAGCGCAGGTGCATCCAGATCGGCCAGGGTGATGCTGTCGGCCTTGGCCACCGCCAGATGCACCGCGGCGGACACGCTGATGCTGGATTCGATCATGCAGCCGATCATGCATGGCAATCCATACAACCCGGCGATGTCGGCGATGCGGATGGCATTGGACAGCCCGCCGGTCTTCATCAGTTTGATGTTGATGATGTCGGCGGCGCGACGCTGAATCAGCGCGATCACCTGCGTAGGCGAGAAGACGCTCTCGTCGGCCATCACCGGCGTGTCGATGCGTGCGGTGACGAAGGCGAGCCCGTCGAGGTCGGCGGCCTTGACCGGCTGCTCCAGCAGCTCCAGCGCGATGCCGCCATCTTCCAGCGTACGCATGGTGCGCACCGCTTGTTTGGGCGTCCAGCCTTGATTGGCATCCAGCCGCAGCGATGCGCGCCCAGCGACTGCCGCATGAATTGCCGTGACGCGTTCGACATCCGACTCGATGTCCTTGCCGACCTTGATCTTCAGTGCGCGATAGCCGTGCGCGAGCGCCGCTTGCGCCTGCGCCACCATGGTGGGGATGGTATCGGCGCTGATGGTGATGTCGGTCGTGACGCGCGGCGTGCCGCCACCGAGCAACTGGTACAGCGGCGCACCAAAACCCTGCGCCCACAGATCGTACAGTGCGATCTCCACGGCGGCCTTGGCGCTGGTGTTGCGTTCGAGCGCGTGTTGAACGAGCCCGCATAGCCGGTTGAGATCGGCCACGTCCTGCCCAATCAGCTTGGGGCCGATGCAGTGTTGGATCGCGGCAATGATGCTGCCATGGGTATCGCCAGTGATGGGCGCGGTGGCGGGTGCGGCGCCGTACCCGATGTGGCCGCTGTCGGTCTGCAACAGCACCACCACGTCCTCGATTGCCTGCACCGTGCGCACGGCTGTCTTGAACGGTGTTTTCAGGGGTACGCGCACCATGCCAAGCCGGAAGCCGGTGATCTTCATAAGGGGCCCGTTGGAAAAACGCGTTGAATGCGGGTGATGTGGTCGATGAATGCAGTGCCATCGCTGGCGAGCAAGGGCAGCAATGGGGTGACCGACACACCATTCAAACGCGCGCGCTGCACGCTGCCGTCGGCCGCGTGGTAACTGGCCCCGGCCACATCATGGATCACCCATGGCGCACCGCCTGCATGGCCGATCACCAGCATCACATGGCCTGGAATGTAGACCAGATCGCCAACCTGCAGCTGTGCGAGCTGTTGCAGGCGTTGCGCCAACGGTGCGCCAGCGTCGAACGTGACACTGTGCAACACCGTGCTGCGCGCCTGGTCGCCGGTATTGCGAGGCAGCGCGAGGCCGAGGCTGCGATAGACATCCAGCACCAAGCCGCTGCAATCGCGCGCATCGTAATCGTTGCCCCAGCCATAGCGTTCGCCAAGGAATTTGAAGGCCTGCCGGAGCAGTGCGGCGTCGGTGGCGGGCAAGGCGCCGATGCGCACATCGGCGCCGCGCGGCATCAATGCAGGCACCAGCTGCAGACGCCCATCGGCACTGCGCACCGGCAATTGCACCACGTGGGCCGCTAGCGGCAACTGTCCGTTGACTGGCTGCTGCGGCGGCCAGTCGCCGAGCAAGGGCAGGCTGGTGCCCATATCCAGTGCGCGTGCAGAAACGGCTGGGTTTTCGGGCGTGTAGGCGGTCTGCGCGCGGGCTGCGGTAACGATCAGGCGCGGGCCGCGTTGTGCGTAATTCAGCACCTCGGTGCGGCTGCCCTCGGCAATCTGCGTGCTTGCGATCCACGCAGCGTAATTGGCGGCGACCACGAACTTCCACGCGCCATCGGCACTGCCGTGCAGGACCGCCACCGGCGTGCCGGGATACAGCGCCGATTCCTGGAAGCGGTCGATATCGCGGTCGTCAGCACTGGTAAACACACGCTGGGCAGTGGGAAAGGTCCGCAACGCGCCACGTGTGACGACCAGCGCAAAGCGCAGTGGCACCTGTGCGGGTATCGCATCCAATGCCAAGGCCGTGCGCAATGCCGCCAAGCGTGCGGTATCCAGACGCCGCCCGTCTGCGTCGTACAGCGGACGCGTCGGTATTGCCGATAACGCGTCGATACGCGCTCTCACATCAGTTGCGGGCAGCGTCTGGGGAAGTTGCGCGATGTCATGCATCGATGCATCGTCGCGCAGCAGGCGTGTATTGAAGTCGGCGATCTGCGCGGGGTCGATCCGCGGCATCTGCGCGTTGCGGCTGCGCCGGATCCAGTACTCTGCGGTGAGCTGTGCATCGCTGACGACAAAGGGCGGTGCTTGCGCGGCCGGCGTGGCAGCAGGCGCTGGTGCGGCGCCGCTGGGAAGGGCAAGCGCGATCAGCAGCAACATCAGCAGGTGGCGCGACAATGGCATGCAGGGCTCGGGAGGAAGGCAGCCGCTGGCGCGCTGCGAGGCAAGGCAAGGCCGATAGTGGCATGCGGCGCAGAGCGTATCCACATGTCCGAGCTGCGTGACGACTCTCGCCGGCAGTGGACGTTTGGGGGCGCGTTGGTGCGGAGCGTGCAGGAAGCCCGTGACCCTCTTTGCCGCAGCCGTAGATACGCGAGTGGCCGCTACTGCCGTCTTCGCAACGGCGATGCTTGCCAAGCTGGGAGACACCACCTGCGACTAACGATGGCAGCGCGCAAGGCCACCGCGCTGCCGACGGTCCCATCGGCAGACGGCCGCGCAAGCACGACTCGGCCGATAATGGTGCTGCGCAGGTCGTCCGGCCTTCCCAGGAGCAATCCGTGCTGCCCAGCTTTTCTCTCTCGTCATCGGCCTGGCTGCGGACCGCCGTTTGCCTGGCCGCGCTGTCGCTGGGCGCCTGTGCCCACGCCCCGCAGCGCAATCCGCTGGCGCAGTGGGTGCCATCGCCCAATTACGACACGCGGCGACCGATCCTGATCGTGTTGCACTTCACCGACCAGCATTCAGTCCAGCAAAGCCTGAGTACGCTGCGCGGCCGCAACAGTGGCGGGCGCGTCAGTGCGCACTACCTGATCGGCGAAGACGGGCAGCGCTACCAATTGGTCAGCGATGGGCAGCGCGCCTGGCACGGCGGGGCCGGTCGCTGGGGCACCATCACCGACATCAATTCGGCCTCGATCGGCATCGAACTGGACAACGACGGCAGCGAGCCGTTCGCACCGGCGCAGATCGACAGCCTGCTGGTGTTGCTGGACGACCTGTGTCAGCGTCTGCGTATTCCACGCACGCAGATCGTCGGCCACGAAGACGTGGCCCCGACGCGCAAGAACGACCCCGGGCCGTTGTTCCCCTGGAGGCGCCTGGCCGACGCCGGTTTCGGCCGCTGGCCCGCGGCCGACGCGCCCGCAGCCCCGGAAGGTTTCGACCCATGGCAGGCGCTTGCCCTGATCGGCTATAGCATCGACGATCCGGCCGCCACACTGCAGGCGTTTCACCACCACTACCGCGGCAACAGCGCCACCACCCTGGATGCCGAAGATCTACGCATCCTGTCTGCGATGACCAACCACGCGAGACTTTCTGGCTCGCGACCGGCGCTTGAGCCAACTGAAGGCGACGACCACTAGGCGCACAGGCATCGAGCCGTGCTACCGCTGGCGGCGAACGAGCGCAGCATGACCTGCCGCGCAAACGCGGCATCTTGCAAGGGAACGGAAATGACCGACAACCTGCTGTTTCGAAATGGGCGCTGCTGGCGGCAGTGTGTTGTTCAAGGCGCTTTGCTGATGAGCGGCGTGGCGCCATGTGCGCTAGTCGCCGGCCAGGTGCATGTGTCCTCGGCAAGGACCGCGGCAGAGGCCGGCCTTGTGGACGTGCACGCCCTTGCGCCGGACATCGCATTGGACATGCGGTATGCGAGCAGCAACAACTTCACCGGCCGGGTGGTACCGGGCTATGACGCGCCGCGGTGTTACCTGTTGCGCCCGGCTGCCGACGCATTGGCACGGGTAGCGCAGACGCTCAAGGCCGAGGGCTATCGGCTACAGGTGTTCGATTGCTATCGGCCGGTGCGGTCGGTGAAGGCATTCGTTACCTGGGCTGCGGATCTGCAGGATCAGGCGACCAAGCCGCAGTACTACCCGCGGGTGGACAAGCGCGCATTGCTGGGCGATTACATTGCGCCCACCTCCGGGCATAGCCGTGGCGCGACGCTGGATCTGGGCTTGCTGGAGTGCCGGCCGGGCGGGTGCCGTGCAGTGGACATGGGCACAGGATTCGATTTCTTCGATGCGTGGGCGCACACCGAGGCGCCCGACATCAGCTCAGCACAACGCGCGCACCGCCAGCGCCTGCTGCAGGCGATGGCGGCCGAAGGATTTACCAACTATCCGATGGAATGGTGGCATTTCACGTTTCGTCCCGAACCCACGCCAGAGACGGCCTACGATGTTCCGGTGGACTGACAGCGGTCAGGCAACACGCTCTTCGTCGCTGATCGATCCGGTGCTGCTCGCGATCGGTTGGCCGCTTGCGAGACGCGTGGATGCGACACGCAAGCAGCCAGCATGGATGCAGGGCATCGTGTCGAAGTCGGCCGCGCTCTTGCCTCGCACAGACAGTGCTGGCATCGGTCGCCTCGCCGGCAACGGCGCAAGCACCAACACCAACACGAGCACAGCGCCAGTCGTACACTCCAATGTCCGCCAGCAGCACCGGCCGGCGTCGCCGCCACGTCCGGTCACTTGCCTCGACAGATCCAAGGAACCGCCATGTCCGACCCGGAACGCTTCGTCGATATCGCCTGCCCTTACTGCGGGGAGTGGATCACGCTGGCGCTGGATCTGACAGGCGGCGACCAGCATTACATCGAAGATTGCCAGGTCTGCTGCAAGCCGATTGCGGTGAGCGTGCGCTGGGACGAAGAAGGCGAAGCGCAGGTGCGTGCGCGTGGTCAGGACGACGCCTGAGCCATTGCGCGGGCCGCATCTGGCCCGCCTGTGGTTGCGATGCGCGACAGTAGCGCGCCCGACAGCGTCCAGATGCCGGCAATCGCCTGCATCTGCAGGTCGCCACGGCTGCGCCATCGCCCCTGGCAGTCTCCAGGTCGTTCAGGGCGCCTGCATTGCGAGGCGCGCCGATCCAGGCACTGCAGCCGCTAGACTGGTGCGCCTGCTGCCTGGATCGTCACAATGAATTTGCCCCTGCATTTCGGCCTGCTCGGTTCACTGGAGGCCGGGCTGATTGCGCTCATCCTGGGCGTGGTGGTCTTTGCGGTGGTGGAGCGGGGCGGGCGGCGGGTGCAGTTCAACCATGGGCACACGCTGGGCATTGCGTGTCTGCTGGCCGTGGCCATCGGTGCCGGATACGACATCTGGCATCTCGTCTATGCCAGCATCGTGCGACTGGAATCGCCGCTGTATGCGCGCCTGGCGCTGGCCAAGATCCACGACCCCAACGAACTGGGCTCGCGCGTGGTGCTGGAAGTGGCCGGCGCGCTCGCTGGCGTGGTGCTTGGTTGGAAGCTATTCAGTTCCGGGAGCTGGGAAAACGACCCGCCAAGTGCCTGAGCGTGGGGCATAAAGTGCGGGGCGGGTCGCAAATTTTCATGCATTGAATGAGGTGCTTCGGTTTGACTCACTCATGCCTAACAGGCGGTTAGCCGCAAACATTCGGGCTGTGGTTAAAAGACTGTTTTGCGCGAAATTGCGCCGGGTTGGGCGTTCATTTGCGATGGGTAGGGTGGTGCCATGTGCGGCGACACCGCGCATTCCCAAGCACAAGGAGACCACCCCAATGAAGAATCGCAACCGCACCTCGCTGCTCGCCGCTACCGTCGCTCTTGCTGCCGCCCTGGCGCTGCCGGCGATGGCGCAAAGCACCTCTCAAGACGCAGCGGCGCAGTCGGGCAGTTCGGCCACCGCGGCACAGTCGAGCGGTGCAAGCTCCGGTGGCGGCCAGACCTGGGCCAGCGTGGACACCGATAGCGATGGCGCCATCAGCAAGCAGGAAGCGCAGGTCAACGCCGGCCTTGCGCAGATCTTCGATCAGGCCGACGGCAACACCGATGGCAAGCTGACCCCGGATGAGTACAAGGCGTTCGTTGCCAAGCAGCAGGGGGGAGGTGCCACCGGCTCGCAGGGCAACTAAGCGACGCTCAAGGCACCTATGAGGTTTTGAGAAAGTGATGCATGCAGAGCGCTGGCATACAGCCCCGTCGGCGCGCTGCGACAGGCAGTAACCAGCACCAGCAACAGCAATAGCAAAAAACAGTACCAGCAACAGGATGGACACGCGGGAGCGATCTGCCAGGGTCGCTCCCGTTTTGTTGACGTCTGCCGCGTTAGGGTGAGCCGTTCCACGTCGGGCGCTCATCCATCATGTCGCATTTACGTCTTGCACTTCTGCTCGGGTTGGCGAACCCCGTATCTGCGCTCGCCGCGCCGCCGGAGCTGCCACCCGCCACCCCGACAACGTCGGTGCCGGCAACCGCTGGCAGCACTACACCGGCGATGTCGCCGTTGCCGATCGATCCGCCGGCTCCGGCCACCACGCCCTTGCTGCCGACGGCACCCAGGCCCGCCAGGTCCACGAGCGGTGCCGAGGCGTCCGCCACCGCCGGCAGCCTGGCACCGCGCAGTTTCCGTAGCCTGGATACAGACGCCGACGGATCGCTGGTGCTGGCCGAGGCAAGCGCCGACCCGGTGTTGCGCGAAAACTTCTCCAGCTTGGACAGCAACGGCGACGGGCGCCTATCGCGCGAGGAATTCGCCAGCTATCAGCCTGGCCCGGGCGATGCCGCAGGCGATTGAGCACGGCGCAATACCGATGCGCTGCTAAACTTGCCCGATGAGCTCACTTGCACAGCGCGACGGCCAGGCGATCCAACTGGTCGGCTTCGATGGCGACGATACCCTCTGGAAAAGCGAGGACTATTACCGCATTGCCGAAGCGGATTTCGAAGCGATCCTGGCCGGGTACCTGGATCTGGGCGACAGTCGCATGCAGCAGCATCTGCTGGCAGTGGAGCGGCGCAACCTCAAGGTCTTCGGGTATGGCGCCAAGGGCATGACGCTGTCGATGATCGAAACCGCGATCGAACTGACCCAGGCGCGCATCGCCGCGCACGATATCCAGCGCATCGTCGAGATCGGCCGTGCCACGCTGCAGCATCCGGTGGAAGTGATTGCCGGCGTACGCGAGGCAGTCGGTGCGATTGCCGCCGATTATCAGGTGGTGCTGATCACCAAGGGCGACCTGTTTCACCAGGAGCAGAAGATCGAGCAATCTGGCCTGGGCGATCTGTTCCCGCGCGTGGAAGTGGTGTCCGAAAAGGACCCCCGGACCTATGCGCGTGTGCTCGGCGAATTCGGTTTGCCGGCGCAGCAGTTTGCAATGATCGGCAATTCGCTGCGTTCGGATGTGGAGCCGGTGCTGGCCATCGGCGGTTGGGGCATCTACACCCCATACGCGGTGACCTGGGCGCACGAACAGGAGCATGGTGTGGCTGCCGACGAACCGCGCATGCGCGAAGTGCCCGACGCCGCCGGCTGGCCGGCAGCGGTGCAGGCGCTGGATGCGTTGGCGCGGCGGCAGGGCTAGAGCGTGTTATGTACGTTGAGGTGAGTGCTCCCCGGAGGATTGGCCGTCAGCGGCACGGAGTGCGCGTCGCGGAGCTTGCCTTGGCGCCAGCCAAGCCGGCGCCGCGCAGCACCCGCTCCGCATCGCTGGCGGCCAAGGCATCTCATCCCAACGTGCATAACACGCTCTAAGCTGGGCCGGGTCGCCGCTGCCTGGCGACACTGATCTGGCCCGATGCGTCACATGCGGGTGCTGTATGGCGCCCAACGACAGGATGTTCACGGCCCTGCCTGCGTGCGCGGCCGAGCTTTGAGGAAGTGCCGATGACCATGTTGTCCATGACCCAGCGCGCCAGCCTGGCCTTGTTGCTCTTGTTGCTGATCGGTGCCGCGCCACTGGCTGCCGCCGAGCTGGAAGAAGAAATCATCCATCCGAGCGAAGTCATCTTTCGCAACGGGCAGCCTTACTACGACGATGGCGGCCGCTACGTCCGCCTGCAGACCCGTCAGGTGGGTGGTGAGCCAGTGTATTTCCGCACCGTGCGCTTCGATCGCGAGCAGGGCTACGTGGATGCGCGGGGCGAGAGTGTCGCCAGGTTGCAGGCTCTACCGAGCGAGCGCGATCGTAGCGCCGGGTTTGTCGGCGCCGGGTACGATGACCGTGACGTGGGCGATGGCGGATATCGGGGTGTTGGCGGCCCACTCCGCCTTGGTGCCTCGCGCAATCGCCCCTACGGCCAGATTTACTATGGCAATGGCCTGTATGGTCCGGATCCATACAGCAGTCCGCACAACCGCGACGCGCGCCAGCGTTACATCGGTCCCGGCTACATCGGCTCCTGCGATCTGAGCGGTTGCCGCGAGGTCCACCAGTTCGGGTTTTACGACCTGCGTTAGGAGTCAGGGGATGGCTCGCGCCATCCACCGGGCGTATCGTGCGGCATCGCCGGGCAGCTCGCAGTATCCGATCTTTCCGCCAAACCTTCGATTGCGTGCACGTCGATGACCATCGCAAGGGCTGGTTGCCACCAGAGCGCACTGGGACGCTGCGACCGACGCGCTCATCTATGCCCGATAGCGTAACTGGGGGGCTCCGGTGCACTTCCTCGCCAGGCGTGGGTCGTTGAAAAGCGGATGTGCCTGGCGCCCGGCAGTGGCGCTTGATCCGGCGTCCGCCTGACAGCACCGCACGCATGCGGCATCATCGCTGCATGCCCGTATCCCGCTCATCCATGTTGCGCTCTGTGCCATTGCTGGTGGCATTGCTGTGGCCGGCGCTGGGCGCCGCGCAGGCCTTGCCGGCCTCGGCGACCGCAGCTGCTACGGAAGAACCGACGCCAGCGGCGACCCCAGGCACCGGCGATGCCTGGGTGGATCAGCACCTGGCCGATATGGGCAGTTATGCGCAGCGCTATCCGGCCAGCTTCATCGACGAGGTGGCGCGCTATACCGGCACGCCGCGCGCGTACGTGCAGGCGCTGCTGCAAGTGCACGGCTGGCATGCCGGGGATATCTATTTCGCGTGCTTCTGGGCGCAGACCGTACAGCTGTCGTGCCGCGACACGGTACGCGCCTATAGCCGCGACCATCGCGATGGCTGGGAGGGCGTGGTCGCGCGGCTGTCGGTGGCACCGGACAACCTGCACATGCGCGCGCTAAGGCACGCCATCGTCGCCAGCTACGACCGCTGGGAACGTCCGATCACCCTGGATGCATTGCTGCGCCGGCAGCTCGGCGATCATGCGCAGCGCCTGGAAGCGGCGCGCCAGGCGAGCGAAGCGGCCGAAGCGGCGGCGCAGGCCGGGCTCTGACGCGGTCGTTGTGTCGTCGCGTCATGCACTTCCCGGCATGGCGCGGCTGTCTGCGCACTAATCGCGTCGCCCTGCAATGCTGCCGTGCCGCTGGTCGACGCAGGGCGTGGTCGGCGAGAATGCGGTACCGCTGGCGTTCGGCCGGCACCTGCCCAAGACCAGCCCATGCGCGATACCGCCTTTGTCTCTCCCGATCAGATCCGCAGCTGGTTCGCCCAGGCGATGTCGGACATGTATCGCACCGAGGTGCCGTTGTATGGCGATCTGATGTCGCTGGTGGCGCAGGTCAACGCACAGACGCTGCAGGCCAATCCGGCGCTGGCGCAGCGGCTGCAGCGCAACGACGAGCGCGCGCGGCTGGATCTGGAACGGCACGGCGCCATCCGTGTCGGCACGGCGGCCGAACTGGCCACCTTGCGCCGGTTGTTCGCAGTGATGGGCATGCAGCCGGTGGGCTATTACGACCTGTCGGTGGCCGGCGTGCCGGTGCATTCCACCGCGTTCCGCCCGATCGATGAGGCGGCGCTGTCGGCAAATCCGTTTCGCGTGTTCACCTCGCTGCTGCGGCTGGAACTGATCGAAGACGCCGCCCTGCGCGAACAGGCGCAGCAGATCCTGCAGCAGCGACAGATCTTTACCGCCGGCGCCTTGCAGTTGATCGAGCGCTACGAACAGCAGGGCGGGCTGGATGCCGACCAGGCACGGCAGTTCGTGGCCGAAGCGCTGGAAACCTTCCGCTGGCATGGCGATGCCACGGTGTCGTTGCCGACCTATCGCGCGCTGAGCCAGGCGCATAAGTTGATTGCCGATGTGGTGAGCTTCCACGGCCCGCACATCAATCACCTCACGCCACGCACGTTGGACATCGATGCGGCGCAGGAACAGATGCAACGCGCCGGCATCGATGCCAAGGCGGTGATCGAGGGGCCGCCGCGTCGGCGCGTGCCGATCCTGTTGCGGCAGACCAGTTTCAAGGCGCTGGAAGAGCCGGTGCGTTTTGTCGGCGATGACGGGCAAGCGGAACACGGCACCCATACCGCACGCTTTGGCGAGATCGAGCAGCGCGGCCTTGCCCTCACGCCAAAGGGGCGCGCGTTGTACGACGCGCTGCTGGCGCAGGCGCGCGATGCCGATGGCGCCGGCAGCACCGGCACCGATTACGCCACCCGGCTGCAGACTGCCTTCGTGGCCTTCCCCGACGACGAGGCGTTGCTGCGGCAGGAAGGGCTGGGGTATTTCCGCTATGCGCTCACCGACGCCGGCCGCGCCGACCCCGCGCAGGTGGCCGCCATGCCGGCAGAAACGGCAATTGCGCTTGGGCTGGTCAGCGCCGACCCGATCATCTATGAAGACTTCCTGCCGGTGAGTGCGGCCGGCATTTTCCAGTCAAATCTGGGCGGTGCAGAACAGCGCGCCTACGCCGCGCACTCGAGCAAGCGCAGCTTCGAACAGGCATTGGGCGCGCAGGTGCATGACGAATTCGCGCTGTACGCGCAGCTGGAGCGCGACTCCTTGCAGGGCTTGCTGGTGTAGCGCGCGCTGCGCGCCGTATTGCACTGCGCTGTGACGGCCTCACTGGCACTCAGCCTGGCATACGGCTGCTATGGAAGACCTGCCACACGTGGCGTCCGGGCCGCAAACCCATGTTGATCCATGAAGCCATCATGCTTCGCGGCGCTGTGCACCTGCCTACCGGCCACACGCGTTTTGCTCACCAACGCATCCACCTCGGCGCGCCCACCGCCGACGCAGTAATGGTTTCTGCGGCATTGGCCATGTCGCAGATGCCTTGATGGCTGAAGCCCCGAAAGAACGGTTTGACCGGCACCATCGCGAAGATGTGCTCGCCCAGGATCAGGCAGGTGGCGTTCGCATCGGTGTAGGCGGGATTGAAGGTAAAGCCCATGACGGTGAAGAAGGCAACCGAGCGCGGTAGCAACTCGACCGGCAGGTTGACCAAAACGTGCGTGGTCATGCGGCGGTGCCCTGCGGCGTGGCGCGTTGGTCAGGCGCTCCGGTCACGGCCGTTGACCAGCCATTGGATGCCGAAGCGGTCGGTGCACATGCCGAAGCCTTCTGCCCAGAAGGTCTGGCCGAACGGCATCTGCACCTGACCGCCCTCGGCCAATGCCGTATACGCGCGTTCGGCCTCAAGATTATCGTCGAAACCGAGCCCGACCGACACCGGTCTGGCGCCCTCCAACTGCTGGCCCGGCGGCATGTCCGAGCCCATCAGCAAGGGGCCATTCGGCCCAGCGAGGGTCACGTGCATCACCAGGTCGGTTGCCGCAGCGTCGATCGACATGTCAGATCCCGCTTGCGGGGGCATCTGTGCGTACGTCGTCAACATCAGTTCGCCGCCCAGCACCTGTTGGTAGTGCGCGAATGCTGCGCGGCAGGTGCCTTCGAAATACAGGTAGGGTGTGACTTGCACCGGGCAGTCCTCTGGAAGCACGTGAGCGATACAGCGCGGATTGCTGCGTGCGGTCCTGTCGAGACGAAGCCGATGCAGTCGGCCATCAGGTCCGGGCGCAGTGCGGGGTCGATGCGTCATGCCCGAGTGGGCAGGCACCGTAACCAGCGCAGCCTACCGTCCAGCGCGAACAGGTGCATTAGTCGCGATCGCTTGGGGCCGCCGGCAACCAGCCGGAGCACCTGGCGGTTGCCGATACGCCCATGCGAGGGCAAAGCCACGCATGGGCTTGCTTGCAAAGGCGCCGCAGGATCAGACCACGTACCGCTGTACGCACGAACACGTCCGCATTGTCGGCCCTGAATGCACCGAGAGCAGCCGAAACAATGGCGATCAGTTGTCAGGCGCGGGTGGCACACCGCAATGGCGTGTACGCGCCGGCACATGCCGATTCCGATCACCGGCCGCGCCCACCGAGTGCTGAGCGCGATCTTTGCCAGCTGCTCCAACAGGCCGCACTGCCCGGCAATGCGGCCGATGCTTGCGAAACCTCAGTGCGCTTGGGCGGCCGGGCGACGCGCCGCTGCGCGTTCTGCACGGCGCGCGCGCGCGCGGGCGCGACGCGCCTTCCAGCGCTCGCTCAGGCACGAGAAGATCACGTATAGCGCCGGGGTGCTGAGCAGGGTCAGGCTCTGCGAGAACACCAGCCCGCCGATCATCGCGATACCCAGCGGGCGACGCAGCTCCGAGCCCTCGCCCAGGCCCACCGCCAGCGGCACGGCGGACAGGATCGCCACCATCGTGGTCATCATGATCGGGCGGAAGCGCACGATCGAAGCCTCGCGTGCGGCTGCGCGCGCATCCATGCCATGCACGCGCTGCGCCACCAGCGCGAAATCGATCATCATGATGGCGTTTTTCTTGACGATGCCGATCAGCAGCACCAGCGCGATCATCGAGATCACCGACAGTTCGGTGTTGGTGATGAACAACGCCAGCAGCGCGCCCACGCCGGCGGCCGGCAAGGTGGACAGGATGGTCACCGGATGCATCAGGCTCTCGTAGAGCATGCCCAGCACGATGTAGACGGTGAGCACCGCGGCCAGCAGCAGGATGCCCATCGAATTGGGACTGAGCTGCACGTTGAAGCTGTCGTCGCCACTGAGGCGGATGCCGTCGGGCATGCGCAGGCCCTCCACGGTGGATTTGATGATCAGATCCGCCTCGCCCGTGCTGACGCCCGGCGCCAGGTTGTAGCTCAGATCCATCGTGGTGTACTGGTTTTCGTGGATGATCTGCGGCGGCGCCAGGCCCGGTACCTGGGTGGCGACCGCGGTGATCGGCACCATCTGGCCGGCACGGTTGGGCACGAAGATCTGATCCAGCGCCTTGGGGGTGGCGGTCTGCGACGGCAATGCATTGACCACCACGCTGTACTGATTGAGATCGGAATAGATGGTGGAAATGGAGCGCTGGCCGAACGCGCCATACAGCGCCCCATCGATGGCGCCCACCGAGATGCCCAGGCGCGCCGCCTTGGCGCGGTCGATCACGATGTTCTGGCGCAGGCCGGCGGTATCCACGTCGGTACCGACATCGCGCAGGTGCGGGTTCTTTTTCAGCGCAGCCTGCAGTTTGGGAAGCCATTCCTGCAGCTGCGCCAGATCGTTGCCCTGCAGCGACACGCGGTATTGCGCGCCCTGGCTGGTGCCGCCGCCGCCGTCGCTGGGCAGGTCCTGGATCGCCCGCAGGCGCAGATCCAGGTCCGGATAACGGTCGGCCTTGGCGCTCAGGCGCGCGACCACTTCGGCGGTGGTGTCGCGACGGCCCTCATCGCGCTTCTTGAGCTCGATATTGAACGATGCGCTGGAGCCCTGACGGCCGGAGCCCAGGCGTGCGCCGACGGTTTTCACCGCCGGGTCGGCCATCAGCATGTCGGTGATGCGGCGCTGGCGGCTGACCATGTCGGCGAACGACACCGTGGCGCTGGAATTGGCGCGGCCCCAGATCAGGCCGGTGTCCTGCGCGGGGAACGAGCCCTTCTTGACCGCACTGCCCAGGAAGAGGGTGGCGGCGATCAGCAACAACGGCGTCAACGACAGCAGGAGGGCGTGGCGCAGCGAGAAATCCAGCGCCACCGTGTACACGCGCAGCATGCGTTCATGCATGCGGTCCAGCCAGGCGCCGAAACGGCCGGGTTTTTCAGGCTCGGCGTGCGGCGACAGGAAACGGCTGCACAGCGCCGGCGTCAAGGTCAGCGACACCAGCATCGACACCACGATCGCCGCCACCAACGTCACGGTGAACTCGCGGAAAAACGCACCGATCATGCCGCTGGCGAACAGCATCGGGATGAACACCGCCACCAGCGAGGCGGTGATGGAGACGATGGTGAACCCGATCTCGCGCGCACCGGCCAACGCCGCGTCCAGGCGCGACATGCCTTCGTCCAGATGGCGCATGACGTTTTCGATCACCACGATCGCATCGTCGACCACGAAGCCAATCGCAATGACCAACGCCAGCAGGCTGAGGTTGTTCAAGGTGAAGCCGAGCACGTACATCACCAGCGCCGAGCCGGCCAGCGACAGCGGCACGGTGACAGCGGCGATCAGGGTGGGCGCCAGCCGGCGCAGGAACAGCGCCATGGTCAGGATCACCATCGCCAGGCTGATCATCAGCGTGGCCTGCACCTCGTGCAGCGAGGCGCGAATGGTGGGTGTGCGGTCGAAGTAGGGCGTGAGCGTGGTGCCGGGCTGCAGATAGCTACGCAGTTCGGGAATCTGCGCCTTCACCTGGTCGACGGTTTCGACGATGTTGGCGCCGGCGCGGGTGAAGGCGTACATCACCACCGCCG
The DNA here is from genome assembly GCF_017746145.1 of Xanthomonas sp. D-99. Lineage (NCBI taxonomy): Bacteria > Pseudomonadati > Pseudomonadota > Gammaproteobacteria > Lysobacterales > Lysobacteraceae > Xanthomonas > Xanthomonas sp. D-99. The sequence goes on along the minus strand of NZ_JAGHWU010000001.1, from coordinate 72,377 downwards.
GTTTGCCGTCGAACCAGGCGGCTTGATAGGCATCCTGCTGGCCGTCGTAAACGGTGGCCACATCGCCCAGGCGCACGATGCGCCCGTTGGACTGGGTGGAGATCGCCAACTGCGCAAAATCGGCGGCTTTGGACACCGAATCGTTGGAGATGATGGCCATGGTGGTGTTGCCGTCGGACAGGAATCCGGTCGGCGAAGTCACATTGGCCGCGCGCACCGCATTGCGCAGATCGTCCGGTGTCAGGCCCAGTGCATTGAGTGCGCGCAGGTCCACGTCCACGCGTACTGCCGGGGTGGATGCCCCGGCAATGTCCACCGAGCTGATGCCGGTGATCTGGCGCAGCCGCTGCGCCAGCAGCGAATCGGCCACGTTGTAGAGCTCATCGGCCGATTGCGTCTCCGAGGTCAACGCGATGGCAATCACCGGGTCGTCGTTCGGGTTGGCCTTGGAGTACATCGGCGTTCCGAGCCCGGAGGGCAGGTCCGATTGCGATGCGTTGATCGCGGTCTGGATGTCCTGCGCGGCCGAATCGATGTTGCGGCTGCTCTGGAACACCAGTACGACCAGGCTGCTGCTCTCCGAGCTGGACGAGCGCATGCGGTCGATCCCGGGCAACTGGCCCAGGTGACGTTCCAGCGGCGCGGTGACGGTGGAGGCCATGGTGCTGGCGTCGGCACCGGATTGGGTGGCGTGCACGAAGATGATCGGAATCTGGATGTTCGGCAGCGCCGCCACACCCAGCCGCAGGTAGCACATCAATCCGATCACGAACAAACCGATCGCCAGCAGCGAGGTGCCGATCGGGCGCTTGATGAAGGGCGCGGAGATGTTCATGGGTGTGGTGCCGGGAATCGGGAATCGGGATTCGGGAATTGGTAAAGGCAACAGCCAGCGCGGCCTCCACGCGTGCGTGTGGGCAGGCGATGCCGTGGGCAGGCAGAGCGATCAGCGAAGACGTCAGCAGTCGTCATGCCGATCGCTCCGAGGTGGATGCCGGGGTTGCGCCGTCATGGCGCGCTGCGCGGCGCGCACGCCATGCGCGCAGGCGCTCGCCGGCGCGTTCCATGTACAGATAGATCACCGGGGTGGTGTACAGCGTGACCAGCTGCGACAGCAGCAGGCCGCCGACGATCGCAATGCCCAGCGGGCGGCGCAGTTCCGAGCCGATGCCGGTGCCCAGCGCCAGCGGCAACGCGCCCAGCATGGCCGCGGCGGTGGTCATCATGATCGGGCGGAAGCGCAGCAGGCAGGCGCGCCGGATCGCATCGTGCGCGCTTGCCCCTTCGCGGCGTGCGTCGATGGCGAAGTCGATCATCATGATGGCGTTCTTCTTGACGATGCCGATCAGCAGCACGATGCCAACGATGCCGTCCACCGACAGGCTCAGCCCGCACAGCATCAGCGCCAGCAACGCACCGACACCGGCCGGCGGCAGCGTGGAGATGATGGTCAACGGGTGGATATAGCTCTCGTACAACACGCCCAGCACGATGTAGATCACCACGATCGAGGCCAGCAGCAGCCACACGATATCGGTCTGGCTGCCAGTGAATTCGGCAGCTTTTCCGACGAACTGCGCATGCACCTGGGTCGGCATCTTGAGTTCTTCGCGTGCCTTCTCGATCGCCGCCACCGCCTGCGACAACGAATGCCCCGGCGCCAGGTTGAACGAGATGGTGACGGCCGGCAGCTGTTGCTGGTGGCTCACCACCAACGGTGTGTTGGTGACCTTGGCTTCGGCCAGCGCGGCCAGCGGAATGATGCTGCCGGCACCGACCACGATGCCGGTGTTCTGCGCGCCCACGCCGGTGGCGGTGGACGAGTTGGATGAGGTGACCTGGCCGAAGCTGGTGGCGTTGGTGCCGGTGAGCGCGCCGCTTCCGTTGCTGGCCACGGCCAGCTGGTTCATCAGGGCGGTGCTGGTGCGGAATTCCGGCGCTACTTCCAGCACGACGCGGTACTGATTGAGCTCGGTGAAGATGGTGGAGATCTGGCGCTGGCCGAAGGAGTCGTACAGCGTGTCGTCGATGGTCTGCATCGGCACGCCGAGCATGCTGGCCTTGTCGCGGTCGATGCTCAGTTCCAGTGCACGCCCCTGGTTGGCCAGGTTGTTGTCCACATCCGCCAGCTCGGGCAGTTTGCGCATCGATTCGGTCATGCGCCCGGCCCAGGTGGCCAGCTCGCTGCTGTCCACGTCCGAGATCGAATACTGGTATTCGGTGGCGGCCACGCGCGTGTCCAGGGTGACGTCCTGCACCGGCTTGAGGAACAAGGCCACGCCCGGAATGCCGGCCACCGCCTTCTGCAGGCGCGGCAGTACTTCGTCCAGGCCCTCGCGCTCGCCGCGCGTCTTCAGCACGATCGACAGCTGGCCCTGGTTGAGCGTGGGGTTCATGGTGCCGGCGCCGATGAAGGCGGCCACGCCGGTCACCGCCGGGTCCTTGCGCAACGCGGCGGCCACCGCCTGGGTGCGTTGCTCCATCTGCGGAAACGCCACATTCTGGTCGGCCTGCACCACACCGGTGATCAGGCCGGTGTCCTGCTCGGGCAGCAAGCCCTTGGGAATGGCCACATACAGCACCACCGTCAACGCCACCGCACCGATCGCCACGGCCAGGGTCAGCGGCTGGTGGGCAAGCACCCAGTCCAGGCTGCGCTCATAGGCGCCCACGGTCCGCGTCCACAGGTTGGTCTTGCCGGCGGCGGTTGCGCGCTCGTGCGCGTCTTCGCCTTCGGGCAATGCATCGGGCTTGAGCAGGTAGGCGCACATCATCGGCGTCAACGTCAGCGACACCAGCATCGAGATGACCACCGCAATCGACAGCACCCACGCAAACTCGTGGAATAGCCGCCCAGTGACGCCCGGCATCAGCAGCAGCGGCAGGAACACCGCCACCAGCGACACGGTCAGCGACAACACGGTGAAGCCGATCTGTTTGGCGCCGATCTCGGCCGCTTCCGGCCCGCTCTTGCCCTGCTCGATGTAGCGCACGATGTTCTCGATCATCACGATCGCATCGTCGACCACGAACCCGGTGGCCACCACCAGCGCCATCAAGGAGAGGTTATCCAGCGACATGCCGGCGAAGGCCATCACCCCGAAGGTGCCGGCCAGCGACAGCGGCACCGCCACCGAGGGGATGATGGTCGCCCACAGCCGGCGCAGGAACACGAAGATCACTGCCACCACCAGCGCGATGGTCAGCACCAGGGTGAACTTCACCTCGTGCACCGAGGCGCGAATGGTTTCGGTGCGGTCGGAGAACACCTCCAGATGCACATCGGCCGGCAACACCGAGCGTAGCTGCGGCAGGATGTTGCGGATCTGCTCCACCGTCTGCACTATGTTGGCGCCGGGCTGGCGGCGGATCTCCAGCAGCACCGCCTGCTTGCCGTCGGCCCAGGCGGCCAGCTGGTCGTTCTCCACCCCATCGACCACGTTGGCCACGTCCGCCAGCCGCACCGGGCGGCCGTCCTTGTAGCTGATGATGGTCTCGCGGTACTGCGCCGCGTCGGTGAGCTGGTCGTTGGTGCCGATGCTGTAGGACTGGGTCTTGCCGTTGAGCGAGCCCTTGGGCGCACTGACGTTGGTCTGGGTCAGCGCGCTGCGCAGCGACTCCATGGTCAGGCCCATGTTCGATAGCTGCGCCGGGTTGACCTGGATGCGCACCGCAGGGCGCACGTTGCCGGCGATCGACACCAGGCCCACGCCCGGCACCTGCGACAGGCGCTGGGCCAGGATCGCATCGGCATAGCGGTTGACCTCGCGCAGCGGCAGCGAATCGGAGGTGAGCTTGAGCGTGAGAATCGCCGCATCGGCCGGATTGACCCGGTTATAGACCGGCTGGTACGGCAGCGAAGAGGGCAGGGTGGCCTGGCGGATCGCCGCCTGCACATCCTGCGAGGCGATATCGATATCGCGCTCCATCGAGAACTGCAGAATGATGGTGGACAGGCCCGCCGACGAATCGGAGGTCATCATCTGCAGGCCGGAGATCTGCCCGAACTGGCGCTCCAGCGGCGTGGTGACCAGCGAGGCCATGGTGGTCGCATTGGCGCCGGGATACTGGGTGGTGACGACCAGGCTGGGCGCGTCGATTTCCGGCAATGCCGAGACCGGCAATTGACGGTAGCCCAGGATGCCCAGCAGCAGGACGCCGGCCATCAACAACGAAGTGGCGATCGGGCGGCGGATGAAGATGGTCGAAAAGCCCACGGGGGGTGTCCTTGCTGAAGACGTCAGGCGAAGCCGGCGCATGCAGCGCCGGCGCACATCGGCGACGGAAGTTCCGTCGCCGGTGGTCGAGAGTTAGCGCGGACCGCCGCCACGACGGCCGCCGGGGCCACCACCACGGCTCTGTTTGTCCTTGGCGGCCTTGAGTTCGGCCTCGGTCGGTTCCGGCGGCGTCTCGCCCGGCTTGAGCGCGCTGACCTTGCTGCCCGGTTTCAGGCGGAACTGGCCTTCGGTCACCACACGCTCGCCGGGCTTGAGGCCCTTGGTGATCTGCACATGGCTGTCGTCCACTTCCACGCCCTGTACCACGGTGCGCATCTGTGCGGTGTTGTCGCTGCCCACCACGTATACGTAATCGCCGTCAGGGCCGCGCTGCACCGACTGGGACGGCACCACGGTGCCGCCGGCGATGGTGCGCAGCTGCAGGCGCACATTGACGAACTGGCCCGGCCATAGCGCGTTGTCGGTGTTGTTGAAGATCGCGCGTGCGCCGAAGGTGCCGCTGTCGGCGGAGATGCGGTTGTCGATCACATCCAGCTTGCCGTCGCTGCTGATCACATGCGCATCGCCGCGATCCAGTGCCGCTACGGCCAGCGGCGCCGCCGTTTGACCGGTACGCACTGCCTGCAACTCACGCTCGGGCAGGTTGAAAGACACGTAGATCGGGCGGATCTGGGTCAGGGTGACGATCGTGGAGCTGCTGGTGACGATGTTGCCCACGTCCACGCCACGGATGCCGGCGATGCCGTCGATCGGCGCAGTGACGCGGGTGAACTGCAATTGCACCTGCGCCGAGCGCATCTGCGCGTCGTTGGCCGCAACCGCGGCCTCGTACTGGGCAACCTGGTTGCGTTGGGTGTCCAGATCCGTGCGCGAGACGTATTGCTTGTAGGCCGGGTCGTTGGAACGCTGGTAATTCACCCGCGAGGTCGCCAACAGCGCCTGGTTCTGGCGTTTGGCGGCCAGTGCCTGGTCGTAGCTGGCCTGCAGCGTGCGTGGATCGATCTGCGCCAGCAGATCGCCCTTCTTCACTTCCTGGCCTTCCTTGAAATTCAGGCTCATCAACTGGCCGCCCACCTGCGGGCTGACCGTGACCGTATTGAGCGCGGTGACCGTACCCAGCGCGCTGGCATAGACCGGAACGTCCTGCGTGGTGGCCGCCACCACCGTCACCGGTACCGGGCCGCTGTTGTCCGGGTCATTGCCGTCCGGCGCGCCTGCGCGCTTGCCGTGATTGCCCCCACCCATCATCCGCACTGCGACGAACACCACGACGAGCACCGCGACAACCAGCAGTGTGATCTTCCAAAAACGCGACATGCGACAACTCCTGAGGGGCGGGCCGGACGCGTGGATGCGACCGTGGGGCGGCTGTGCAAAGCATATCGTTGCGCTCTCCCAATTGAGCGTTACTGAAGTAACGGCTCGGCCGGCGAAACGACCGCAACGGTCACACTTGCACTGCAGCGGCAACGCGCCACGGCTACCGCGGTTGACCGCCGGGCTGAATCGGGCCCCACTACAGCCCATCCGGCACGCGCCTGCACTACATTAGGCAACCATCTTTCGAGGATTGCCGATGCGCCCCTCCCGCTTGCTGACCAGCGCGCTGCTCGCCCTGCCCATGCTCGCCACCGCGCAGACTGCGCAGCGGCCCGACGTTCAGGCCGCTGCCGCCCCGCTGCAGGCCAAGGTGGTGCAATGGCGCCGCGACTTCCACCAGCACCCGGAGTTGTCCAACCGCGAGGAGCGCACTGCCGCCACCGTGGCCGCGCAGCTGCGCAAGCTGGGCCTCAAGCCGCGCACCGGCATTGCCCATCACGGCGTGGTGGCCATCATCAAGGGCGCCAAGCCGGGGCCGAAGATCGCACTGCGTGCGGACATGGACGCGCTGCCGGTGACAGAGCAGACCGGGCTGCCGTTCGCCTCCAAGGCCACCGCCGAATACCGCGGCGAGCAGGTCGGGGTGATGCATGCCTGCGGCCACGATGCGCACACCGCCATCCTGCTCGGCGTCGCCGAAGCGCTGGTGGGCATGCGCGAGCAGTTGCCCGGCGAAGTGATGCTGATCTTCCAGCCCTCCGAAGAAGGCGCCCCAGGCAACGAAGAGGGCGGCGCCTCGCTGATGCTCAAGGAAGGCCTGTTTGCCGACTTCAAGCCGCAGGCGGTGTTCGGCCTGCATGTGTTCTCCAGCGTGCAGGCCGGCAAGATCGCGGTGCGCAGCGGCCCGCTGATGGCGGCCTCGGACCGCTTCGCGATCAAGATGATCGGCCGCCAGACCCATGGCTCGGCGCCGTGGAACGGCATCGACCCGATCGTGGCCAGCGCCGACATGATCGGCGCCGCGCAAACGGTGATCAGCCGCCGCGCCAACCTGTCCAAGCAGCCGGCGGTGCTCAGCTTCGGCGCGATCAAGGGCGGCATCCGCTACAACATCATCCCCGACGATGTGGAAATGGTCGGCACCATCCGCACCTTCGACGAGGGCATGCGCCAGCAGATCTTTGCCGATCTCAAGAACGTGGCCGAACACACCGCCGCCGCGCATGGGGCCAAGGTCCAGGCGCAGGTGCCGGATCAGCCGGGCAATCCTGCCACTGTCAACGACCCCGCACTGACGGCCAGGATGCTGCCCAGCCTGCAGGCCGTGGTGGGTGCCGACAATGTGTACGAACCGCCGTTGCACATGGGCGCGGAAGATTTCTCGTTCTACGCCCAGCAGGTGCCGTCGATGTTCTTCTTCGTCGGCTCCACCGCCAAGGGTATCGACCCGGCCACCGCACCCAGCAACCATTCGCCGCAGTTCCTGCTGGACGAGTCGTCGCTGGATGTGGGCTTGCGCGCGCTGTTGCAGGTGTCGCTGGATTATCTGCAGCAGGGGTGAATGGGGAATGGGGAATCGGGAATCGTCCGTGGCTGGGCGATTCTCGCTTTCGCTGGTTGGGCCGGTGGCTTGATTCTGGAGCGGCGATCTTCCGGTTTTCGATTCGCTCTCTTTCACGCGTCGCCATACACCTCACGGCCAGCCCGTGCGGCCTAAAATGGCGACATGAATACCCCAGAAGATTCCACCCTCGGTCGTGAGGTCGCCTATCCGAGCGGCTACGACCCGTCGTTGCTGTTTCCGATTCCGCGTGCGGCCGGGCGCGAGGCGATCGGGCTGACTGGTGAGTTGCCGTTTATCGGTCGCGATCGCTGGCATGCCTACGAACTCAGCTGGCTCGATGCACAAGGCAAGCCCTGCGTGGCCACGGCCACCTTGCATGTGCCCTGCGATTCGCCGTCGCTGATCGAATCCAAGTCGCTCAAGCTGTATCTCAACTCGCTCAACGCCACCCGCTTCAACAGCGCCGAAGCGGTGCGCACGCGCATTGCGACCGACCTGTCCACGCGCGCCGGTGCCGATGTGGCGGTGGAGTTCGGCCTGCCGCCGATCGATGCGGTCGGCGAGGGCGACTCGATCGACGCACTGGATGTCAGCATCGACGAGTACGGCCCGCCCAACGCGGCCTATCTCTGCGCGCATGCGCAGCCAGTGGTGGAAGAGGTGCTGACCTCGGCCTTGCTCAAATCCAATTGCCCGGTGACTGGCCAGCCGGACTGGGCCAGCGTCACCTTGCGTTACCGCGGCGCACCGATCGATCGCGAGGGATTGCTGCGTTATCTGGTGAGTTTCCGCGACCACGCCGAGTTTCATGAGCAATGCGTCGAGCGCATCTTCAACGACGTGCTGACACAGTGCGCGCCGCAGTGGCTGGTGGTGGAAGCGCGCTACACACGTCGTGGCGGCCTGGACATCAATCCGCTGCGCAGCTCGGCCAGTGTCCCGACGCCGCTGTCGATCTTCCGCGACCTGCGTCAGTAGGTCGCGCTCATGCAGGATCGCGCGGGCTTCACGGCGGCGCGATCCATGCTTAACAGCGCCTCGCGCACCCTGCTGACACCGCGATGCACAGGGATTGCAGCAATGAGTGTCGACAAGAAGGCAGATTTCTCCAACGTCACCTCATCGGTCGACAGCACCGCCGAGGTGACCCCTGCGCCCGATTTTTCCAACGTGCGCACCAGTGTGCAAAGCACCGCGCAGCTCGTTGAAGAATCGGTGACCGTCCAGACCGGCGACAGCCTCTCCAGTATTGCCAAGCGCCATCTGGGCGACGGCAACCTGTGGCCACGTATTTTCGAAGCCAACCGCGAAACGCTGCAGGACCCGGACAAGATCTTTCCCGGTCAGGTGCTGCGCCTGCCTGCAAAATCGTAACGGCAGGTCGGCTTCCAGTCGCTGGCGGCAACGTCATTCAACAAACCCAGAAACCAATCGAACACTGCGACTGCAGGTGTTCTGGCTACCGGAGAATCGATTTATGCGTACTACCTCTGTTTCGAGCAGCTTAGCCCTGGCCTTGGCCGGCGTCCTGGCAGTGTCTGGCTGTAGCAAGAAGGCCGACGACGACAGCGTTTCCAAAGACCCCACTTCCGGTGCCGCGACCGAAGCGATGCCCGGCCCGGCCGCCACCCCGCCGGCGAGCGATCAGGCAGCCCAGGGCAGCGCAACCGGTTCGGCCAGCACCGATGGCGGTGCTGCGCCGAGTAGCGCGGTGACGGTGTCCAACGTGGCCGTAGGCACCCAGGCCGCAGCCGACAAGACGGTGACTCCGGCGACCAGTGTCGGCAGCAAAGACACCATCATCGTCTCGGTCAAGACGGACGGCAGCGCGAGCAACGTGGCCGTGTCGGCGAAGCTGACCTATCAGGATGGCCAGGTGGCTGGCGAACAGAGCGCGACGTTGAACACCACCGGTGCCGAAACCACCAACCTGAGCTTCAGCAAGCCCGATGGCTGGCCGGCCGGCACCTACACCGCGCAGGTCATGGTGGACGGCAAGCCCGCAGGTAATCCGCAGACCATCACGGTCAAGTAAGGCTGGGCGACATTGGCGATGTACGGCATTGGCCGTGCGTCGCCGCTGCTCCCGTCAGCTGGTGGCTCGATATTGCACTAAGCCATGCAAGCAGGGCGCGACCGATCAAGTCGCGCCTTTTTGTTGCATCGCATTTGTTACAGCTGCATCCATGTCGATTGCCTTGGCGACGGGACGAAGCATCCGCCTGTGGTCGCTTTACCCGGGCGCGGCTCAGACGCGACAATGCCATGCTGATCCATCGCCGCGTCCAATGCGCTGGCTGACCGGTGTGCCATCAACGACCCCGTCGCGCGCACCACTGCCATCGTCCGTGAATGCCGGCGCTCCTCCCGACCACAAGAGCCATCGCACCTCATGTCGAAGACACCGAAGATCCTGTACACGCTCACCGACGAAGCACCCTACCTGGCCACGCAGTCGCTGCTGCCGATCATCGATGCCTACACCGATACCGCCGGCATCGTGGTCCAAACGCGCGATATCTCGCTGGCCGGGCGCATTCTGGCGCTGTTTCCCGAGCATTTGAGCGACACGCAGAAGATCGCCGACGACCTGGCCGAACTGGGTGAGCTGGCCACCACGCCGGAGGCCAACATCATCAAGCTGCCCAACATCAGCGCCTCGGTGCCGCAGCTCAAGGCCGCGATCAAGGAGCTGCAAGGCCAGGGCTATGCACTGCCGGCGTATCCGGACGAGCCCAAGGATGCTGCGGAAAAAGACATCAAGGCGCGCTACGACAAGGTCAAGGGTAGCGCGGTGAATCCGGTGCTGCGCGAGGGCAATTCCGATCGTCGCGCACCGCTGTCGGTGAAGAACTATGCGCGTAAGCACCCGCACCGCATGGGCAAGTGGAGCAGCGATTCCAAGTCGCACGTGTCGCACATGGAGTCCGGCGATTTCTTCGGTAGCGAGCAGTCCACCACCCTGGCCGACGCCGGCACGCTGAAGATCGAATTCGTCGGTGCCGATGGCAGCAGCACCGTGCTGAAAGACAAGGTGGCGGTCAAAGCCGGCGAAATCGTCGACGCTGCGGTGTTGAGCAAGCGCGCGCTGGCCAGCTTCATCGATGCGCAGATTGCCGATGCCAAGGCCCGCGACGTGCTGTTCTCGGTGCATTTGAAAGCCACCATGATGAAGGTCTCCGATCCGGTGCTATTCGGTGTGGTGGTCGGCGAGTTCTACAAGGACACGCTGAGCAAGCATGCCGATGCGCTCAAGTCGGTCGGCTTCGATCCCAACAACGGCATCGGCGATTTGTACGCGCGCATCGGCAGCCTGCCGGAAGAGCAGCAGGCGCAGATCACCGCCGATATCCAGGCCGAATACGCACAACGCCCCGGCCTGGCGATGGTCAATTCGGACAAGGGCATCACCAACCTGCATGTGCCCAGCGACGTGATCGTCGATGCCTCGATGCCGGCGATGATTCGCGACTCCGGCCAGATGTGGAACGCGCAAGGCAAGTTGCAGGACACCAAGGCGGTGATTCCGGATCGTTGCTACGCGGGCGTGTATCAGGCGGTGATCGACGACTGCAAGGCGCACGGCGCGTTCGATCCGTCCACCATGGGCTCGGTGCCCAACGTGGGGTTGATGGCGCAGAAGGCCGAGGAATATGGCTCGCACGACAAGACCTTCCAGATGTCCGGCGCCGGCACCGTCAAGGTCACCGATGGCAACGGCAAGACGGTGTTCGAGCACGCAGTGGAAGCCGGCGATCTGTGGCGCATGTGCCAGGTCAAGGACGCGCCGATCCAGGACTGGGTGAAGCTGGCCGTGGAGCGCGCCCGCCTGAGCGATACGCCGGCCGTGTTCTGGCTGGACAAGGCGCGCGCGCACGATGCGCAGGTGATCGCCAAGGTCGAGCAGTATCTGAAGGATCACGACACCAACGGCCTGGATATCCGCATCCTGCCGCCAGTGGAAGCGACCACGTTCTCGCTGGAGCGCATCCGCAAGGGTCAGGACACCATCTCGGTCACCGGCAATGTGCTGCGCGACTACCTCACCGACCTGTTCCCGATCATGGAGCTGGGCACCAGTGCCAAGATGCTGTCCATCGTGCCGCTGATGGCCGGCGGCGGCCTGTTCGAAACCGGTGCCGGTGGTTCGGCGCCCAAGCATGTGCAGCAGTTCGTCGAAGAGAACTGCCTGCGCTGGGATTCGCTGGGTGAATTCCTGGCCCTGGCCGCCTCGCTCGAGCACCTGGGCAACCGTTACGACAACCCGTCGGCCACCGTGCTGGCCAAGGCGCTGGATGTCGCCAACGGTCAGTTCCTGGACAACAACAAGTCGCCCGCGCGCAAGGTCGGCGAGCTCGACAACCGCGGCAGCCACTTCTATCTGGCGATGTACTGGGCACAGGCCCTGGCCGCGCAGACCGAAGACACGGCTTTGCAGGCCAAGTTCGCGCCGCTGGCCAAGGCCCTGACCGAGAACGAAGCCACGATCGTGGCCGAGCTCAACGGCGCGCAGGGCAAGCCGGTGGAAATTGGCGGTTACTACCATCCCGACCTGGCCAAGGTCAGCGAGGCGATGCGCCCCAGCAAGACCTTCAACGACATCCTGGCCACGCTCAAGGCCTGAGTCGCCGCGCCGCCTGCTGTCTCTGCACATGTCGTCTGCAAGGCCCGTCTCGCAAGAGACGGGCCTTGTCGTTTCAGCGAAACGGCGATAATGCCGTCACGCCACGCAGCAGGCGTCGGCTGAGCCGCGCCATGCGTCGCTCGCGCCGGGTAGGCCGATCAGTCATCGTCTGCACGTTTGGCTGTGGCGGCACGGCAGATCCAAGCGATTCCATTGAGGTGTGCCGTTGCATCGCCTCCACTGCCGTGTCCGGTTCCGCCAGACGCTGGGCCAGCGCCACATCGGCAATGTGGCCGTGCTGAAACAACAGTTCGCTAAAGATGCGCATGACCCACCTCCACTTGAGTGGAATCCACAGTAGGCGCAGGCTAGGGGACGTAAAAGCGAGGCTTTTACAAGTGAGTATTGAATTCCATTCAAGGGTTGGCCATGTCGCGTCCGCCGCTTCACGCATTGCAAGGCTTCGTCAGCGCGGTACGCCTGGGCAACCTGTCGCGCGCTGCTGGCGCGATGCATCTGACCGTCAGCGCACTTAGTCATCAGATGCGCGCGCTCGAACAACGGCTGGGATATCCGCTGCTGCAACGGCATGCGCGCGGCGTCACCGCCACGCCGCAGGGCCAGCAACTGCTCGACCGCATCGCATCGCATCTGGACGCCATCGCCGAGGCGTTCGAGCCCTTCGGTGCGCGTCGCGAAGACACCCTGACGCTGAGTCTCACGCCGTCGATGGCATCGGCCTGGCTGGTGCCGCGCCTGGGCGAATTTCTGGCAATTCATCCCACCATCGAAATCAACCTGCTGTCGAGCGAGCGACTGGTGGATTTCGAACGCCAGCAGCAAGTGGATGCCGCCATGCGTATCGGCGCCGGGCAATGGCCTGGCGTCATCGCCGAGCCCTTGTTCGACGAATGGCTGGTGCCCATGGCTAGCCCGGCCCTGATCGCCCGCATGGGCGGCGTGGAGGCGCCACCATTGCATCAGTGGCCATTGCTGGGCGACCCGGATGACGCCTGGTCGCGCTGGTTTGCGGCGTTCGGCGGCGATGTGCCGCGACGCTATGTCGCCGTGCTCGACGAATCGGAGGCACACCATCGTGCCGCCCTGGATGGCGTCGGCGTTGCACTGGGGCGCGTGACGCGTGCGCGTCTGTTGCTGGCGTCCGGCCAGCTGGTGGCGTTGTCCACGCAACGGCTCAAGACCAGTTGGTCGCATTACCTGGTGTATCCGCCGCGTTCCAGCACCCATGGCGGGTTTCTCGCGTTTCGCACCTGGCTACAGGGCCAGGCGCGCGAACACGCCGCGCATGCGCAGCAGGCGACCGCCACGCCATTGGCCGCGCGCCGCCGCAAACGCTCCGGGACACTGCCGCCATGAACCATCCATCGTTGCCTCCACAATCCGAGCGCCGCGCGCTGGCGATCGCCCAGGCCGTGTACGAAGCGTTCGAGGACTATCACGCGCGCTTTTCCGAAATCACCGCGCGCGCCAAACAGCGGTTCGAAACACGCGACTGGAGCGGCGCGCGCGAAGACGCAGTGGCGCGCATCGCGCTTTACGACCACTACATCGCCGAATGCATGTTGCGTCTGCGCGCAGTACTGCTGGGTCAGGCGCACGACCGCGCGCTATGGATGCGTGCGCGCGATCATTACGCTGCGTTGCTGAGCGGGTTGATCGATCAGGAGCTGTACAAGACGTTCTACAATACCCTGACCCGGCGCTACTTCGGTACCCACGGCGTCGATGCCGACATCGAATTCATCGCCCTGGATATCGAACCGACCGACGCCATCACCGTGCCGGTTGCGCGCCACACCTACGCCGTCTCGCCCGGCCGCTTGACCGACATGCTGGTGCGGGTGCTGGGCGACTACGCGTTCGCCGTGCCGTATGCGCACCGCACCCGTTGCGCGGCTGCCATTGCGGTGCGTCTGCTGGACGACCTTGCGCATTGGGGCGAACATCCGGTGCGCAGCGTGGAATTGCTGGAGACGGTGTTCTATCGCGAGCGGCGTGCGTATCTGGTCGGACGCGTGTTCGGCGAACATCGCTTTTCGCCATGCGTGATCGCGCTGATCAACGCCGCCGCCGGCCTGCGCGCCGAAGCGGTGCTGACCCGGCGCAGCGATGTCGCGCAATTGTTCAGCAACTCGCGCAGCTATTTTCAAGCCGACCTGTCCACTGTCGGCGATGCGGTGGTGTTCCTGCGCAGCCTGCTCACCCATAAGCCGGTCGATGAGCTATACACAATGCTGGGTCGCGCCAAGCAGGGCAAGACCGAGCGTTACCGCACGTTTTTCAGCCATTTTCAGGCACATCCGTCCGAACAGCTGGTGCACGCCGATGGCACCCCCGGCATGGTCATGGTGGTCTTTACGCTGCCCAGTTATCCGCTGGTCTTCAAACTCATTCGCGACCGCTTTGCGTATCCCAAAACCATGAGCCGCGCGCAGGTGGAGGGTAAGTACGAATTGGTCTTCCAGCTCGACCGCATCGGCCGCCTGCTCGACGCACAGCCGTATCGCTTCCTGCGTTTCCCCAAGGCGCGTTTTTCGCCGACGCTGCTGCAAGAGCTGCAGACCAGCTGCGCGATGAGCCTGAGCGAAGACGGCGACGATGTCCTGATCGCACTGTGCTATGTGCAGCGCCGGTTGCGCCCGTTGAATTTGTACCTGCGCGAACAATTGCCCGAAGCCGCGCATGCAGCAGCGCTGGACTACGGCCAGGCCATCAAGGACATGGCGCGCAACAACATCTTTCCCGGCGACATGTTGCTGAAGAATTTCGGCATTACCCGCCATCAGCGCGCGGTGTTCTACGACTATGACGAGCTGTGCCTGATCACCGAATGCAACTTCCGCGATTGGCCGACGCCCACCACCTACGAAGAACAGATGGCCGCAGAACCCTGGTTCCATGTCGGCCCGCGCGACGTCTTTCCCGAGCGCTTCGCCTTGTTCATGGGCCTGCCCTCCTCGCAGCTGGAAGCGGTCAAGCACCAGCACCCGGAACTGTTCGACCCACGCTGGTGGCGCGACCTGCAGAGCCGGCTTCGCGAAGACGATTATCCCGACACCCCGCCATATGCGGAGTCGCGCAGGCTCGCCTGACGGGTCCTTCGGCATCGTCCAGTCCGCCGAATGTCCACCGAAATGGGCATCGTCGATGCTCGTTGTCGCTGTACGTACGGCAGCGTGCCCACAAAAAAGCCCCGCAATGCGGGGCTTTTTTGTCTCGATAAACCGACTGAACTCAGCGCTTCATCGAACTGAAGAACTCGTCGTTGGACTTGGTGGTCTTCATCTTGTCCAACAGGAATTCCATTGCTGCGATTTCGTCCATCGGGTGCAGCAGCTTGCGCAGGATCCAGATCTTCTGCAGCAACTCCGGTTCGATCAGCAGATCTTCGCGACGCGTGCCCGAACGGTTGATGTCGATCGCCGGGTACACGCGCTTTTCGGTGATGCGACGGTTCAGATGCACTTCGCTGTTGCCGGTGCCCTTGAACTCTTCGTAGATCACCTCGTCCATCTTGCTGCCGGTTTCCACCAGCGCCGTGGCGATGATGGTCAGCGAGCCGCCTTCTTCCACGTTACGCGCCGCGCCGAAGAAGCGCTTCGGGCGGTGCAACGCATTGGCGTCCACACCGCCGGTGAGCACCTTGCCGGAGCTGGGCACCACGTTGTTGTAGGCGCGCGCCAGGCGGGTGATGGAGTCCAGCAGGATCACCACGTCCTTCTTGTGCTCGACCAGGCGCTTGGCCCGCTCGATCACCATCTCGGCGACCTGCACGTGACGCGCAGCCGGCTCGTCGAACGTGGAGGAGATGACTTCGCCGCGCACGGTGCGCTGCATTTCGGTCACTTCTTCCGGGCGCTCGTCGATGAGCAGCACGATCATGTGCACTTCGGGGTGATTGGTGGTGATGGCCGTGGCCACCTGCTGCATCATCATCGTCTTACCGGCCTTGGGCGGGGAGACGATCAGCGCACGCTGACCCTTGCCCTGCGGTGCCATCAGATCCAGGATGCGGCCGGTGATGTCCTCGGTGGAGCCATCGCCACGCTCCAGACGGAAGCGGCGGCGCGGGAACAGCGGGGTCAGGTTCTCGAACAGGACCTTGTTCTTGCTCGCTTCCAGCGGCTCGCCATTGATGGTGTCGACGATCGACAGCGCGAAATAGCGTTCGCCGTCCTTCGGGAAGCGGATGCGGCCGGAGAGGTGGTCGCCGGTACGCAGGTTGAAGCGGCGGATTTGGCTGGGCGAAATATAGGTATCGTCCGGGCCGGCCAGGTAGCTGGCTTCTGCCGCACGCAGGAAACCGAAGCCGTCGGGCAGGATTTCCAGCACGCCGTCGGCGGCAACGCCTTCACCATGACGGGTCAGCACCTTCAGAAGGGCGAAGATCACGTCCTGCTTGCGCGCACGCGCCACGCCTTCCTGGATATTGAGCTGGTCGGCGATATCCAGCAGCTTCTGCGCCGGCATGCGCTTGAGGTCGCTCAGCGAATACACCGGAAAACCTTCCGGTACGGCCGGATGCGGACGCGCGACGAACGGCTCGTTGTTGCCGTCGGACGAGGGCATGCCGCTGTCGTTGCCGAAGCGGTCGCGCGGGCCGCGGTCGCGGCGGTTGCGGAACCGGTCGCGGCGATTGCCCTGCTGGTTCTGGCCTTGCTGGTTTTGTCCCTGACCCTGACCGCCCTGGCCTTGCTGATTCTGGCCGGCGTTCTGGTTCTGGTTCTGGCCCTGTGCCTGGGCCTGACCCTGCTGCTGACCTTGACCCTGGTTCTGCTGTTGCTGCGCCTGATTGAAGCGCTGCTGCTGCGACTGGCCGCCCTCGCGGGGCTCGCCGTGGGTGTCGCTGCCGTGGCTGGCGCTGGGCGCCTGACCGGCCTGGGCGCCATCGCTGGACGTCTGCGCCGGTGCCGGATCGGCAGCGCGCGACGGTGCCTGCGGGGCACGGGGTGCTTCGGGTGCGGGACTGGCGGGCAAGGGCAGGTTGGGCTGCTGTGCGCCAGCCTCTTCAGTGGCGGCGGCGGTCTTGCTCACGCGCGGCTTGCGCACGCGCTTCTCGACGGGAGCGTCGACGCTGCTCCCGGTATCGGAGGAAGGATGATCGGACAAGTGCGTGATTCCTCGCTAAGGTGCGAGCGCCCAACTAGGGGGCGAACTGGTGGTAGATGGGAGTCTAGAAGAGGTTCTAGAGGGGTGCGGCGGCGCACGAACGTGTGCCGGACCGACTGACACTATCACCGCCGCGCGTTACCGCGCAAGCGTCTTGCCGGGCACGATTTAACTGCCGGCGCATCATCGGGCGCCCATTGCTGGACGCCCGCTTGCTCAGGCGGCCGCGCCACCCAGGGTCTTGTCGATCATCTGGGTCAGCTGGCCCTTGCCGACGGCACCGATCTGGGTCGCCTGCACCTGCCCGTCCTTGAACAGCAACAGCATCGGGATCGAGCGCACGTGGTACTTGATGGCCAGCGCACGGTTCTGGTCCACATTGACCTTGGCAACCTTGAGGCGGCCCTGATAGGTGTCGGCCAGATCGTCCAGCACCGGGGCGATCATCTTGCACGGGCCGCACCACTCGGCCCAGAAATCCACCAGAACCGGTTCGCCCGATTGCAGTACAGCTGTGTCGAAGTCGGCATCGCCGACATGTTGAACCTTATCGCTCACCTTGGGTCTCCTGGAAACCAAAACGGCCCACCCGAACGGGCAGGCCGCTACATTGCGCTAAACTGGGGCATTGCGCGACTGAATCAAGTGTCAGTCCTGAAGCCGCGCTGTCCGCCACAACAGTCACAGTTTGCGACGCTGTCGGCATCGATGCAAGCCGCGCCCGGGCTGCCCAGGGCGCCTCACGAAGACGGAATAATGAGCGACAAACCGCTGACCGATGTGACCTTTTCCTCGTTCGACCTGCATCCGGCCTTGATCGCCGGGCTGGAGAGCGCCGGGTTTACCCGCTGTACCCCGATCCAGGCGCTGACCTTGCCGGTCGCGCTGCCGGGCGGCGATGTCGCCGGCCAGGCCCAGACCGGTACCGGCAAGACCTTGGCGTTTCTGGTCGCGGTGATGAATCGGCTGCTGATCCGCCCGGCCCTGGCCGACCGCAAGCCGGAAGACCCGCGCGCGCTGATCCTGGCGCCGACCCGCGAGCTGGCGATCCAGATTCACAAGGACGCAGTGAAGTTCGGCGCCGACCTTGGCCTGCGCTTTGCGCTGGTCTATGGCGGGGTGGATTACGACAAGCAGCGCGAGCTGTTGCAGCAGGGCGTGGACGTGATCATCGCCACCCCGGGCCGTCTGATCGACTACGTCAAACAGCACAAGGTGGTCTCGCTGCACGCCTGCGAGATCTGCGTGCTGGACGAAGCCGACCGCATGTTCGACCTGGGCTTCATCAAGGACATCCGCTTCCTGCTGCGGCGCATGCCCGAGCGCGGTACCCGGCAGACGTTGTTGTTCTCGGCCACGCTCAGCCACCGCGTGCTGGAGCTGGCCTACGAGCACATGAACGAGCCGGAGAAGCTCGTCGTCGAAACCGAAAGCATCACCGCCGCGCGGGTGCGCCAGCGCATCTATTTTCCGTCCGACGAAGAGAAGCAGACGCTACTGTTGGGCTTGCTGTCGCGCAGCGAAGGCGCGCGCACCATGGTGTTCGTCAACACCAAGGCCTTCGTGGAGCGCGTGGCGAGCACCCTGGAGCGGCATGGCTACCGGGTCGGCGTGCTGTCGGGCGATGTGCCGCAGAAGAAGCGCGAGTCGCTGCTCAACCGCTTCCAGAAAGGCCAGCTCGAAATCCTGGTCGCCACCGACGTGGCCGCGCGCGGTCTGCATATCGACGGCGTCAAATACGTCTACAACTACGACCTGCCATTCGACGCCGAAGACTACGTCCATCGCATCGGCCGCACCGCGCGTCTGGGCGAGGAAGGCGATGCGATCAGCTTCGCCTGCGAACGCTATGCGATGAGCCTGCCGGACATCGAGGCCTACATCGAGCAGAAGATTCCGGTCGAGCCGGTGACGTCCGAACTGCTGACGCCGCTGCCGCGCGCGCCACGCGTGCCGGTGGTAGGCGAAGAGGCCGACGAGGACGCTGGTGACAGCGTGGGCACGATCTTCCGCGAGGCGCGCGAGCAGCGTGCCGCCGAAGAACAGCGTCGCGGTGGTGGGCGCGGTGGCCCGGGCGGGTCGCGCAGCGGCAGTGGCGGTGGTCGCCGCGATGGCGCCGGTGCCGATGGCAAGCCGCGTCCGCGTCGCAAGCCACGGGTAGAAGGCCAAGCGCCTGCAGCTGCGGCGTCGACCGAACATCCGGTGGCTGCAGCAGCGGCACAGGCGCCTTCCGCGGGCGTGGCCGATGCCGAGCGCGCACCACGCAAGCGTCGGCGTCGTCGTAACGGTCGTCCGGTCGAGGGTGCCGAGCCGGCAGTGGCATCCACGCCGGTTCCCGCACCTGCCGCACCGCGCAAGCCCACCCAGGTGGTTGCCAAGCCGGTGCGTGCCGCCGCCAAGCCGTCGGGCAGCCCGTCGCTGCTCAGCCGGATCGGCCGCCGACTGCGTTCGCTGGTCTCCGGCAACTGACCGTTTGCGGCACTGATCGCATCGCCGCGCATCGGCGATGCGACGCAAGCACTGGCGCTCCGGCATAATCGCTGAATGACCGTTCTGCGTTTCGACAACGTCAGCAAGCACTACGCCGGTGGCCACCAGGCGCTGACCGATGTCAGCTTCGAAGTGGCCGATGGCGAGATGCTGTTCGTGACCGGCCACTCCGGCGCCGGCAAAAGTACCTTGCTCAAACTGATCCACCTCAGCGAACGCCCGAGTCAGGGCGCGGTGCTGCTGGGCGAACGTAACCTGCTCAAGGTGCGTGGCCGGCAGATTCCGCTGCATCGGCGTCAGGTGGGCGCGGTCTATCAGGACCACCGTCTGCTCAACGACCGCAGCATCGCCGAGAACGTGGCCTTGCCGCTGATCTTGCGCGGCACCCGGCGTGCCGAGATCGGCAAACGCGTGCGCTCGGCATTGGAGCGCATCGGTCTGGCCCATCGCGAGAAAGCCCTGCCGTCGCAATTGTCTGCCGGCGAGCAGCAACGCGTTGGCATCGCGCGCGCCATCGTCGGCGAACCGCGGCTGCTGGTGGCCGATGAGCCCACCGGCAATCTCGACCCCGCCCTGGCCGCGGAAATCATGCAGTTGTTCGCCGAACTCCCGGCCCGTGGCACCAGCGTGCTGGTGGTCAGCCACGACCTGGCGCTGCTCAAGCAGATGCGCAAGCGCGTGCTGATCCTGGATCACGGCCGCCTGGTCGACGACATCTCGCCGCAGGACCTGGCCGAATGAGCAAGCCCGCCAATACCGAAACTGTCGCGCCGTCGCGGTTCGGCGTGTGGATCGACCATCACCTGCACAGCATCGCCTTCAGCCTGGGCCGTGCGATGCGCAAGCCGTGGGCCACCTTGTTGACCATCGTGGTGATGGCCCTGGCGCTGGCCCTGCCGTTGGGGCTGTCGATCGCGCTGGACAACGTCAAGCTGCTGGCCGGCAGCGTGCAGCAGTCGCGCGAGATCAATCTGTTCCTGAAGGTCGACGTGGCTGCCGATGCGGCGCAGGCGCTGGCCGGCGAGCTGCGTGCACGCCCGGATGTGGCCAAGGTCACGCTGCGCACGCCCGAACAGGGTTTGGCCGAACTGCGCGAGAGCGCCAAGCTCGATGAAGCGGCCGATGCGCTGGGCGACAATCCGCTGCCCACCTTGTTGATCGTCACTCCCGCCGACGCGACCGACGACGCGCAGCTGGCCGGTGCGCTACAGGCGCTGCCGCAAACCGATCAGGTGCAGCACGACGCGCTGTGGCGCAAGCGCCTGGATGGCTGGTTGCACTTCGGCGAGCGCCTGGTCCAGGTGTTGTCTGCCCTGCTCGGGATCGGTGCGGTGCTGGTGGTCGGCAACACCGTGCGGCTGGACATCCAGTCGCGGCGCGAAGAAATCGGCGTGCTGCAGTTGCTCGGCGCCAGCGATGGCTTCATCCGTCGCCCGTTCTTGTATCTGGGCGCGTGGTACGGGCTCGGCGCCGGTGCTGTCGCGCTCGCTCTGATCGCCGCCTCCGGCCTGGCATTGCGTGCGCCGTTGGCGACATTGGCCGACAGTTACGGCAGTTCTTTTACCCTGCACGGGCTGGATCTGTTGCATTCTGCGCTGGTGCTGGTCGGCACCTTAGTCCTGGGTTGGTTGGGTGCCTGGCTGGTGACCGGCCATTTCCTTCGCCAGACCCGACCTACCGAGACCTGAGGCCTGCCATGCATCCACCAGATCTCAAACACCTGATCAGCGACGCACCGCGCGTGATGGTGGTCGATGGCTCCAAGTTGGTGCGCAAGCTGATTGCCGACGTGCTCAAGCGCGACCTGCCCAATGTGCAGGTGATCGGCTGTTCCAACATTGCCGAAGCGCGTCAGGCGCTGGAAGCCGGCGCGGTGGATCTGGTCACCACCTCGCTGTCGCTGCCCGATGGCGACGGCCTGACCCTGGCGCGCAGCGTGCGCGAAACCGCCGGGCAGGCCTATGTGCCGGTGATCGTGGTCTCCGGCGATGCGCAGCAGCATCTGGTGGAGCGCCGTTTCACCGAGTACGTCACCGATTATTTCGACAAGGCGCTGGGCCATGAAGCCCTGGCGACTTTCATCCGTGGGTACGTGCAGCCCGAGCCGGTGGTGGGCGCGACCGTGCTCTACATCGAAGACAGCCGCGTGGTGGCCGAGGCGACCAAGCGCATGCTCGAACGCCAGAGCCTGAAAGTGGTGCACGTGCTCACCGCCGAAGATGCCTTTGCGCTGCTCACCGCCGAATCGCTGGGCCGCACCGAGCGCCGCATCGACGTGGTGCTGACCGACGTGACGCTGAAGGGCGAGCTCAACGGCCGCGACGTGGTCGAGCGTATCCGCATCGATTTCGCCTACGGCAAGCGCCGCCTGCCGGTGCTGGTGATGACCGGTGACACCAACCCGCGCAATCAGTCCGAATTGCTGCGCGCCGGTGCCAACGATCTGGTGCAAAAACCGATCGAAGAGCGCCTGCTGGTGACCAAGGTGTTGTTCCAGCTGCGCCTGGCACGCCTGGAGGATCAGGCTGTCACGCTATGACTGAAGGGGAAGCACGCATCCAGCTGGAACCGTCGTGGAAGGCAAGAGTGGGCGACTGGCTGCTGCGCCCGCAGATGCAGGAGCTGTCGGCATTCCTGCGCCAGCGCAAGGCGGCCGGGGCGCGGGTGTTTCCGCCCGGCTCGCAGATCTTCGCCGCCTTCGACGCGACACCGTTCGAGCAGGTCAAGGTGGTGATCCTGGGCCAGGACCCGTATCACGGCGAAGGTCAGGCGCATGGGCTGTGCTTCTCGGTACTGCCCGGCGTGCCGGTGCCCCCGTCGCTGCTCAATATCTATAAAGAGATCCAGGACGACCTGGGGATCGCGCGACCGGATCACGGCTACCTGATGCCCTGGGCGCGCCAGGGCGTGCTGCTGCTCAATGCGGTGCTGACGGTGGAGCAGGGACGCGCCGGGGCCCACCAGAACAAGGGGTGGGAAGGCTTCACCGATCATGTGGTGGAAACCCTCAACCGCGAGCGCGAAGGGCTGGTGTTCCTGCTGTGGGGCAGCTATGCGCAGTCAAAGGGCAAGGTCATCGACCAGGCGCGCCACCGGGTCTTGAAGGCGCCGCATCCTTCGCCGCTGTCGGCGCACCGCGGCTTCCTGGGCTGCCAGCATTTCTCAAAGACCAACGACCATTTGCGGCGGCGTGGTCTGAGCCCGATCGATTGGTCGCTGCCACCACTCAGCGCGCTGGACCTCACCTCCGCCGGCGCCTGAACGACGCTCCCGACATCCTGTTGCGCAACCAGTTTGTCACGGTTTGCATAGGGGCTT
The DNA here is from genome assembly GCF_017746145.1 of Xanthomonas sp. D-99. Taxonomy (NCBI): domain Bacteria; kingdom Pseudomonadati; phylum Pseudomonadota; class Gammaproteobacteria; order Lysobacterales; family Lysobacteraceae; genus Xanthomonas; species Xanthomonas sp. D-99. Next base: position 49,693 of record NZ_JAGHWU010000001.1, on the reverse strand, counting down.
GGTGGTACGGTAAGCCTCGTGTTTGGGGAGCCGGGCTGTAGAACACCGGTGATGCCAAAAGCCCGAACGTCCTATAAATGGAATGCTGGGAACTCTTTCTGTACCCGGCAGTCCAATAGTTCGACTGCTAAGATGGTGCCTATGAACCAGACTACTTCGACTGCCCTCGTGGCAAACAATCTCCCGATTCCCAGTGCGCTCGGTTCGCTGGACGCCTACATCGGTGCCGTGCACCAGATCCCGGTGCTGTCGGTCGATGAGGAGCAGGATCTGGCCCGTCGCTTCCGCGACGAGCTGGATCTGGACGCGGCGCGCGAACTGGTCCATTCCCACCTGCGTTTCGTGGTGCACGTGGCCCGCGGCTACAACGGCTACGGCCTGCCGCTGGGCGACCTGATCCAGGAAGGCAATATCGGCCTGATGAAGGCGGTCAAGCGTTTCGACCCGGACATGGGTGTGCGCCTGGTCAGCTTTGCGGTGCACTGGATCCGTGCCGAGATGCACGAGTTCATCCTGAAGAACTGGCGCATCGTCAAGGTCGCCACGACCAAGGCGCAGCGCAAGCTGTTCTTCAACCTGCGCAAGTCCAAGACCCGTCTGGGCTGGCTCAATGCGTCGGAAGTGACTGCAGTTGCCAAGGACTTGAACGTCTCCGAGCGTGAAGTGATGGAGATGGAGTCGCGCCTGTCCGGTCGCGATATCGGTTTCGACGCGTCGTCGGACGAAGACGACGATCACGGCCCGCCGTCGCCGGTGAGCTACCTGGTCGCCAATGAAGAAGATCCTTCGCAGGCATACGAGCGTCACGACAGCGAAGACAACCAGCTGCAGCTGCTGCGCGAAGGCATGGCTGGCCTGGACGCGCGCTCGCGCGACATCGTCAAGCGCCGTTGGCTGGATTCCGATTCCAAGGTGACGCTGCAGGAACTGGCAGACGAATACGGCGTGTCGGCCGAGCGTATCCGCCAGATCGAAGCGAATGCGCTGAAGAAGATGAAGGCGCTGTTCGTCGCCTGATCCTGTCGGTCTGCGCGAGTGGTTGCACGGACGGCCCGGTTTTCCGGGCCGTTTGCATGTGTGGTGCTGGCGATGTCTTGATTGCTCAGGCGCGTGGTCGGTGCCCCGATTCCGTCGCGCACGTGGGCATGCATGCCTGGCCGGACGCGGCAACCGCATCGCGTTGCGCTGACACAGATCGCCAGCGAGCTGTGATGGCAGCGCGTGCGATGCGTAACATGAATCTGCCGCTGTTCGTAGCGGTGGCCGTGCGCAGTGAGCGGTCGTCGGATCGGGCATGCGCGGCGTGCTCGCATTCGCAGCCATGCTCTCCGGTCAATGCGGGCCCGGGCCGTGCCTGCCTGGCGGCCACTCAGTGTGTGGCTGGCGGTGTTTGATCGCCACGTACGGCGACCGCTTGGCTATTCCGGCAGGCGTGCGACAGGAAGATGCCAACCGTAGCGGATCGCCATGAAGCGCAGGCCGAAACACACGCCGGCGCCGGTCGCCAGCGACCAGGCCTGCGGCACATCCAGGACGTGCCCGAGCGCGACCAATCCGCCACCGGCAAGCGCAGCGACCGCATACAGTTCGGCCTGCAGCACCACCGGCGTGCGCGCCACCAGCAGATCGCGCGCGATGCCGCCGCCGATGCCGCTGAGCATGCCCAGCAATGTCGCGCTCAACGGGCTGAGGTGATAGTCCAGCGCCTTGCTGGTGCCGTAGACCGCAAACAGCGCCAGTCCGGCCGCATCGAAGATCTGCACCGGATTGCGCAGGCGCTCCACCGCTGCATGCCAATAGAATCCGGCCACGCCGGCCAGGCAGGCCACCAGCAGATACTGCGGCTGCACCAGCGCGGCCGGCGGGGTGGCGCCGATCAGCACATCGCGCACGATGCCGCCGGACACCGCTGCCACACAGGAGAGCACCAGCACGCCGAACAGGTCCAGACGGTTGCGCACCGCCACGGTCGCGCCGCTCAGAGCGAATACGAAGGTGCCGAGCAGATCCAGCAGAAACAGCACAGTTGCCACGATCGGGTCGTCGAATCAGGCCGTACAGCATCGCGCACGGCCTGCGCCGCTGTCATCCGTCCTTGCTGCTGGGCGGAGGATCGTCGGTGGCGCCGCCGAAGATGATGCGCGCGGCGCGCTGGTAGCTCCAGTACGCCATCGCCCAGTTCACCAGCACCACGAACCGGTTGCGGAAGCCGATCAAAAAGTACACGTGCGCAGCCAGCCAGAACCACCAGGCGACGACGCCGGACAGCTTGAGCTTGCCCACATGCACGATGGCGGCCATGCGGCCGATCGTGGCCAGGTTGCCGTAGTCCTGGTAGCGGAACGCCGGCGCGGTCTGGCCGCGATGCCGCGCCCGGATCGCCTTGGCGATGTGCTTGCCCATCTGCTTGGCGGCCGGTGCCACGCCCGGCACCGGGCGGCCGTCCTGCTGCACCGAGGCCAGATCACCGCCGACGAAGATGTCCGGGTGGCCCGGCACGCTGAGGTTGGCTTCGACCAGCACGCGGCCGGCGCGATCCAGCGGCACGCCCAGCGTACGCGCCAGCGGCGAGGCGGCCACGCCGGCGGCCCACACCACGGTGCGCGCCGGTACGAAGGTGTCGCCGAGCTGGTAGCCCAATGCATCGATCTGCGTGACCGGTGTTCCGGTGTGCACCTCCACGCCCAGACGCTCCAACTGCTTGCGCGCCTTGGCGGTGAGATCTTCCGGAAACGAGGGCAGCACGCGCGGACCGGCTTCGACCAGCCGCACGCGCGCCTGCCGCGGGTCGATGTGGCGGAACTCGTTCTTGAGTGTGTGGCGGGCGATTTCGGCCAGAGTGCCGGCCAGTTCGACGCCGGTGGGCCCGCCGCCGACCACTGCAAAGCTCAGCCAGGCGGCGCGTGCGGCAGGGTCGGATTCGGCTTCTGCGCGTTCGAAGGCCAGCAGCAGCTTGCGCCGCAGCACCAGCGCGTCGTACAGCGTTTTCAGGCCAGGGGCGTGTTCGGCCCATTGGTCGTTGCCGAAATAGGCATGGGTGGCGCCGGTGGCCAGCAGCAGCATGTCGTAGCCGAGCGTGCTGCCATCGGCCAACACCACCTCGCGGCGGCCTGGTGCGATATCGGTGACATCGCCGAGCAGTACTTCGACGTTGCGTTGCTCGCGCAGGATGTGCCGCAGCGGCGCGGCGATGTCCGGTGCCGACAGGCCGGCGGTGGCCACCTGATACAGCAGGGGCTGGAACAGGTGGTGGTTCTGACGGTCGACCAGGGTGATGCGGATGCCGGGGTCGTCGAGCGCGCGGGTCGCCCATAAGCCGGCGAATCCGCCGCCAACCACAACCAGATGCAGCGGAGCTTGGGAGGGGAGAGAGGTCATCGTAAGGTCCGATGGAGTGCGACGCGGGCGTATCAGGATGCCGCATCGGCAATGAACATGCCGCGTGAGCGTGGCCCGCCTGCGGCATCATGTCGCATCTCCCGCTTCCGGCCACCCCATGTCGTCGCTCCCGCCGCCGTTGCCGCCGTTGTCGTCTGTGCCGCCCGCTGCACCGTCGCCGGCAGCTGTCGTCAAGAAGCCGCTCAGCAGTGTGGCGATCGGGCTGATTGGCGTGGCGACGTGTGTGGTGCTGTTCGGGATGCTGGTGCTCGGCGCGCTCATCTGGCTGATGTCGATCGGTTGGTCGCTGTTTGCCGATCAGGCGCGCACTGCGCTGCAGGCCGATGCCGTGGTGCAGGAACATATCGGGCACATCCGCGACATGCGGGTGGACCTGTATCGCACCAGTCTGGCCCCTGGTAGCGACGAGTTCGTGTTCGATGTGGAAGGCGATCGCGGCACCGGGCGCGTGCACGCCACCTGGGTCAGCGACGGGGCCGAACGCGAGATCCTGAGTACGGGCGTGCTCACGCTGCGCGATGGCACCGAGTACACATTGCCGGCCGAGACCGACGTGGAGGAGAGTGAGATGGACACCGACACCGACACCGACACCGACTTCAAGACCGAATCTGCCGAGTCCCTGGAGCAATGAGCATGATCGACAATCCTGACAAACGCATCGCGCTGCTGATCGATGCGGACAATGCGCCAGCCGGCAAGATCGACGTGGTGCTGGCCGAAGTGGCGCGCTACGGCGTGGCCAATGTGCGTCGCGCCTACGGCAACTGGAAGAGTCCGCACCTGAAAGGCTGGGAGGCGGCGTTGCACGACTACGCGATCCGGCCGATCCAGCAATTTGCCTACAGTTCCGGCAAGAACGCCTCGGACATGGCAATGGTGATCGATGCGATGGACCTGTTGTACGCACGCAACCTGGATGGATTTGCGATCGTCTCCAGCGATGCCGATTTCACGCCACTGGTGATGCGCCTGCTCACCGACGGCATGAAGGTCTATGGCTTCGGCGAAAAGAAGACACCGGCGCCGTTCGTCAATGCGTGCTCCAAGTTCACCTATGTCGAGGCGCTCGGGCAACAAGCTGCAGCCGCCAGCGAAACGGCTGCCGATCGCAAGGACGCCACCGCATTACGTCGCGATACGCGTCTGGTCCAAATGCTGCGTAATGCGATCGTCAGCGCCTGCGAAGACGATGGCTGGGCGTTGCTGAGTGCAGTCGGCAAGCAGGTGGCCAACCAGGCCTCGTTCGATCCACGCAACTATGGCTATCGCAAGCTCAGCGATCTGGTGCGCGCGATCGGCTTGTTCGAGATCAGGCAGGACGAACAGGCGTTGTGGGTGCGCGACGCGCCCAAGAGTGACCGCGGCAAACCGGCGCAACCGGCGGCTGCCAAGCGCCCGGCACGTGCGCCGGCCAAACCTGCAGCAGGGGGCCGAGCATGACGCAGGACGCAAACGTGCCCACCGCAGCGATGCCCGCCATGACAATCTGGGGACGGCGCAACTCCAGCAACGTGCGCAAGGTGTTGTGGTGCGCCGAAGAAGCCGGGGTGGCCTATGCCTCGATCGAAGTGGGCGGTGCGTTTGGCGGCAACGACACGCCGGCCTATCGCGCATTGAATCCGAACGGCGTGGTGCCGACCTTGCAGGATGGCGCGCTGGTGTTGTGGGAGTCCAATGCGATCGTGCGCTATCTGGCCGCGCACTATGCGCCGGCGTTGTATCCATATTCGCCGGCCGAGCGCGCGCTCGGCGACCGCTGGATGGACTGGACCACCTCCACGTTCGCCGGGGTATTTCGCGACCTGTTCTGGGGCGTTGTGCGCACGCCGGAGGCCGAGCGCGATCACGCACGCATCGCTGCGGCGTTGACCCAGTCGGGCGAGTTGCTCGCACGTGCCGATGCGGCATTGGCGCAGCAGCCGTACCTGTCCGGCGAACAGTTCGCGATGGGCGATATACCACTGGGCAGCTTCATCTACGCGTGGTTCGAAATGCCGATCGAGCGCCCCGAATTGCCGCATCTGCAGGCGTGGTACCAGCGCCTGCGCGCGCGGCCTGCGTACCAGCGTGGAGTGATGACCGCCTTGACCTGAGGTTGCCACCACCGCGCAGGCCAGCGTGGTGCATCGCAGGCATCGCATCCGCCGGCAGGCAGCTCGCATTGTCGTAGGAGCGCACCTGGGCGCGAGGGCTTTGCCGGTGACGCCTCTCGCGCCCAGGTGCGCTCCTACGACGCGTGGATGGTCTGGCTGCGCTAGTACAGATCGATCGGGTCCACATCCAGCGACCAGCGCACGCGGCGGGCTTGCGGTAGCGCATAGATCGCCGGCAGTTGGGTGTCGAGCAGGCGATGCAAGGCCGAGCGTTGGTGCGCCGACAACAGCAGCTGCGTGCGCTGGAAGCCGGCGCGGCGCGGCATCGGTGCCGGCATCGGGCCGTAGCATTCCACTGCGGCAAACGGCGGTGATTGCGTGCCGGGGTCGGCGCTGGTCAAATCGCGCACCGCCAGCAGGAACTGATTGGCCGCTGCCACATCCTTGGCTTCGGCACGGAACAAGGCCAGATGCGCGAAGGGAGGGAATCCGGCCGCTTCGCGCTGTTGCAGTTCGGCGTCGGCGAAGGCGTGGTAGCCGCCATTGACCAGGGTCTGCAGCAACGGGTGTTCGGGGTGGTGGGTCTGCAACCAGACTTCGCCCGGCCGGTCGGCACGCCCGGCGCGTCCGGCCACCTGGATCAACTGCTGGGCCAGTTTTTCGGCGGCGCGGAAGTCGGCCGAGAACAGGCCTTCGTCGATGCCGACCACCACTACCATGGTCAGCCGCGGCAGGTCGTGGCCCTTGGCCAGAATCTGCGTGCCCACCAGGATGCCGGCGTCGGTGCCGAGCCGGGCGAGCTGGGTTTCCAGTGCATCGCGGCGCTGGGTAGTGCTGCGGTCGATGCGCACCACCGGGACGTCCGGAAACGCCTCGGTCAGGCGTTCTTCCAGCCGTTCGGTGCCGATGCCCTGCGGTTGCAGCGCCAGGCTGGCGCAGGCCGGGCAGGCCAGCGGTGCGGGTTGGCGTGCGCCGCAGTGGTGGCACTGCAGGCGGCGGCCGCCGGCATGCACGGTCATCGGGGTCTGGTGCAGCGGCGTGCTGCAGCGCTGGCAGGCTGCGGTCCAGCCGCAGTCGTGGCAGAGCAGCACCGGCGCATAGCCGCGGCGGTTCTTGAATACCAGGACTTGTTCGCCACGCGCCAGGGTGGTGCCGATACCGGCCAGCACCTCGGGCGACAGGCCGTCCTTGAGCGGGCGCTTGCGCACGTCGAGCACGCGCACGCGTGGCGGACGCGCTTCGCCGGCGCGCCGCGACAGGCGCAGATGCCGGTAGCGGCCGGAATAGGCGTTGTGCAGGCTTTCCAGCGATGGGGTGGCGCTGCCCAGGATCACCGGTACATCCAGCGCCTTGCCACGTACCAGGGCGAAATCGCGCGCGTGATAGCGGATGCCGTCCTGCTGCTTGTAGCTGCCGTCGTGTTCCTCGTCGATCACGATCAGGCCGGCGTTGGGCAGCGGGGTGAACACCGCCGAGCGGGTGCCGACGATCAGCTGTGCCTCGCCGCGCCAGGCCGCCGCCCACACCCGCGCGCGTTCGCCATCGGACAGACCCGAGTGCAGCGCGTGCACCGGCACGCCCAGACGGGTACGGAAGCGACCCAGGGTCTGCGGGGTCAACCCGATCTCCGGCACCAGCACCAGCGCCTGCTTGCCGGCGGCCAGGCAAGCGGCGATCGCCTGCAGGTAGACCTCGGTCTTGCCGCTGCCGGTGACGCCGTCGAGCAGATAGGTGGCAAAGCCACTGTGCGCGCGGATCGCGGCGGCGGCGGCCTGTTGTTCGTCGTTGAGCGGGGGGCCGCTGCCGGGGCGGGGGGGGATGGCGTCGGCCGGCACTGCCACGCGTTCGGCATAGGCGCGCTTGGCTAGGCTGCGCGCGGCCTCGCGCCACTGCGGCAGCAGCCGGTCCAACTGCTCTTCGCCCACTGCGCCGGTCAGCAGCAAGGCCGCCAGCAGGGCGGGTCGGCTGCCCGCGCGCAGGCTGGCGGCACCGCTGCGGCCTGCTTCGGTCAGCTGCCAGGCCCAGGCGTGGGTGTCGGCCAGTGGCTCTCCGCGCCGCAGCGGGCCGGGCAGGGCGCTGGCCTGGGCCTCGCCGAGCGGGGCGTGGGTGTAGCGGGCCAGCCAGTGCAGCGAGCGCGCCAGTTCATCGACCAGCAGCGGGACCTGGTCGCACCACGCCAGTGCCGGGCGCAAGCCGTCGGCCGCGGGCAGTTGCCCGATCTCCACCACAACCCCGACCAGCTCGCGCGGCCCGAACGGCACTCGCACCCGGCAGCCGACGCGCGCCGGGTCGGTCAGCGGCGCATCGGCCGGAGGCAGATAGTCGAACAACTGGGGCAGCGGCACCGGCAAGGCGACGCGCAGGGTGGCGACGGTCGAAGACATCCAACCAGTCTACCCACCCTGTCCAGAGGCTGGCGGCCGAGCCGAATCGGCCCAGATCCACGCCGGGGCAGCGGCCGCGTTTCTGTGACGGAAGTGATAAATACGACGTAAACCTATGTGAGGGTTAAGGAAACAGGTTTATCCACACCGGCTGTGGATAAACCTGTGAATTAGTGTCGTGCTCCACGCTGTGACGATGGATTCACTAGCCTCTGCAACCTCTTGGACATTTTTTAGCCAACGTTCATAAGTCAATAAATTTCAATCACTTAGGCGTGAAACACGATTGCAACAAAGAAAAAACAACAGTTGACAGACGCCTGCGTATCGGCATGTCTGCCGCTGTGCACAACCCGCATCGGCGGCGGGCGCGGCCGATGTGAAGGCGGAGCGGGGCCGAGCCGATCTGTCAAGCCATCGGCGGGGGGGCAATCGCGTCGGTATCATGCCGGCCGATGCTGGAGTTCCCATGACCGTAGTCCCCGACGCCCCCGTGACCCCCGCCGCGCTATCTGCCTTCTTGCGTGGTGTGGAACGCCGGGGGCTGGTGCTCGCGCAATTGCAATGCGGCGATGTGGCCGCCGCCGAGCGCGCCCTTGCAGCGGCCTTGCGCGCCTTCAGCAGCCAGGCGGCAGGTCGGCCGATGGCAGGCTGGCCGATGCGCTTCTGGAGCCTGCTGGCCACCGCGCCACCGCTGCGGCGCGAGCCGATGCCGGGCACGTGGCTGCCCCCATTCACCGCCTTGGGCCGGATGCAGACTGCCGACCGCCTGGCGCTGCTGCTGCGGATCGTGGCCGGGCTGGAAGAAGGCGTGGCCAGCGAGGTGCAAGGCGTCGAAACGGCCGACTACCGGCAGTTGCTGGCGCGTGCCTGCCCGCGCGACGCCGCCGGCAACCCGGATGCCCAGGCCTGGCGGGCCCTGGCCGAGGCGGCGCAAGTGGAACTGCGCGACCTGAGCCCGGCCCAGTTGACCCGGCTGGGCCAGCTCCGTGATTCGGCCCTGGCCGGCATGCCGCTGCAGGCTGCCGCGCCGGCCGAGCCGGCACCGGCGCCGCGTCGCCCAGCCGCCGCGCGCGCGCGGACCCGGCGGCAATGGCAGTGGCCGCAGCTGGATCGCCGCCATGCAGGCATGGCGCTGGGGGTGCTGGCGGTGGCACTGCTGCTGGCGCTGCTGGGCTGGTGGTGGACCCACCGCCGGCCCGCGCTTCCTCCCGAGCCTGTCTCGCAGGCGCCTGCCGGCGTGCTGCACGTGACCGACGCGGCACCGGTACTGGTGGAAGAACTCCCGGCGGCCGATCTGCCGGATGCCGTGGCCGCCCCGGGCCTGGATCCACGCGACCAAGCGATGCTGGCCGACCCGGATCTGGAGCTGGCCCGCGCTGCGGACTTCTATGCCTGGTATGCCGCCGGCCATCCGGTGCCGGTTGATGAATCCGGTGCGCATGCCACCGCGGCCGAGCAGCCTTCCGCCCCTCTGGAGACGGTCGATGATGAAAGCAACTAAGTGGTGCGGCCTGCTGCTCTGCGCGATTGCCGCCGTCGCCGGCGCGCAGCGCTTGCCGACGCCGCTGGAAGAATCCGCCGCTGCGCCGGCCGCGTCCACGTCCGCTGCCGCAGTGCCGGGTACATCGCCCAGCGCCGCGCAGCAGGTCGCGCGCTGGGCGGCGATGACGCCTGCGCAGCAAGCCGAGCTGCGCGCCCGCTACGCTGCCTGGAAGGGTCTGACTGCTACCGACCGGGTGGTGTTGCGCCAGGCACGCGAGCGGCTGCAAGCCTTGCCCGAGGATCAGCAACGCGCGTTGCGCACCCAGTTCGGCGCGATGGATCGCCTGCATCGCGACGGTTGGCGCCTGGGCTCGCAGGTAGGGGCGTTCTATGCCCAGTTGCAGCCGTTGATCGGCTACGTGCCATCTGCCCAGCGCGAGGCCATGCTGGCCGCGCTGCGCAGCCTGGACGCCGGCCAGCTGGAGCAACTGGCGGTGCTGGCGCAGCGCACCCCGCCCCAGGAACGCGACGGCTTGCGCGAGGCCTTCCTGGCCGAAGCGCCGGCCACCCGCAGCACCTGGTTGAAGCGCCAACTGGCGCGTTGATCGCTCGCGCCACCGGTTCGTCGCCGTCAGGGCGCGCAATGCTTTTTAGTGTTGCGCCGGTCACATCGGTTCAAGCGGGAGCCTGTTTCCACACTGCCGCTCCAGACGCCCCACCTCCAAGCCCGGCATCGCTGCGTCGCGCTGCAATGCGGACGTTTCGCGCAACTGTCTGCGTAGATTCGTTGCGTCAAAGGCGCGCCAGACTCGCCACCATCAATAGCGCCGCGGCCACCGTCACCAACACCAGATACACCCCGCTCAGGCCGATGTACTTGAGCACGGTGACCGGCCAGGACTGGGCATACACGCGCCGCTGCATCCACAGCAGATATACCGGCATCCAGACCGTCAGCCCGAACTGCGCAAGTCCGATACTCCAGGTGATCGGGCTGGCGACGTGCGTCAGCGCATCGCTGAGCAGCGACAACAGCAGCTGCGTCAGCAGGTTCAGGCATAGGAAGGCGTGGCTGTACAGCGCCACCACCAGATGCTCCAGATACACCTGCCCGCTGCGCACGTAGAACACCCGCAACAGCAGCGCAAACAGCGGCACCAGCACCAGCAATGCAGACGGTACCGCTGCGAAGAACGCGTTGTAGAGCAGTTGCGGATCGTTGCGCAGCCGCGGCAGGTTGTCGCGGATATGGCGAAGTTGGGTATTGATCCAGCGGTTGGCGAACTGCGGTAGCGCCGCATAGTGCAGTGGGTTGCTCACCGGGCCCCACGGCTTGCCCGTCACCGAAAAGAACGTGCTGTCGCTGTCTGCCTCTGCGGCGGGCACGGCGCTGGTCGGACGCGCGTCGGCCTGCAACTGCGTCAGACGGCGTTGCGCTTGCGCGTTGGCACGCGCGATGCCGGCGTCCATGCTGTCGCGTGCGATGCCGGTCGGCACCGCTGCGCGTGTCTGCGTCAGCGTGTCGACCAATTGCCTGCGTACCGCTTCCACCTGCGCCGGCGTGCGTGCATGTGCGAAATCCTTGGGAACCGTGGTCTGGCTGGTGCCGGGCGCCGGTGCGATATCGCTGTCTGCGTCGGACGCATGCACGGCGATGCGCGCAATAAAGAACGTCAGCAGGCTCAGTACCAGGAACAGCCGCATCGGCGCCACATAACGTACGCGTTGGCCGCCCAGGAAGCGCTGCGCCACGCGTCCGGGCACCAGCAGGTCGCGCAGGGTGCGGAAAATGCGCCCATCCAGATGCCAGAACGATTCGAAGACTTCTTCCACTGCATGGGCGACACTGCGCACCGGGTTGTGCGCGCTTTGCCCGCAGGCGTGGCAGTAAGCCCCATGCAAGGCAGTCGCACAATTTTCGCAGTCCGTGGGATGGTGCGCGTTCGAATGCGGTGACATGAGCCAGGTCCGGTTGGCGAGTCGGGGGAAGGCGCGTTGCGGTCGACCTGATCCCGAAAGACCGGCGTTTGGCGCACGCGTGCAACGGTATCCCGCGCCGGCCCGGTTGCAGCAGCCTTCGCGTTTTTGCCCGCGCGCGCAGCCGCGCAGCGGGCTCTACCCAGCTGCGCGGCAAGGCCGCAGTCGGAAAGTAGGCGTAAGATAGCCGGCCCGCGCGACCCGGTGCCAGCGCCTCCCGGCACGGCCGTAGTCCGCGCAGCGATCGGTTGTCATGTCTGTTTCTTCTGCACCCCCGTCCGCGACGCCAGGCTTCGCCTCGGAAGTGTGCACCACCGGCCTGCTTGCGTTGCCGCTGGTGCTCGGCCACGTTTCCACCGGCCTGATCGGTTTTGTCGACAACGTCATCGCCGGCCACCACGGCACCGCCACGCTGGCTGCAGTCACCATCGGCACCTCGCTGCTGTGGCTGCCGATGCTGGTGCCGATCGGCACCTTGATCTCGTTGACTGCATCGGTCTCGCAATTGCTCGGCGCCGGCCGCGAGCGCGAGATCGGGCCGCTGTTCCGGCAGGCGCTGTGGCTGTCGCTGGGGCTGAGTGCGCTGATGTTCGTGTTCCTGAGCGTGGTGCCGCCGTTGCTGCCTACCTTCGGGATTGCGCCGGATATCGTGCCCGGTGCCACCGCGTTCCTGCACGCGGTGCGCTGGGGGGTGCCCGCACTGACGTTCTACTTCTGCATGCGCTACCTCAGCGAGGGCATGCACTGGACGCTGCCGACCATGCTGCTGGGCTTTGGCGGCTTGCTGGTCCTGGCACCGGTGGGCTATGCGCTGACTTATGGCAAGTTCGGCTTCGCCGAGCACGGTGCCGAAGGGCTGGGCATGGCCTCGGCCATCACCATGTGGGTGCAGGCGAGCGTGTTCGCGCTGTATCTGTGGCGCGCGCGACGGTTTGCGCATCTGCAATTGTTCACTCACCTGGAAGGACCGCGCTGGCGCGCCATCGGCGAGTTGCTACGCACCGGCTTGCCGATCGGCATCACCGTGTTGATGGAAGGCGGGTTGTTCATCGTCACTGCGCTGTTGATCGGCCGGCTGGGCTCCACCGAAGCGGCCGCGCACCAGATTGCGATCAACGTCGCGCAGCTGTGTTTCATGATCCCGATGGGCGTGGCCGAGGCCACCACCGTGCGCGTGGGCCACGCAGTGGGCCGCGGCGAGCCGCAGGCGATGCGGCGCGCAGCCTGGGCCGGCTATGCCATCGTGCTGGGCACGCAAGCGCTATCGGCCAGCGCGCTGCTGCTGGGCCACGATGCCATCGTCGGCGTCTATACCGACGACGTGGCCGTGGCCGCGCTGGCCTCGGTGCTGCTGCTGTTTGCCGCCACGTTCCAGTTTCCCGACGGCATCCAGGTGCTGTCGGCCGGCGCGCTGCGCGGGCTCAAGGACACCCGCGTGCCGATGTTCTTGGCGATGTTTTCGTACTGGGGCGTGGGCATGCCGATCGGCGCCGGGCTCGGCCTGGGGCTGGGCTGGGGACCGAAGGGCATGTGGGTAGGCCTGATCCTGGGCCTGACGGTGGCGTCGATCCTGATGGGGCTGCGCTTTCGCCAGACCAGCCGGCGGCTGACCGCCACCGTGACACCCTGACTTCCAGCGCATCCCGCGCGCGCTGCGCAGCCGGTATGCTGGGCACCATCGATCTGTATGCAGCGTCTTTCGACGGAGCTTTCCATGAATCACCCCGTGCGTCGCAATCCCATCGCCAGCTTCTTCGTCGGCCTGTGGGATGTGATGAATTTCACCCGGCGCCTGATTTTCAACCTGGTGTTCTTCGGTTTCCTGTTTTTGCTGCTGCTGGTGTTCATGGTGGCGCTCGCGCGTGGCGATGGCACCAAGCCGCTGGCCGAGCGCACCACCCTGGTGATCAACCCGGAAGGCGCGCTGGTCGAACAATTCAGTGCCGACCCGGTCAGCCGGTCGCTGGCCAAGGCGGTCGGCGACAAGAGCGCCGAAGAAGTGCAACTGCGCGACCTGGTGCGCGTGATCGAAGCGGCCGGCAAGGACCGCAAGATCGAGCGCGTGCTGTTGAACCTGGACAAGTTGCAACCGTCCGGATTCGCTTCCCAGCGCGAAGTGGCCGCCGCACTGCAGAAGTTGCGCGCCTCCGGCAAGCAGATCGTGGCCTTCAGCGAGAGCATGAGCCAGGGCCAGTACCTGCTCGCCGCACAGGCCAACGAGGTGTATCTGGATCCGATGGGCAGCGTGTTGCTGGAAGGTCTTGGCCGCTATCGCCAGTACTTCCGCGAAGGCCTGCAGGACAAGCTCGGCGTGGACGTGCATCTGTTCCGCGTTGGCGAGTACAAGTCTGCAGCCGAGCCGTATATCCTGGACGCGGCCTCGGCCGATGCCAAGGAAGCGGATCTGTTCTGGATGAACGATGTGTGGCGGCGCTACCTGGCCGACGTGGGCACCGCACGCAAGCTGAGCCCGGCGCAACTGGCTGCCGGTATCGACACGCTGCCCGAAGGCGTGGCCGCCGCCGGTGGCGACCTGGCCAAGTTCGCGCTGCAACAGAAGCTGGTGGACGGGCTCAAGACGCGCGAAGAAGTCGATGCGCTGCTGGTCCAGCGCGGCGTCGCCGACAGCGATGCCGACAGTGGTTTCCGCAATATCGGGTTCAACGATTATCTGAGCCAGCTGCAGGCGCAGCGTTCGCCCATGGACAGTCGCCCGCAGGTGGCGGTGGTCGTGGCGGCAGGCGAGATCAGCGGTGGCGAACAGCCGGCCGGGCGCATCGGTGGCGAGTCCACGGCGGCGCTGCTGCGCCAGGCGCGCGACGACGATGACGTGAAGGCGGTGGTGCTGCGCGTGGATTCGCCCGGTGGCGAAGTCTTCGCCTCCGAGCAGATCCGCCGCGAAGTGGTTGCGCTCAAGCAGGCCGGCAAGCCGGTGGTGGTGTCGATGGGCGATCTGGCCGCTTCCGGCGGTTACTGGATCAGCATGAATGCCGATCGCATCTACGCCGACCCGTCGACCATCAGCGGCTCCATCGGCATCTTCGGCATGGTGCCGAATCTGACCCGTGCGCTGGACAAGATCGGCGTGCACACCGACGGCGTGGCCACCACGCGGTTCGCCGGTGCGTTCGACATCACCCGTCCGCTGGATCCGGCTGCCGGCCAGGTCATCCAGGCGGTGATCAACAAGGGCTACGCCGACTTCACCGGCAAGGTGGCGCAGGCGCGTCACCAGTCGGTGGACGCGATCGACAAGGTTGCGCGTGGCCGTGTATGGAGCGGTGCGCAGGCCAAGGAGCGTGGATTGGTGGATGCGTTCGGCGGCATGTCCGAAGCGGTGGCCGATGCGGCCGACCGCGCCAAGCTGAGCCGAGGCAAGTTCCGCGTGCGCTATGTGGAAAAGCCGGCCACGCCGTTCTCGCAGTTCATGAGCGGGTTTGCCGGCAGCCGCATGGGTGCCTGGATGCTGAGCGACTCGGGCATGGCGCGCGCGCTGCTGGCCCGCTCGTTGCCGGAAGTGGACAGCCAACTGCGCTTTGTCGAAAGTGCCGTGCACGACAGCAAGGCAGGCGGCACGCCGGTCAAGTCGCTGGCCTACTGCTTCTGCGGGTTCTGAGGCGTTGCGCTCGGTGAGCGAGTGAGGCATCGACACGCCGGCCATGTGCCGGCGTTGTTGTGTCTGCAGTCGGGAGATGCGGCGTTTTGAACGCACGAACGAAGCAGATGGCAGGACGCATGATTCAATCGTCTAGCGTTCAAGCTACCAGCTACCAGCCAATCAGCAACTAGCTATGACGCATATTGCGGTGAACGCCTGTGCAGGTTTGGCCGCCGTTCGCACAGGTATTTGCACATTGTTGCGCGGTCCACGTGCGCTTCTGCACCCACGTGCTGCTTGGTGCACCAACTCGTCCTGTGGCGGCAGCCCGCCACACGAACGCAGGCGCTTCAGGGCGCGATTTCAACCGGTCGCCGAGGTTCCGCTACTGCGTGGCGGCATCGATCGCCTTGCGCTGATCGTCGGCCGCCTGGTCGGTTGCGGCCTGCACCGCGTGCGCCTTGTTCAACGGTTGCTGGATGTGGTCGCGCAAGGCGGTGGCTTGCGGGTCGGGCTTCTGATCGGTGGGCGCGGGCTGCGGCCGCTGACAGGCGCCCAGCGACAACGCCAGACCAAACGCAAGCATCCAATGCATCTTCATCGTCGTGACCTCGCCTGGGGTGGCGTTATCCTAGAGCGTGTTATGTACGTTGAGGTGAGTGCGAAGCGCCACAGGACGCTTCCCGGCGGGTTGGCCGCCAGCGGCACGCAATGGGCGCCGCGCGGCTTGCCTTGGCACCGCCAAGCCGGCGCCGCGCAGCACCCGCTCCGCACCGCTGGCGGCCAACGCATCTCACCTCAACGTGCATAACACGCTCTAACGCCCGGGCCACGCATGCGCGTCAACTGCGTTGCAGCGGCCGTTTCCTGCGCTTTTGAAGAGGATCACCCACGTGACAACGCACCGTTGGCGGCTGGATGGACAGACCGCCCTCATCACCGGCGCCAGTGCCGGCATTGGCCTGGCCATCGCGCGCGAACTGCTCGGCTTCGGTGCCGACCTGCTGATGGTGGCACGCGATGCCGATGCCCTGGCGCAGGCGCGCGACGAGCTTGCCGACGAATTTCCCGAGCGCGAGCTGCATGGGCTGGCCGCCGATGTCTCCGACGATGAAGAGCGCCGCGCCATCCTGGATTGGGTGGAAGACCATGCCGATGGCCTGCATCTGCTGATCAACAACGCCGGCGGCAACATTACCCGCGCCGCGATCGATTACACCGAAGACCAGTGGCGCGGCATCTTCGAAACCAACGTGTTTTCCGCGTTTGAATTGTCGCGTTATGCGCATCCGTTGCTGACGCGACATGCTGCATCGGCAATCGTCAACGTCGGCAGCGTCTCGGGCATCACCCATGTACGTAGCGGCGCGCCGTACGGCATGACCAAGGCGGCGTTGCAGCAGATGACGCGCAACCTGGCGGTGGAGTGGGCCGAAGACGGCATCCGCGTCAATGCGGTGGCGCCGTGGTATATCCGCACCCGCCGCACCTCCGGGCCGTTGTCCGATCCGGATTACTACGAGCAGGTGATCGAACGCACCCCGATGCGCCGCATTGGCGAACCGGAAGAAGTGGCTGCCGCGGTGGGTTTTTTGTGCCTGCCGGCTGCCAGCTACATCACCGGCGAATGCATCGCGGTGGACGGCGGCTTCTTGCGCTACGGGTTCTAGCGCAGGCAACAAACACCCACCTGGTTTCGATTGGATGCGCATGGACGCAGAGCCGGCATGTTCATGCATACGCCGGTTCTGCACGCGTTTTCTTTCAGCAAATGGCGATTGCTCGCCCGCCGCAAAGACCTGTTGGCTCAATGACGCGACAGGCGTGTTCAGGGCGTGGCGGCCGGATTGGCGCAACGGCTCTCGTCGAGAACCCGGCGCATCTGCTCATAGCGTTGCCTGCGTTCGGCCGACTGCGCTTCATCGGAGAAGCGCCAGGTGGATTCGGCCTGCTCGGCGCGTTTGCGCCAGGCCTCGCACAGACTCTGGTCCGGCACCGGCGCGCAGCGGTCGGTGACCACCTCGCAGGCGCTGCCGCCACCAGTGGCCGGCCCGCCAGCCAGGTTGGTGGTCTGCATCGGCAGGCAGCGCGTGGCCGGCTCGCGGTCTTCGGTGAAGTAACGCCCGTTGTCGTGTGCGGTGCACTCGAACAGTGGCGGTGGTGGCAGTGTCGATGTCGAGGTGACTGTCGGTGCTGGCGGTGCGGCGGACGCAGCGGGCGCCGAGGCAGCCGCCTGCGCGGTAGCCCGTGGTTGCGCCGCTGGCATCGCATGTGGAGGCGATGGATTGGTCGCGCCGCCTGGCGCGAATGGCACTGCCGCCGGTGTGGTCATCAGCTTCTTCTGTTGTTGCATGCCCTTCGGGCACGGCATGTTCTGCACCGTCAGTGCGCCAGCCGGATCGGTACAGCGGTGGATGGCCACTTCCTGCGCGCCGGCCAGCGAACCGAGCGTCATCATGCCGAGCGTCATTGCGCCCAACAGCGGCCAGCGCCTCATGCGCCGCCACAGTCGCGTTGCTGGCGCGCCTCGATACCGCGCTGTTCGCGGCTGAGATCTTCGCGCTCGCTCTGCAGCGCGCTGTTGTAGCGGCGGATCAGCTCCCAACGGCGGTCGGCCAGCCGCGCGCACACTTCCTGTGCGGGCAGGGCGTGGCATGCGTCGCGGATCTGCACGTTGCCGTAAGGCACGACGACCGTGCCGCCGTATCCGCCACCGTTGTAACCGCCCTGATAGCCGCCCTGGTAGCTCTCTATGCCGAAGTTTGCGTTGCCGCGAATGCTCCCTCGTCCGGAGCCGCCCTGTACCGAAATCGCCGGACGCGGGTTCACCGAGATCGGGGGGCGCTGGATACCGCCACCGCCGCCGACCGGGGGGGCAATGGTATTGCCCACATAGGCGGGGCCCCAGGTCGGCACCCAGCGCGGATTGCCTTCCGGGCTGTCGCTGGTGTAGCGGTTGCCGTCTTCGGTGGTGCACTCGTACATCGGCTGTGGCGGTTGTACGGTGACGATACGGACTTCATGCGTGGGCGCTGCGGCGACCGGTGCCGGCTCTACGCGGGCCGGACGCGGTGGTGGGTCTTGCGGCCGTTGCAGATCCAGCACCTGCTGGCGACCGTTGCTGCAGGGCGCATCCTGCAGGGCGACGGTGCCGGTGCTGCTCACGCAGCGGTAGACCCGCACATTCGGGTCGGGTTTGCTCGCGGCGGTGGCGGCCGACGCAGGCAGCGACGCGGCGAGCAGCAGAACGGTCAGGACGGTCAGGACGGTGCGCATGGCCGCAGTGTGCGCGTCTGTGCGGCGGCCGCAAAGGGGGGCGGCTGAATGGTGTGCAGGGTCGAGGCGACGACGCGCCAGATGGCTGCGGCCTGCTGCCGAAGGGGCGGGCAGACGCCAGGTAGGCCGCCAAGGGCGACCGCCCGGAACATCCGGCATGGGACAAATGAACCGATGGACCGGCCGCGCTCGCCTGATGGCTGCGCGGTCGTTTCTCGGCCGCACTCAGTCGCGCAGGATCTGCCCGCTGCGTGCGTCGCGGATCTGGGTCGGCTGCGCCAGGGCGCCGGTCTCGCCATCTACCACGCCGTCGATCGTCGCCAGCAACGCCGGATCCAGGGCGGCGCGGCTGCGCGCTGGCGGCTCGCCGGCCAGGTTGGCGCTGGTGGACACCAGCGGCGCCCCCCAGGCCCCACACAGGGCCGCCACCACTGGATGCGCGCTGATGCGTACCGCCAGCCCGTCATGCTCACCGGTGACCCAGCGCGGCGCCCGGTCGGTGATCGGCAGGATCCAGGTGTGCGGGCCGGGCCAGCTGGTGAGCACGTCCTGCCGGCGTGCCGGCTCCAGTGCCTCGATGTCGACCCAGTCGCGCAGCACGTCCACGCTCGACGCCACCACGATCACGCCCTTCTCCACCGGGCGCCGCTTGATCTCCAGCAGCCGCATCACGGCCGCTTGCTGGCGTGGGTCGCATCCCAGTCCCCACACCGCTTCGGTCGGGTAGGCGATCACGCCGCCCTGCGTCAGTGCGGCGACGGCGCGTCCCAGGTCGACTGTGTCGGTCATGCTGCGCCTCTCAGCCTGCGGCCTTGCTCACGGTTTTCTTGACCACGCGCTTGGCGGCCTTCTTGGTGGCCGTCTTCTTGGCCGGGGCCTTCTTGACAGCGGTCTTGCTGGCCGCGGTCTTGGTCGCGGTCTTCTTGACGGCAGGCTTCTTCGGTGCCGAATCCTTGACCGTATTCTTCTTCAGGGTGGCCTTCTTGGCGCCAAAGCCCTTGCGTACCGGCTTGCCGGTGTCGGCGAGCAGCTGCTGCACTTCTTCGAACGTCAACGACGCCGGCTCACGGTCCTTGGGGATCTTGCCATTGAGCTTGCCGTCGCTGATGTATGGGCCGAAGCGTCCGTTGAGCACCTGGATGTCGCTGCCGTCGAATTCCTTGATCACCCGGTTGCGTGCGATCTCTTCCTTCTCTTCGATCAGGAAGACCGCGCGCGCCAGGTCGATGGTATAGGGGTCGTCTTCCTTCTTCAGCGAGGCATAGGTGCTGCCGCGGCGCGCGAACGGGCCGAAACGGCCGATGCCCACGCTGACATCCTGGTCCTTGTCCTGGCCCAGCGCGCGCGGCATCTTGAACAGCTCCAGCGCATCTTCGATGGAGATCGAATAGATGCTCTGGCCCGGACGCAGCGACGCGAAGGTGGGCTTGTCCTCGTCTTCGACCGTGCCGATCTGCACCATCGGGCCGAAGCGACCGATGCGTGCGCTTACTTCCTTGCCGCTGACCGGGTCGGTGCCGAGCACGCGCACGCTGCCGGCATCGGTCTTGTCCAGCGAGTCCTTCTTATCTTCGACCAATTCCTTGAACGGGCCCCAGAACTTCTCCATCAACGGGATCCACTCGGCTTCGCCGCGCGAGACCGCGTCCAGATCGTCTTCCAGATTGGCGGTGAAGTCGTAATCGACATAGCGGGTGAAATGCCCGGACAGGAACTTGGACACCGCACGGCCCACGTCGGTGGGACGGAAGCTGCGACCTTCCATCTCGACGTATTTGCGGAACTGCAGGGTCTGGATGATCGAGGCGTAGGTGGAGGGACGGCCGATGCCGTATTCCTCCAGCGCCTTGACCAGCGCCGCTTCGGTGTAGCGCGGCGGCGGCTGGGTGAAATGCTGGTCGGTGACGATGCGGTCCAGCGGAACGTTGTCGCCGGCCTTCATCAGCGGCAGCTTGCGGCCTTCGTCTTCGTCCTCGCTGCTCTTGGTGTCCTTGCCTTCTTCGTACACGGCCAGGAAGCCCGGGACCACCACGGTGGTGCCGCTGGCGCGGAACACGTGCTCGCTGCCGGCCGACAGATCCACGCTGACGGTATTGAGCGTGGCCGGAATCATCTGGCAGGCCACTGCGCGGCGCCAGATCAGCTCGTACAGGCGGCGCTCGTCCTCGGACAGGAAACGCGCCACCTGCGCCGGGGTGCGCAGCGCGGAGGTCGGGCGCACCGCTTCGTGGGCTTCCTGCGCGTTCTTGGATTTGGTGGTGTAGGCGTTGGGCTGGTCGGGTAGCGAAGCGGTGCCGAAGTCCCGCGCGATCACATCGCGGATTTCCGCCAGCGCGTCCTGCGACAGGTTCACCGAGTCGGTACGCATGTAGCTGATCAGACCGACCGAGCCTTCGTCGCCGAGTGCCACGCCTTCGTACAACTTCTGCGCCACCTGCATGGTCTTGCGGGTGGTGAAGCCGAGCTTGCGCGAGGCCTCCTGCTGCAGCGTGGAGGTCGTGAACGGCGGGGCAGGGCGGCGCTTGCGCTCCTTGCTGGCCACGTCGGTGACATGCAGCACGCCTTGCGCGGCCTGCTGGATGCGCAGGCGCGCCGCCTCGGCGGTGTCGCCGTCGGTCACGGTGAACTGCTCGAACTTCTGCCCATCCAGCTTGATCAGTCGCGCGCTGAACGCCTGCGAGGGATGCCGGCAATGCGCATCGATGGACCAGTATTCGCGCGGGATGAAGGCTTCGATCTCTTCTTCGCGCTCGACGATCATGCGCAGCGCCGGCGATTGCACGCGGCCAGCGGACAGGCCGCGCTGCACCTTGCGCCACAGCACCGGCGACAGGTTGAAGCCGACCAGGTAATCGAGCGCGCGGCGCGCCTGCTGCGCATCCACCAGGTCGCCGGCGATCATGCGTGGCTTGGCCATCGCCTCCTTGATCGCACGCGGGGTGATTTCGGTGAACACCACCCGCTGCATCGGCTTGTCCTTGAGCAGGCCGCGCTCCTTCAGAATCTCGGCGATGTGCCAGCTGATCGCCTCGCCCTCGCGGTCCGGGTCGGTCGCCAGAAAGATGTCGTCGGCACCCTTGGCGGCACGCGCGATGGCTTCGACGTGCTTTTCGTTCTTCTCGATCAGGTCGTAACGCATCGCAAAGCCGTTGTCCGTATCGACCGCGCCTTCCTTGGGGACCAGGTCGCGCACGTGCCCATACGAGGCCAGAACGGTGAAGTCCTTGCCGAGGTATTTATTGATCGTCTTGGCCTTGGCGGGCGATTCGACGATGAGCAGGTGCTTGGGCATGGTGGCAACTTCTTGGGGCGGAGCCCGGGGGGCGGGTAGCGTGGCCTAATTGGCCGGTCGAGGGAAGCGGATCGACCGTTTCCCACGCGTTAACGCCCGGGAAGGACTCCCGGGCGTTCAGTTCTCTTATTAGAAAGATCACGGCGGGCGTCGCCGTGTCAAGCGGCCAGCGCCGTGAACTGCTAGCGTTGGCTCATTCCGATCGCCGCCAGCATGAAGGCCACGACCACCACCGAGAGCACCAGGATCAGCCCGTAAATGGCCAGAACCACGATGGACACGGTATCCAGGCCTCTGGATTGCCGCTCCGGATGCTCGGTGAACGCCCAACGGTCCACGACCAGGGTGTCGCAGACCTTGTCGTGCGGGGCCTGCTTGCGCTCGGTCATGCCGGCCATGAAGGCCGCCACGATCACCCCGATGCCCAGGGTCAGCACGCTGATCAGCATGTAGGCCAGATAGCGCAGCACATTGCGCCAGAATCCGACCCGGCCGCCGTTGCTGTCGGCACGCACCAGCTTGATGCCGCAGGCCAGCTTGCCCAGGCTGGCCTGATGCCGGCTGGACTGCATCCAGGCGAAATACAGCGTCGGGATGGCCAGGCCGATGCCATAGGACATCACCACGATGGCGATGCCGAGCGCACTGCCGTCGTCCAGCGCCGAACCCGAATCGCCGCGCGTGGTGACGAGCGCCACCACGAACACCAGCGGAATCACGATCAGGTACACCGCAAAGGTGGTGATCAGGCTATCGAGAATGCTGGCGGCCACGCGCCGCCAAAGACCGGCGTAGACCACTGGCGCATCCTGCAGCGCCAGGCCTGCGGCGGGGGCAGCGGGGGCCGGGGCATCCCAGGCCCCTGGAGGTGGCGTGGCTGCCGTTGCCGTGGGGAATCCCGGTGGCGACGTCGTGTCCGAGGTCGTGGTCGGGATTGGATCTGACGCCAGAGGCGTGGTGGACCATGCCGACGGGTCCGATAACGGGGATGGATCGCGCGGCGGATGTAGTGGGGAGTCGATTGCCGGGTGGTGACCGGCATCGTCAGTCGCGCCGGCATCACCGGTGCCGGTGCTGGCACTCGCACCGGCAATGCCGCCGCCGGCAACTGCCGGCTGCCAGCGCGATGTCTCAGCGGCGTGGTCGTCGATCGGCAGGGGCGCCGAAGCCGAGGCTGTGGCCGGCGGGTTGTCGCCGGGATACGCTGCCGACAGTGGTGCATGGCGTGTCGCATCCGCCGGCATCGGCCCGCTGGCGTCCGGTGCCGCGGCCGGCGCTGCGCCGCCGAAGCCTAGCTCGCCCTCGACCTCGTGCAGTGCCACCCACTGCGCCAGACCTTCGCGCCAGACCAGGCTGGAACGGTCGACGATGCCCTGCGTCAGGCGCGCACGAAGCGTGTCCGTGTCCACCGGCCCCTGGCGCTGCCGCTGTGCGTCGGCGTAGTACCACTGCGTCATGTTGTCCCCTTAGCGTGTCGCGATCGGCATGCAGCAGGCGGTCAGCCGCGGCAATCCGGTGGAAGTTGGGTGTCGTCGATTTCGGAACTGCACCGCCAGCTGCCGGCATCCGCATCCAGCTCCAGCCACACGGCCTTGCCGTCGATTCTGGCCGACTTGGGCGCATGGAGCACGGCTTAGATGCCGCATTCGCTGCCCTCGAAACGGCCGATGCGCACGCTGCTCAGCCGCTCGCTCGCGTACTGCTCGGGTGGCTTGAACCCGGCGTCTTCATTGACCGGGCAGCGGCCTTCACTGGCCAGAAATTCGGTGATCTGTGGCTTCAATGCCGCCAACTCGCCGACCGCCTCGGCGGCCTTGGCGCGGCTCAGGTAATCGTTATAGGCCGGGAATGCGATCGCAGCGAGGATGCCGACGACGCCTACCATCACGAAGACACCGACTACCGCACCGAGCAATGCAACCAGCGGCCAGCCGGGGCGATTGCTGCGCGGCTGCGCTGGCGCGACGGACGGATGGGCTGGCATGGTGTACGCCGCGGCAGGCGGCAATGGCGGTGGAACCGCGCCCGCCCGCACATCAGTGGAAACAGGCGGGCCCAGGGTGTCGGCGCACGCCGACAGCGGCACCCAATGGTCCAGGCCTTCGCGCCAGACCAGCGTATCCAGGGCGATCACGCGATCGCGATACAGGCCCAGCAAGGCATCGTCGGCCACCGGGCCATGCCGATGGTGGTGGCCATCGGCGTAATACCAACTGCGCATCCCCGTTCCCCTGCACGCACATCCGTGGCGGCTTCAACGCTCAGTGTACGGGTTCAGGCTCGTCCAGGAACATCTGGGTTTCCATCCAGGCATAGGCCGCTTCCGCCCCGGGCTGGTTGAACAACACCATCAGTACCACCCACTTGAGGTCGTCCAGATCCAGTTCGTCCTGATCCAGCGCCATGGCGCGGTCCAGCACCAACTCGCGCTGGTCGGCGTCGAGGATGCGGTGTTGCTCCAGGAACAGCAGAAATCCGCGGCAGTCGACATCGAGCTTGTCCAGCTCCGGCCCGTGATAGATACGCACCGGCCCATCGACGTGCGGGCGCGCGACGCTGGGCCGCTGCTCGGAAAGCGCGTCCAGCCAATCGAAGGCCTTGCTGATTTCTGCGGGACTGAAACCGGCCTGGATCAGGCCATTTTGAAGCGAGTCACGGTCACGGACCAGGTCCGCGTCTTCGCTGAAGTAATGTTCAAACAGGTACAGCAGTACATCGAGAATGCTCTCTTTCATTGCCCTCGGCCTGCGTCGCGCGACGCTGTGGAGGTGAAGAAACTAAGGATTGCGGGTATAGCGACCGTGCTCGGTGACCACGTCTCCCTCCAGTTCCATGATGAGCAGCATGGAGGACAGCGTGGCGGCCGTCAATCCGGTGCGCTGCACCAATGAATCCATAGGGGTTGGGTCGTGGCCCAACGCTTGCCACAAGCGCTGGTAGTCGGGATCGGAGCGGGCAGGACCGGGGCCAGCGCTGGTCGTCGCCTTCCCGGGCAACTCAGTGGGGGCGGCCAGGCGCTCGCGCAAGGCGCTGGCCAATTGGCCAGACAGCTGGCCCAGTCCCTCGATGACCTGTGCGGGCTCCTGCGCCAGCGTGGCGCCCTGCCGGATCAGGTGATGGCAGCCGCGCGCGAGCGGATTGTGCAGCGAGCCGGGTAGGGCGAATACCTCACGGCCTGCTTCGGCCGCCAGCCGGGCGGTAATCAGTGCGCCCGAACGCATCGCCGCTTCGACCACCAGCGTCCCCAGCGCCAGCCCGGCAATGATCCGGTTGCGGGCCGGAAAGTGCGCCGCGACCGGGGCAGTGCCCGGCAGATATTCGCTGACCACTGCGCCGCGTTCGGTGATGCGATCGCGCAAGCCTAGGTGCCGCTCGGGATAGGCGACGTCGACGCCAGTGCCGACGACGGCCACGGTGATGCCGTCGTGCTGGGCCAGTGCAGCCTCGTGTGCGATCGCATCCACGCCGGCGGCCATGCCGCTGACGATGCCCAACCCGGCGCAGGCCAGGCTGGAGGCGAATGCGCGGGTATGATCGCGGCCGCCGGCAGTGGCCGAGCGGCTGCCGACCACCGCCACGCCTGGGTGCCAGAGGATGTTGGGGTCGCCGTCCACGAACAAGGCCATCGGCGGATTGGCGATATGCCGCAGCAGGGCCGGGTAATCCGGATCGCGCCAGCCGATCAGGTGGTGGCCGGGCTGTTCGCACCAGCGTAGCGCGGCCTCCAGCGCATGTAGATCGGGGTTCTGCAGCAGCGCAGCTTGCACCTCGTCGCATCCAGCTGCGCGCCACGCTCCCGGCCCGGCTGCCAGCATTTCGGACGCTGATCCGTACGAGGTCAGCAATTTTCGGCGGGGCGGGCTGCGGCCGCCTGCCAGCAGCAGGACCAGGAGTGCGCGCAGGTCGGGAGCGGTTTGGGCCATACATCCAGGCTAGGCCGCAAACGACGACGGCGCCCTCGGGCGCCGTCGCGTTGGTGCATCGGATCTTTCGCTTATTGCGCGTCAGGATGCTTGACGAAATAGCCCAGGCCGGTCGGCTTGACGCTTTCCATCACCAGCGCATAGCTGACCTTGTCGAAGGTGCGGAACACCATGGCATGCGAGGCGTACTCGTCGGGCAGGCCGACGGTGGAGCCGGACGGGCCGCTGAAATCGTCGTCGGTCCGCGAGAAGCGCGAGTGCTTGACGCGGTCGCTGACCGTGCGGCCCTTGCGCCAAATCGAGAACACCGTGCCGTTGTTGATGCCTTCGCGGGCGCCGCCGGAGATCGCGATCACATCGCGCGTGCCGCCAACGGTGAAGGCGTCGGAGATGGCCAGCACGCGCAGTTCGGTTTGCAGCGCCTGTTCCGAGGGCGGATGCGGGATGAACTGCAGATCGTACGGCTGCGCTTCGACCGCCACGATGCGATCGCCGGCGCGCACTTCGCGGCCGCTGTCCTGCAGCAGCAGGGTCGCCGCCTTGGAGTTGCCGCCCGCCGCGCTGCGGGTGATGGTGCCGACGTTGACCTGCGCCATCTCGTAGCCGAGGAACTCGCGGCGCGTGCTCGGCGCGATGAAGTTCTTCCAGATGTTGCCCGAGCCGGCGGTGATGTTACCGGCCATGTCCAGGTCTTCGTTGTGCTTGGGCAGGCTGAACTTCACGGTCGGGCGGACCACAGCAAAGCGCTGGCCCGGCTGGGCATTTTCCAGACCGACCACGTAGGCGACCTGGCCGGTGGTGGCACGCGTGCGACCGGCTTCCAGACCCACGACATACGGCAACTGGTCGAAGTCGTCGACCACGCGCAGGTTCTTCAGGAACGGCTCGACGTCGGCCAGCGGAATGGCGTTGATCGGCGCTTCCTGGCGCGGGCCGGGCTGGATCGTGCCTTTGCCGACCCGGTCCAGATAGGCCAGGCTGATCACGTCGCCCGGATAGATCAGGTGCGGATTCTGAATCTGCGGATTGGCTTGCCAGATTTCCGGCCACAGCCACGGTTTTTGCAGGAAACGCCCAGCGATGTCCCACAAGGTATCGCCCTTGCGGACCACATAGGTGTCTGGATGCTCGCCCACCGCTTGCGCGGCAGCGTAGGTCGCGACGGTCAGCATCGCCGCAGCGACGACCGTACGAAGTCGGTTCAACATAGGTGCCTTCTTGCCTGATTCCCCAACAGGTCTGCGCACTATAGTCTAGAAACCGGGGCGCCACGCAAGCATTGCGCTAGAATGACAGCGTCTTGCCGGCGCCGCGCCGGTGTTTCCAGACGGGTAACCCCATGGCTTTGCTCCCAATTCTTGAGTTTCCGGACCCGCGGCTGCGCACCAAGGCCGTGCCGGTCGATGCTGCCGAGGTCACCAGCCAGGCGTTCCAGACGCTGCTGGACGACATGTTCCAGACCATGTACGAGGCGCCCGGCATTGGCCTGGCTGCCAGTCAGGTGGACGTGCACAAGCGATTCATGGTGATCGACATCAGCGAGGAGAAAAACCTGCCGCAGGTGTTCGTCAACCCCGAGATCGTGAGCAAGCAGGGCGAGCAGTTGTATCAGGAAGGCTGCCTGTCGGTGCCCGGCATCTATGCCGATGTCAGCCGCGCCGATGCGATCACCGTGCGCTATCTGGACCGTCAGGGCCAGGCGCAGGAACTGCAGGCCGACGGTCTGCTGGCCGTGTGCATCCAGCACGAGATGGACCATCTGGACGGCAAGCTGTTCGTGGATTATCTCTCGCCGCTCAAGCGCGAAATGGTGCGCAAGAAGCTGGCCAAGCAGCGCAAGCATGTGGCTTGAGGGCCGGGATTGGGGATTCGGGATTGGCAGAAGCGGGTTTTTGCAGCGCTTTGAATCTGCTGGTGTCGCATCCTCGAATGCGAAGTCTGCTGCGATCTGGCTCATGGGCTTTGCCCGCGCATCGCGATACCGGCCAGTCTGCAGATGGATGGTCTTAAAGAGCGGGATTCGGGATTGGATAAGGCATTGCCATAGCAGGCATCGAATTGCCGGCCGCGATTCCCGCCTTGCGCTCGATGGTGACGGGCAACGCCGGTTCTGGCGCCAAGTTTCCAAATCCCCCACACATCTGCTCCTACCTCTCAGCTCCACGCCATTCTCGCCCCGGCCACCACACCTGGCGATGCGAATCCCACTCCCGAATCCCGAATCCCAGCCTTATGAGAATCATCTTCGCCGGTACGCCGGATTTTGCCGTCCCGTCGCTACGCGCCGCCGCGCAGCGGCATGAGGTGGTGGCGGTGTACACGCAGCCCGATCGCCCCGCCGGGCGTGGTCGCGGGTTGACGCCCTCGCCGGTCAAGCTGGAGGCGATCGCGCGCGGCATTCCGGTCTTCCAGCCGCAGACGCTGCGATCGCCCGAAGCATTGGCGACGTTGCGTGCGCTCGATGCGGACCTGATGGTGGTGGTGGCTTACGGGTTGATCCTGCCAAAGGCAGTGCTGGCCGCGCCGACGCACGGCTGCTGGAACGTGCATGCCTCGTTGCTGCCGCGCTGGCGTGGTGCCGCGCCGATCCAGCGTGCGATCGAGGCCGGCGACACCGAGACCGGGGTGTGTCTGATGCAGATGGAAGCCGGGTTGGACACCGGCCCGGTGCTGCTGTCGCAGCGCATCGAAATTGACGAGCAGGAAACCGGCGGGCAGTTGCACGACCGGCTGGCCGCGCTGGGCGCGCAGGTGCTGTCCGATGGCCTGGGCCTGTTGCGCGCCGGCATCCGTCCGGTGGCCCAGCCGCAGCCGGCCGACGGGGTGACCTATGCGCACAAGCTGGACAAGGCGCAGGCGCGGCTGGATTGGGCACAGCCGGCGCAGGAACTGGCGCGACGCGTGCGGGCGTTCAACCCGTGGCCGGTGGCCGAGGCGATCCTGGCGGGCGAGCGCGTGCGCCTGCATGGCGCGGTGGCGCTTGAACTGGCCCATCAACAGCCGCCGGGCACCCTGCTGGCGGCCAGCAAGCAGGGCATCGATATCGCCTGCGGTGAGGGTGCGCTGCGGGTGCGCGTGCTCCAGCGCGAGGGCGGCAAGGCGATTACCGCCGCCGATTACCTCAACGCGCGGCGCGACCTGCCGGCGCTGGGCTGATGTTGGCCGACACCGCAACCGCCGGCGTCGCCTCGCGCCTGGCCGCCGCACGCGTACTGACGGCGGTGTTCGATCAAGGCCGGTCGTTGAAGGCCGAACTTGCCTTGACCTTGCCCGGCATCGGCGATCCGCGCGATCGCGCGCTGGTGGAGGCGATCTGCTTTGCGGTCATTCGCCGGCGCCCGGCGTATGAGCTCGCGTTGCGGCAATGGCTGGAACGTGCGTTGCCGCCCCGCGATGCCGAACTCAAGGCGCTGCTGATGGTCGGTTTCGCGCAACTCGACGTGCTGCAACTGCCTGCGCACGCCGCGTTGTCGGCCACCGTGGATGCGTGTCGCGCACTGGGCCGGCCCCGTCAGGCCGGCATGGTCAACGCGATTTTGCGGCGCGCCCAGCGCGAAGGATTTCCCGCGGTGGCCGACGATGCCGGTTGGCCGTCGTGGCTGCGCAAGCAGCTGCGCGCGGACTGGGGCGATCGTGCCGAAGCCATTTTCACCGCAAGTGCGCAAATGGCGCCGATGTGGCTGCGCGTGCAGCGTTCGCGCACCGACCCTGCGACATATGTCGCACGACTGGCCGAACTGGATATCGTCGCGCATACCGATGCTGTATTGCCGGATGCGGTGCGCCTGCACAACGCCGTGCCGGTGAGCCAGTTGCCGGGCTTCGCCGAAGGCGATGTTTCGGTGCAGGACGGCTCTGCGCAGCAGGTGGCCGATGCGTTGACCCTGGCGCGGTCGGCACGCGTGCTCGATGCCTGCGCCGCGCCCGGTGGCAAGGCGGCGCATCTGCTGGAGCGCCATCCCGGATTGCAGCTCGTGGCGCTGGATGTGGATGCGCGCCGCCTGGAGCGCGTGCAGCAGACCTTGCAGCGCACGGTCCCCGATGCGCAGGTTGCATTGCAGGCGGCCGACGCCGCCGATACGGAGGCGTGGTGGGACGGCCAGCCGTTCGATGCGGTACTGCTGGACGCGCCATGTTCGGCCACCGGCGTGGTGCGTCGTCAACCGGATGTGCTGCTGCACCGGCGCGCCGACGATATCGATGCGCTGTGTGCGCTGCAGGCGCGGCTACTGGATGCGACCTGGCGCACGCTGCGTCCAGGCGGACAATTGCTGTACACCACCTGCTCGCTGTTGGCGCGCGAGAACCAGGCGCAGGTCGAGGCATTCCTGCAGCGCACGCCCGACGCACGCGCGCAGCCTTTGGGTGCGCAGTTCGGGCATGCCGCCGGCGCCGGACGTCAGCGGTTTCCAGGCGAGGCGCACTGCGACGGATTTTTCTACGCGCTTTTGCTAAAAGCCTCCTGATAGCGCGCGAAGTCCAGCGCTCCACCCTCTGCGACCGACTGCCGCCCGACATGTTCAAGAATCGCGCTTCCACCGATGTCTGGTTGCTGGCCATGACCGCCGTGCTGGTGATTGGTGCGGGCCTGGGTTTACGTGACCCGTGGCCGGCGGACGAGCCGCGCTTTGCGCTGGTGACCAAGCAGATGGTGTTGAGCGGCGACTGGTTGTTCCCGCATCGCGGCAACGAGCTGTATTCGGACAAGCCACCGATGCTGATGTGGCTGCAGGCGGTGTTCTACACGCTGCTGGGCAATTGGCGGGTGGCGTTCCTGCTGCCGTCGTTGCTGGCCGCGCTGGGCACATTGGCCTGCGTCTACGATCTGGGTCGGCGGCTGTGGACCCGCCGTGTCGGCGTGTATGCAGCCTGGATGCTGCTGTTTACGCTGCACTTCACCTTTCAGGCCAAGAAGGCGCAGATCGACCCGCTGGTGGTGTTCTGGATCACCCTGGCCAATTACGGCCTGCTGCGGCATCTGCTGATGGGCCCGGCCTGGCGCTGGTGGACGCTGGGCTGGTTCGCCGCCGGGTTGGGCGTGATCACCAAGGGCGTTGGCATCATCGCGCTGCTGATGCTGATCCCGGCCGGAATTGCAGCGGCGCGTGGCTGGCCGGGCGTACGCGTGCATGTGCGCGACCGGCGCTTCTGGCTGGGGCCGCTGTTCTTCTTCATGGCGATCGCGCTGTGGTTCGTCCCGATGATGGTGACCGCACTGACCGCTGGCCAGTCCGAATACCGCGTGTATCTCAACGACATCCTGCTGCGCCAGACCGCCAAGCGCTACGCCAGCTCCTGGGATCATGCGCAGCCGGTCTGGTACCACCTGCAAAGCATGGCCACGATGTGGCTGCCGACCATCCTGCTGCTGCCGTGGGCGATTCCGGCGTGGCGGCGTCGGCTGAAACGGCGCGATCCGCGCTATCTGCTGCCGTTGGCCTGGTGGCTGCTGGTGCTGGTGTTCTTCACCATTCCCAGCGGCAAGCGCGATGTGTACATCCTGCCGGCGCTGCCGATGTTCTGCCTGGCGCTGGCGCCGCTGGCGCCCGGCCTGCTGCGCCGGGCTGGCGTGCAGCGGCTGCTGTTCGGGTTCGGGCTGCTGCTGGCAGTGGTGTTTTGTGCAGGCGGCGCGGCGATGCTGATTGGCCACCCGGGCTTCGAGCAGAAGATCATGGACAGGCGCGGGGTCGGCAGCGAAGCCACCGACCCGCTGGGCTGGCTGTTGCTGGCGGTGGGTACCTGGGGCATCGCCAGCCTGCTGCTGATGCGCGTGCGCCGCTCCGCGTTGGCGGTGGTCTCGCTGCTTGGCGCGTGGTGGGTGGCGTTCGGGCTGGTGTGCTACCCGATCTTCAACGATTCCAGTTCGGCCGGTGCGGTGATGCGCGAGGCCGGGCGCCGCATTGGCCCGGATGCGCAACTCGGGCTGGTGGCGTGGAAGGAGCAGAACCTGCTGATGGCCGACCGGCCTGCGCAGACCTTCGGCTTCAAGGTGCCGTGGGAGACCCAGTTGCAGCGCGGCGTGGCCTGGCAGGCAGAACAACCCGGCCAGCGCTGGCTGATGGCTCAGGAGACCGCATTGCTGGCCTGCGTGGATCGCAGCCGCAGCCAGTTGGTGGGCGTGGCCAACCGCCGGCGCTGGTGGTTGGTGCCGGCCGATGCGGTGCGCGGCCCCTGCGTGGCCAGCTCCAGCGAGCGTGCGGTGGAAGCAAAGGAGCAGGGCAACCTGGATACCGAATGAGCCAGCCGACCCCACCGGCACGCGCACGTGCCAGGTGCCATTGGCGTGGCGTCAATGCAGCGGCCGGTAGCTGTCTAGCAGGGATTCATGCGTCGCATCGTTAGCTTGGCCGGCGCTGCCCAAGCCCGGCCACTGCGTCGCCTTCCCTTTCCCACCGATTTTTAGATGAATTCCTTGCGTCCCCAACCCGCGTCGCTGTCGCCCTCTGTCCCGACCACCTCGCGGGCAGGCGTGCGCATTGCCGAGCTGGGCGCGTTCGCATTGACTGCGCTGGTGGTGAGCATGCCGAGCGGGTTGCTGCCGTTCGGCCTGTGCCTGCTGCTGGGTTCGCTGATGGGCTGGCGCAGCCTGCGTGACGGCATTGCCGCGCGCGAATGGTCGTTGCGCGTGGTGGGATGGCTGACGGTGGCGGTGATCGCGATGTCGCTGCTGTCGATCGCGTTGTTCGAGCACGGGCTACGCGATGTGGGCAATCGCTCGCGCTTCCTGGTGCTGCCTTGGGCAGCACTGTGGGCCTATGCGTTGCAGCCGCGCCAACTGTGGTTGTGGCGCGGTGCCTTGGTCGGCGTATTTGCGGCCATGCTGATCGCGCTGCTGCAGGTGATGAACGGCGCCGACCGCGCCGAAGGCTTCACCAACGCCATTGCGTTTGCCGACATCGTGCTGATGTTGCTGGTGGTGGCGGTGTTCTG
Organism: Xanthomonas sp. D-99; assembly: GCF_017746145.1. NCBI lineage: Bacteria > Pseudomonadati > Pseudomonadota > Gammaproteobacteria > Lysobacterales > Lysobacteraceae > Xanthomonas > Xanthomonas sp. D-99. The sequence goes on along the minus strand of NZ_JAGHWU010000001.1, from coordinate 17,333 downwards.
CCGCCCGCCCGGCAGCGTGCGCTGGCTGGTGGGCGCGGCGATCGCCACCGTGGTGGTGATCGTGCTCAGCGGCAGCCGCGGGGTGTGGCTGGCGATGCTGGCCACGGTGGGCGTGCTGATCTGGGGTGCGCCCTGGCACAGCACGCGCGTGCGCTTGCTGACCTTCGTCGGCGGCGCGGTGCTGGCGGTGGGTGTCGCGCTCAGCGTGCCGGCGCTGACCGATCAGATGCGCCTGGGCGAATTGCAGCGCGACCTGCAGCGTTACGAAGTGGGCGACACCGATTCGTCGGCCGGTGCCCGTATCGAACGCCTGCATGTGGCTTGGGACACGGTAACGGCGCACCCGCTGACCGGTGTGGGCGTTGGTCGTTTCGACGATGCGATGCACGACCTGCCGGCCTGTGCCGCCGATCCGGCGTTGTTCCGTTGCCAGCTGGGGCATGCGCACAACGATCTGGCCGAGTGGAGTGCCACCCAGGGCGTGCCCGGCCTGTTGCTGCTGCTTGCCGTCTACGGCGTGCCGCTGTGGATGTTCGTGCGATTGCATCGGCGCAGCGGGCAGCAGCAGTTCCGCGGCCCGGCGGCGGCCGGGGTGATGCTCGTGATCAGTTATGCCTTGTGCGGCCTGACCCAATCGATGTTTGCGCACCAGGTGGCGGCGAGCTTCTATACAGCCATGGTCGGCGTGTTGGTGGGTCTTTCCGCGCGGCAGGCGCAACAGGCGCAGTCGGACGTGGCGAGCACTCGATAGCGGCGGATGACCCGCCGGCTGCAGGTGGCGCATGCACCAGCGGCGCGCTTTCGTTGGCTGATCACTGGCCTGTGCAAAAACAGAAGGGGTGCAGCCGTTGCTGGAGTCGGGTGCGTTGGCTTGCACATGCCGACGTCTACGCACCGTTGGCGGCATTCGCAGCAGCTTGACTGCAGCTCTCAAGGTTTTTATCTGTTCACTGGCTGCGCCGATCCGGCGCGCGCGGCGGGTCCTGCACCGGCTGATTGTTTTGCAGCAGCCACAACATGATGGTCTTCTGGCGGACGTAGTTGGCGCGCACATAGGCGTAGATCAGCCCATGCCAGCCATCGCGAAAGCCGCCGCGCAACAGGTAGCCGCGCCAGAAGCGCCAGGCCGGCGCCAGCACCAGCTTGCTCCAGGTGGCGCGTTTGCCGCGTGCGTGTTCGTGCTCGGCCATCATCTGCGCGTAGCGCTGGGTCTTGGTCAGTTGCTGCATCAGCGAGCGGTACGGGTAATGGATCAGATCGCCCGCCAATGTCTCCACGGGGCCATCCACGCTGGCCGCCTCGTGGATCTCGCGCTTGCCGCGCCAGCCGCCGCGGCGGCGATCGAACAGGCGCAGCACCCGGTCCGGATACGCATTGCCGTGACGCAGGAAGCGACCGAAGTAGTCGGACAGGCGTGCGAAGCGGTAGCCGGCCGCGGTGGCGAAACCGGCATCGCGCGCAGCGATGATCGAGGTGCGCAGGGCATCGCTGACGCGTTCGTCGGCGTCCAGGCACAACACCCAGTCGTGGCTGGCTTGTGCCACGCAGAACGCCTTCTGGCTGCGGTAGCCATCGAAGGCTCGGTGCAGCACGCGCGCACCGTATTCGCTGGCGATGGCGGTGGTGGCATCGGTGGAGCCGGAGTCCACCACCACGATCTCGTCGCAGAACGCCAGCGAGGCTAAACAGTCGCGTAGGCGATCGGCCTCGTTGAACGCGATAATGCAGGCGCAAATGCGAGGCCGTTCGTCGGGTGCGGTCGAAGAGGACATGTGATGGCCGATTACCTGCTGTTCGCAACGGAGCGTTACGCGTTGCCTATTCTGGCGCCATTGGCGCAGGCGATACAGGCCTGCGGGCACGCGGTGTCGGCCTGGTTCGAAGGCGGCGCGCGCGGGTTGGCGCTGCCGGGCGTGCGCGAGGTCGGCCTGCGCGAGGCCTTGGCGCTGCGTCCGCGGGCGGTATTCAGTGCCGCCAATTGGGTGCCACCGTTTGTGTCCGGCGCGAAAGTGCAGCTGTTTCACGGTTTCAATGTGCAAAAGCGCGAGGACAATCGCGGCCATTTCCGGGTGCGTGGTCTGTTCGATCTGTACTGCACGCAAGGCCCCGCCACCACGGCGCCGTTTCGCGCGCTGGCGCAGCGCGAGGGCCATTTTGCCGTGGTGGAAACCGGCTGGCCCAAGCTCGACCCGGTCTTTCGCGACGATGGCGGCCTTAGCGCGGCCTTGCGTGCGCCGGCCGCCGGCCGCCCGGTGATCCTGTTCGGTTCCACCTTCACCGAGCGGCTGAGCGCAGCGCCCGCACTCTACGACGAGATCGCCGCCGACATCGCGCGCGGCGCGCATTACTGGCTGCTGACCTTGCACCCGAAGTGCGCGCAGGAATTGTTCGACCGCTATCGCGCACTGGCAGGCGCCAACGCTCGCTTCGTCGAGCCCGAAGAGGTCATGGCCGCGCAACGTGCGGCCGACGTGCTGGTTTCCGATACCTCATCGATCGTGTCCGAATTCGTGGTGCAGCACAAACCGGTGGTGACCTTTCGCAACCGTGTGCCGCAGCCGCACATGCTCGACTTCCAGCAGGCAGAGCAATTGCCGCAGCAGCTGGCGCGCGCGCTGGCGCCGGATGCGGCATTGCGTAGCGCGCTTGCCAGTTACGCCGATGCGATTCACCCGTATCGCGACGGGCATTCTTCCGAGCGGGTGCTTGCCGCCACCGAAGACTTCATCGCCGGCAAGCTCGGCGGACTGCGCCGCAAACCGCTGGGTGCAGTGTGGCGCGGGTTGCAGATCCGTCGCGAGTTGGGCTACTGGGGGCCGGCGCAGCATTGATTGCTGCCGGTCGATCGCTGACGAAATAGCGCTGTCAACGGCTACGTCCACCCCCATCCCGAATCCCCAATCCCGATTCCCGATTCCCGATTACCAGCGCAGCTTGCGCCGTGCCAACGCGGCACCGAGTTGCGCCTGCAGCGCCTGCGCCTGTGCAAACGGCACAAACCGCAGCCGCAATGCCGGGCCGGTGGCGCTGGCACCGGCCGTATCCAGCCACAGTGTGGCGGTGCCGGAGAGCCGATCCAGCGGCGAGCGTTGCAGTTGCAGCGCCTGCAGCTTGTCCAGCTCGGCCAGCCGCCACCAGCGCTTCCACCAGCCGCCGCGTACCGCAACGTAACGCGCATCCACCGCGTAGGCCATGCGCTGCACCTGGCGCTGCGCCTTGAACGCGCTCCACGGCAGCCACACCAGCAACCACAAGGCCTGGCTGCCGAACTGCCACGCCAGGCCCGCCGTCAGCGGCAGCAGCATCAGCGCGGCGGGCAGACTCAATCGCCACCAGCAATGCGTGGCGATCGTCCGCCACTGCGTCGGCGGCCAGGCGATGCCGGGCAGCAGGCGTTGCAGCAAGACGTCGCACTGTTGCGGGTCGGCAATGGGCGCGAGTTCTTTCAATGCGCCGCCGTGGGTGTCGCCAGTGCCGGCCACTGCGGTGTCCACCCGCAACTGGCGACGACCGAACAGGCGATGCAGCAGGCCCTCGTATAACGTCCACGACTGGATCCGCCGCAACGCCACGCTGCTGCGGATCCGCGTCAGCAGCCCACGCTCCACGGTGAGGCGGCGCTCGGATTCGCTCAGATGGAAGCTGTGGTATTGGGTCACCGCCAGGGCGACCGACAGCGCGCGCATGGCCATCAACAGGGCAAGCGTGGCCAGGGTCACCAGCGTTGCCGTGACCGCGACGCCGGGATGGATCTGGCTGACGTAGCGATAGGCCAGCTCGCCGTTATGCTCGACGAAGTTGGACACCGTACGGCGCGGAATCATCTGGTAGATCACGCCAAAGCCGGCCGCCACCACCACCATGCCGCGATTGGAGATCAGGCCCAGGCGGATGACCTCGGCCATCGGCAGGCGCAGCAAGCTGCCGCTGTCTTCCTCGATCTGCGGCGCCGGCACGCCTGCGTCGCTTGCACGGCGCCGTATCAGATCTTCCAGCGCCAGCGCCTGATCCAGCCGCAACACGCGCATTTCCGCTTCCGGCTTGTGTCCACCGGCCGATTCCAGCCGCACCTCGGCCACGCCGGCCAGACGGTGCAGCAGCGATTGATGCACCACCACATTATGGATGCGCGCAAACGGAATATCGCGCCGGCTGCGTTCCAGCAGGCCACTGCGAATGGCCACGCTATCGCTGCCGATGCGGTAGCGGTAGGTGAAGTAGCGCAGCACCGAAATCGCCACCAGCACCGCAATCACCACGCCGGTGGCGATCTGGTCGGCAACATCGCGATTGCCGTCGCGGCTGCCGAACAGGATCAATGCGGCCAGCGGAATCAGGAACTGACGGATCTGCTGCAGCAACACGAACACCCACGACAATGGATGCAGGCGCTGCTCGTCGTTGCCGTGATGTGCAACGGCACTCATAGCGCGTCGTCGTCGTGGTCGAGCTGGCGGGCCAGGCGATCGCGCAGGCGCTCGGCATCGTCCTGATCCAGCCCCGACAGCGCCACCGCATTGAGCCGGCTGCCGGCGGTGTGCACCACCAGCGTGGTCAGGCGGGTGGCGCGTTCGATCGGCCCGCGACGCAGGTCCACATGCTGCACGCGCGAAATCGGAACGCGCGTATCGCTTTGCCACAGATGACCGCGTTGTAGCGCCAGGCCATGCTGATCGAGTTTCCATTGCGTCAGCCGGTGCCGTTTGACCGCCAACCAGGCGCCCAGCAGGGCAATGACCGCGGTCACGCCCAGCACCGCCGGCCAGTAACGCCAGGCGTGCAGCCAGACAACCGTGACACTGGCTGCGATCAGGCCCGCACATCCGCCGCCGAGCGCGCCATTGATCGCCGCCACATACGCACCGCGACGCGGCAGCGACTGCCACTGGCTGTGCGCCACGGCTGGGGCTTCTGCCGGAGCGGGCTGGACCAAGACGTCGGGGTGCGGCGGTGGAGCGTCGTGCACGATGCTGGCCTGCAGAAGCGGTGCGCAAGCATAGCCGGCTGCCCAGTGCAGGCGCACCCGGCGCCGGGCGCGTTATTGCGCGGCCAGGATCAACGCATCCACATCCAGCGCGTGGCCGGCGCGTGCGGCCTTGGTGCGCAGGTATTGCTCGTTTTCGGCAGTGATGTCGCCGGTGATCGCGATGCGGTCTTCGACCACGATGCCGGCCGCGCGCAGGCGCTCGGCCTTGGCCGGGTTGTTGGTCAACAACCGGATCCGGCCGATGCCCAGCCCGCGCAGCATCGCCACCGCACTGCCGTAGCGCCGCTCGTCCGGACCAAAGCCCAATTGCGCGTCGGCGTCGATGGTGTCCAGGCCCGCATGCTGATAGCCGTAGGCGCGCATCTTGGCGGCGATGCCGGTGCCGCGACCTTCCTGGTCCAGATACAGCAGGACGCCGCCACCGAGCTCCTTCAACTTGGCCAGGCCGTGCCGCAGCTGGTCGCCGCAATCGCATTTGAGCGAGCCGAACAGGTCGCCGGTGAGGCAAGACGAATGCACGCGTACCGCGACGGCAGTGCTCAGGTCCGGCTGGCCGACCACGATCGCCACCTGATCGCGCTGCGCCACACCGCCGCGAAACACCACGAATTCGCTCATGCCCAGGCCGCGCAGCGGCACCGGGGTGCGGGTCACCAGCTCGTAGCCGGCAGCCGCGGAGGTGGCACAGCCGCGGCTCAAATCGTCCAGCGCCAGCGACTGGCAGCCGGCGAACGCGGCATGGTCGTGCACATCGCGCAGCTCCACCGCCAGCAACGCCGGCAGCAGCAGGCCAAGCCGCGCGATCTCCACGCCGCCGGCATCCAGCGCATCGCCGGCCGTCCACTGCGCAGGCACCGGGGTGTCGCGCAGGTAGGCCAGCGCGGCGAGCTGGTCGTAGTTGTGATCGATCAAGCCCACGCGCGCACCCTGCGGCGCGCTTAGCCCCAACACCTGGGCGCGGGTGGGCGTCACGAAGAGATAGTGGCGGCCCCGCGCGGCGCGGGCGAATGCCGCATACGACTGCGCCGTGCTGCTATCCAGCGCCAGCACCGCACGCGCCTGCCCATTCGCCGCCGTCAGCAAGACCGGGCGCCCGGCACGCAGTTCGGACGCGGCGCGCTCACAGCGAATCGCCGCCGGATCGCCGAAGGCCTGTGTGCTGGGAGAGGGGAGGGGGCTACTCATGCACGACTCCAGATGGGGATTGCCACGGCCGCTTCAAGACGGACGCCGCCGCGATCATTGCGTGATCGTCCCTGTCCATTGTCGCGCGCTTGGCAACAGGCAGTCGCCACAACCGGGTAGAACGCTGCATCCAGCCGCTGCCGATTGAGTGGGCAGGCCCGCGCCGCTTGGTTGCCCCGCGGCCCGCGTTGTTCAGGGTCCGGCAATGCTTTCTAATCGGGCGACCTCCATGTTCGTTGGGCACCATGCACATTGTCGATTGCAGCCAAGCGCGCCATGCCAGCGCCATTCTGGACATCTTCAACGAAGCCATCGCCAATTCCACTGCGCTGTACGACTACCGTCCCCGGCCACCGGAAAGCATGGTCGGCTGGTTCGCCACCAAGCAGACGGGCGGCTTTCCGGTGATCGGCGTGGAGCACGACGACGGCACCCTGATGGGCTTTGCCAGCTATGGCACGTTTCGCGCCTGGCCCGCCTTCAAGTACAGCGTCGAGCATTCGATCTACGTGCATCGCGACCATCGCGGCAAAGGGCTGGGGCGCCTGCTGCTGCAGGCCCTGATCGCAGCAGCGCAAGCGCGTGGCGTGCACGTGCTGGTGGGCGGCATCGATGCCAGCAACCAGGCCAGCATCGCCCTGCACGAACAGTTCGGTTTCACCCATGCCGGCACCGTGCGCGAGGCCGGGTTCAAGTTCGGGCGCTGGCTGGACCTGGCGTTCTATCAACGCATCCTGGACACACCTGCCGATCCGCACGACGACTGAGCGGTTACCAAAGCTGCGCACTCGCCAAGCGGGCGCGGCCGATGCCCGGAATCGGCATGTATCACTCGTCCACAGCGGTCCCGAGCGCGCCGTCCGCACCCACCTGACGACTGCCCGCTACGTGTTGCTAGCCCCTCCAAGTGCGTTGACCTGGCAGTGATGCGCTGAGCAATTAAGTGAGATGTGGCGCTGCATTCAATGCGGATGCCGCTCGGTCGCATACGGGTTGGCCTCGCCGCTGCCCGGCGGGCGCAGGGTGTAGCGCTTGTAGGTCCACTGATATTGCGCCGGGTCGCGCCGGGCAATCTGTTCGATGCCGGCGTTGAGCGCGCTGGCTGCACGCACCGGGTCCGCATCGGCCACCGCGGGGTCGGCCGGTTGCACATGCAGTGCGAACTGCAGGTCGTCGCCGGCGCGCTCGCACCAGCCGTACAGCACGATCGCCCCGGTCCGCTCGGCCAGCCGGTTGACCAAGGTCATGGTCAAGGCCGGAATGCCGAAGAACGGCGCGAACACGCCATCGCCCATCTTCGGTTGCTGGTCGGGCAGGATGCCGACCGCGCCGCCGTCCTTGAGCACCTTGAACAACTGCCGCACCGCCGGGCCTTCGGCGCGCACCTGGCGCACGTTGTCGCCGCCACGTGCCAGCTGCAGGAAGCCGTCCACCGCCTCGGACTCCGGCGGGCGGTAGACAATCGCGATCGGCCCGCGCTCGGACAGCCACTGGTTGAGCAGTTCCCAGTTGCCGAAATGCGGCGCCGCCACGATGACCCCGCGCCTGGAGGCGAGCGCGGCGTCGTAGAGTTCCTGGCCGTTGCGCTGCAGGCGTGCCAGGTTCTCCGCCGGCGGGCGGGTCCAGGTGCGCAGCACTTCCAGCGTCTGCCGCGCGGTCGATCGCAGGATCTGCGCATGCAAGCGTGCGCGCTGCTCGGCGCTCAGTTCCGGATACGCCAGTTCCAGATTGCGGCGCGCCACGCGTGATTCGCGTGCATTGAGCTTGCACCAGCTCCAGGCCAGCGTGTCGGCCACGCGCTTGAGCAATGGCCACGGCAAGCGGCCCACGGCGGCGGCGGTGGCGTACAACAGGCGAGCGCGAACATCAGGTGTCATCCGCGCAATTCTAAACAGCGCAGACCGCGAAGGCCCGCGCGTGACAGTGCCGGCAGCGCTGGGCATGCTGCGCGGCACAGTTTGATGCCCGAGAATGCCCATGCTTGCACTGATCCAGCGCGTCACCCGCGCCAGCGTCACGGTCGATGACCAGATCGTCGGGCAGATCGGCCCCGGGCTGCTGGCGCTGATCGGCGTGGAGCCCGGCGACAGCGACGCGCAGATCCGGCGCCTGGCCGAGCGGCTGCTGAGCTACCGGGTATTCGGCGACGACGCTGGCAAGATGAACCGCTCACTCACCGACACCGGCGGCGGCCTGCTGCTGGTCAGCCAGTTCACCCTGGCGGCGGACACCAGTTCCGGCAACCGCCCAGGCTTCAGCACCGCCGCGCCGCCACTGGAGGCTGAACCGGCGTTCAATCGATTGGTGGCGATCTGCCGCGAAAAACATCGCGGTGGGGTGGAAACCGGGCGTTTCGGTGCCCATATGGTTGTCGACCTGGTCAACGATGGCCCGGTGACCTTCCTTCTCAGGCCCTAGATACAACACGTCCACCAGCGGTCCCGTCTTGAATCCGGCAGACCGGGCTTCACGCTGGTATAATGCTAGGTTCTCTTTCCAATCTCAAAGCCGGTGGCGCGAGCACTCATGGCCAACGAACGTCCTGCCCAGCAATCCGACATCAAGCTACTGATCAGCAAGGGCCTGGAACAGGGCTATCTGACCTACGCCGAAGTCAATGACCATCTGCCCGACGACCTCGTCGACCCGGAGCAGATCGAAGACATCATCAGCATGATCAACGGCATGGGCATCGATGTCCATGAAGTTGCACCCGATGCCGAAACACTGTTGCTCAACGACGGCAACACCGGCAACCGCGAGGTTGACGACACCGCAGCCGAAGAAGCTGCCGCCGCGCTGACCGCGCTCGACACCGAAGGTGGCCGCACCACCGACCCGGTGCGCATGTACATGCGCGAAATGGGCACGGTCGAGCTGCTGACCCGCGAAGGCGAAATCGCCATCGCCAAGCGCATCGAAGAAGGCCTGAGCCAGGTCCAGGCCGCGTTGGGCGTGTTCCCGCTGTCGACCGAAATGCTGCTGGCCGACTACGAAGCGCACAAGGAGGGCAAGAAGCGTCTGGCCGAGATCGTGGTCGGCTTCAACGACCTGATCGAAGAAGCCGATGCCGCCGCTGCTGCGCTCGCCGCGGCCGGCCCGGTCGCCGTGTCCGACGATGAAGCAGTCGACGAAGACGACGACGAAGACGGCGATGACGACGCCGCCGAAGAAGAGGCCGGCCCGACCGGTCCGGACCCGGTGGAAGTAGCCACGCGCATGGAGAACCTGGCCAACGAATACGCCAAGTTCAAGAAGGTCTATGCCAAGAACGGCGCCGAGCACAAGCTGGTGGTCAAGGCGCGCGAAGACATGGCCGCCATCTTCACCACGCTCAAGCTGCCGCTGCCGTTGACCGACGCGCTGGTCACCCAGCTGCGTGGCGTGGTCAATGGCATCAAGGACCACGAGCGCAAGGTGCTGCACCTGGCCACCACCGTGGCCCGCATGCCGCGCAAGGATTTCATCCGCTCCTGGGAAGGCAACCAGACCAACCTGGAATGGGTGGAGGACGCACTCAAGCGCAAGCAGAAGTGGTCATCGGCGCTGCGCGACGTCAAGGATCAGATCATCTCCGAGCAGCAGGGCTCGATCGAGATGGAAAAGGCCAATTACCTGACCCTGGGCGAGATCAAGGAAATCAGCCGTGCGATGGCCTATGGCGAAGCCAAGGCGCGCAAGGCCAAGAAGGAAATGGTCGAAGCCAACCTGCGTCTGGTGATCTCCATCGCCAAGAAGTACACCAATCGCGGCCTACAGTTCCTCGACCTGATCCAGGAAGGCAACATCGGCCTGATGAAGGCCGTGGACAAGTTCGAATACCGTCGCGGTTACAAGTTCTCGACGTATGCCACGTGGTGGATCCGTCAGGCCATCACCCGTTCGATCGCCGATCAGGCCCGCACCATCCGTATTCCGGTGCACATGATCGAAACGATCAACAAGTTGAACCGTATTTCCCGCCAGATGCTCCAGCAGTTCGGCCGCGAGGCCACGCCGGAGGAGCTGGCCAAGGAAATGGACATGCCCGAGGACAAGATCCGCAAGGTGATGAAAATCGCCAAGGAGCCGATCTCGATGGAAACCCCGATCGGCGACGACGAGGATTCGCATCTGGGCGACTTCATCGAGGACACCAATGTGGAGTCCCCGATCGACAACACCACCAACATCAATCTCTCCGAGACGGTGCGTGACGTGTTGGCCGGCCTCACCCCGCGCGAGGCGAAGGTACTGCGCATGCGCTTCGGTATCGACATGAACACCGATCACACGCTGGAAGAGGTCGGTAAGCAGTTCGACGTCACCCGCGAGCGGATTCGTCAGATAGAGGCCAAGGCATTGCGCAAGCTGCGTCACCCGAGCCGTTCGGAACAGCTGCGCTCGTTTTTGGATATCGACTGATGCCGCGGTCGTAACCGTGCAGTGATCACACAGCAGCCCCGCTCATGCGGGGCTGTTGCGTTATGGCCCGGGCAGTTGGCTATGCTTGGTGCGTGGGCTGCGATCGCTCGCATGCCAGGCACGTCAGCGGTGCAGCGCCCCGACGTTTCACGCACCGCCGACGAAGCTACACGGCCACGCAACATTAAACCGATGTTTCTGCAAACCTCACGTGGCGTTCTGACCGCGACTTCTAAGTTGACGGACGAATGGAGACGAGATTGCTTTATGAGCAGGCAAAGCCGCTTTGAAACCACCACGTACCGCGAACACGAGATCCGCGTGCGCGCCGAGCAGGCTTCCCCTGATGCCAAGTGGACGCTCTGGGTGGATGTGTATGCGCTCGGCGGCAAGCGCCAGCCGCGTATCGGCTGCAATGGGCTGGCCTATGCGACGTATCAGGAGGCCATCGCGCACGGGTTTCGTGCGGGCCGGCAGTTGATCGATGGGCAGTTCGAGACGGCTGATGCCTGAGGGGCGGGGATTGGGGATTCGGGATTGGTAGGGTTTGCTGGTTGCTTCGAGATATCGTTTCCCAACGCCACCCCGCGCGTTATCGCGATCATCGTGCCCGCCGCCACGTCGTGTTGATTGCCATGCTTGCGCAACGGCTCGCCACCGGTCACCCACACATGCGCTGCGATGGGCTGCCAACCAACCAGCTTCGGCATCACCAAGCTCCACACCGGGCTGCAACCTGCTGGGGTGCACCGCACCGGTCCGTCGAAGGCGTCTGTAAGGCGGCGGCGGGACGTAACTCTGAATCTGATGCCCAAAGCCCAGCCGCCGCTGGGCTTTTTCGTGGTGGGCAGCCGATACATGATCGCGCGGCTGTGGGCGCTGGATCGCCGCCGGCAGAAGGCGCATGGCAGACACGGTGACGCACAGACAGGTAAACTTTCGCGTCCGCTGCACGGCCCGACATGCCCGCCATCTCGCCGCCAGACACTCGGGCCTATAGCTCAACGGTTAGAGCAGAGGACTCATAATCCACTGATCGAGGCCGGATCGGCGAGGCAGAATTGAGTGGGACGGTTACCCTTCCGTCCCATCAAAAAAGCAAAAAGGGCCTATAGCTCAATTGGTTAGAGCAGCGGACTCATAATCCGTCGGTTGCAGGTTCAAGTCCTGCTGGGCCCACCATCTTTGCTTGCGCTGGCGCGTCGGTACAGTTTCGGTACAGTGGCGGTACACGAGCCCTGTTCTGGAGCAACCGAATGGCGACCATCGTCAAGACACCCTCAGGCACGTGGAAAGCGCTCATCCGCAAGACGGGATGGCCGGCCACAGCCAAGACCTTCCGCACCAAACGCGACGCCGAGGATTGGGCGCGGCGCACCGAAGACGAAATGGTGCGCGGCGTCTATATCCAACGTGCGCCGTCCGAGCGCATGACCATCGAGGACGCGCTCAAGCGCTATCTTTCCGAGGTCTCCCCAACCAAGCGCCCGGCATCGGCCGATAGCGACGCGAGACACGCGAAGCCGTTGATGCAGAACCTGGGCAAGTATTCGTTGGCCGCGCTGACACCGGAGCTGATCGCCAAGTACCGCGACGACCGGCTCGCTGGTCTGGATCGCAAGGACGCCAAGGGCAAGCCTGCCCCCAAGCCCCGTTCGCCCAACACGGTACGTCTCGATCTCGCATTGCTCGGCCACCTGTTCAACGTGGCGATCAAGGAATGGGGGATCGGCCTGACCTACAACCCCGTGCAAAGCATTCGCCGTCCAGCGCCCAGCCCTGGGCGGGATCGACGGCTCACGCGAGAAGAAGAAACCCGCCTGATGGTGGCGGTCGATGCTCACTCGAACCCAATGCTCGGCTGGATCGTGCGCATCGCGCTCGAAACAGGAATGCGTTCTTCGGAGATCACAGGCTTGCGCCGGAACCAGGTCGATCTTGACCGGCGCGTGGTGCGTCTCCAGGAAACGAAAAACACGATGTCGCGTACCGTTCCTCTGACAGTCGAGGCAACCCGGCTGTTTCGTAAGGCGCTGAACAACCCGGTGCGCCCCATTGATACCGACCTGATCTTTTTCGGTGAGCCCGGACGTGACAACAAGCGCCGGGCTTACCAGTTCAATCCGATCTGGACGCGCATCAAGAAAGATGCCAGCGTGCCGGACTTCCGCTTTCACGATCTGCGCCACGAAGCCGTCAGCCGCTTTGTGGAAGCAGGCTTGTCCGACCAGGAAGTCGCGGCCATCAGCGGCCACAAGTCGATGCAGATGCTCAAGCGCTATACCCACCTGCGCGCGGAGGATTTGGTGGGCAAGCTCGATCAGGTGGTGAAAAAGACAGGAAATCCATGAATTATTTCAATGAATTTTTCTATTTTCATAGCCTGCGCAATTATTTGATTTGAATGGATATTTTTCCATCCGCGAAATTCTCGACGCCAAGATGCCATATTTTGGTAATCGAGGATGGTGCATTTTGGTATGGCGAGATAGCTAATTTTGGCCTTTTAAATCAATGACTTAAATTTGACCAATAGCCATACCAGTCCAAAAATACGCCCATCTACTCATTATTTCGGTGGATGTATTGATGACAACGGAAGAATATCTACTTCAACGGTATGGCCCACTCATGAGTCTTGGCGACGTAGCGGGATTGCTCGGTCGCTCACCAGACGGTATTCGGGTCGCGCTGTACTCGAACACGGACGTCGCCCGCAAGCTCAAGCCCACGATGCTGCGGGTTGGCCGGCGCGTCTACTTCCGTACTCTCCAAGTCAAGGACGCGCTCGCACTCGATGGCAGTGCGCAAGGAGCGCTGGCGCGATGAGCATCAAAGCGATGAACTGGGCGTGGGAGCAGCGGCTACCACCCAATTCAAAGCTGATCCTGATGGCCTTGGCTGATTCAGCCGATGAGGTTGGGAAGTGCTGGCCGCGCGTGCGGCTCATCGCTGAAAAGTGCTGCGCTTCTGAGCGAACGGTGCAACGCGTTTTGAAAGATCTGGAAGAGCGCGGCTTCCTGCATATCGAGCGCAGATTTCGAGGCGATGGAGGGCAATCCTCGAATGCCTACTACCTGTGCCTCGAATCTCCCCCCGTCAATTTGTCACCCCCGTATCCCACCCCCTCCGACAGATTGGCACCGGGGGGCGACGCGGCCGTCACTCCCCCGGTGACACGGCAGACATCCCTGGGCGACAGAACTGTGTCACCCCATGAACCACCAAACAGAATCATCAAAGAATCGTCACTACAACTACCGGCGAAAGTTATCCACACGCCGCCCCCTTCGCCCGTGCCGGGCGAGGCGGAGAAAGGCGCCTGCGGCGCATTGGTGTGGCCTTCGCGCCTGAATGAGCGGGAGCGTGGTGCCATCGCCCCTATGGTGAGTGGCCTCGATGTCAACGATGCACAGATGCTCCTGGATGAACTCGCCGGGGTGATGGCAACGCAGAGCATCAAGACCAGCCCGGAACGCTGGTTTCGCGCAGTTTTGGATCGCTTTCATAGAGGACGTTTCGTACCGTCAGCCGGCCTTGCCGCGAAGGAAAAAAGATTGCGCATTCAGAGCGCACCAGCCGAGACACCAGTTCAGACAGCTTCGCCCGAGGTCATCCGTCACCACCTGGAACGCATCCAGACCATGCTGGGCAGAAAGGGGGCTACCGTCACATGACTTCTCGGCCGCAGAGCCGCCGCCCGGTTGCGACCTTGCGCTATCGAGAACTGGATGCTTACTGCGACAGCTTGGAGCGAACGGGGCTCGTGCGCGTGATCCTGAAAGCGAATCGGCGGCATGGATATGCCTTGAGCGTGGAAAACGCCGGAGACGTCCGGCGCGTTGTTGATGGTCACGGACGTCAACTCTGGTTCAGAACCGTGGATCAAGCCTTGGAGGAGCTTGCTAATATTTCGTACTTGAGCGAAGAATTCAGTATTGATCGAACCGATTGGTAAATCGACCGGGTTGTCCCCGGTCACCCCGTATCCCCCAAGGGGGACGCTTGTTTGCCCCAAGAGCGCTTCGGCGTACCGGGCTGCTGGTCTGAAAAGAAGGGCCTGATGATCGGGGAAAGCATTAAGATGCCGATCTGACCCGCCGAAAGTGGCGTGACCGTGGGAACCGGAAAAGACGGCCCTGACGACGCGGAAAGACCGTTGTGATTAGCCCGAAGCCCGTGCAACACGGGCAGGGTGCCGCCCCAAGTAATGCGGGGCTGACTGCCGGGAACAGTAGCTCGAAAGAGCCGGCGGACAGGTCGGAAAGACGGCCAGCGTCCCCTCCTTCTCATCGAAAAGGAGTGGCAAACATGCAATCTCTCAAAACCCTGGCGGTAGTCACCGTCGCTTGCGCAGTCTTCCTGAGCAATTCCACATACGCGCAGATTCCGGTCACTGATGGCGCTTCCATTGCGCAGCAGGTCGCCGCCCAGGTCGAAACCATCGCCAAGTGGAAGATGCAGTACGACCAGATGACCAGCCAAATCAACCAGATGAAGCAGCAATATGAATCGCTGACTGGTTCGCGTGGCTTGGGCAACATCCTGAACAATCCGGCGCTGCGCGACTACCTGCCGAGCGACTGGCAGGGCGTCTATGACGCCGTGAAGTCGGGCGGGTATTCCGGCCTGAGCGGCCGGGCGCAATCGATCTACGAAGCAAACAAGGCATTCGACGCCTGCATGGTTTTCAAGCTCGTAGATCAACGCACCGCGTGCGAAGCCCAGGCCGTCAAGGGTGCCCAGGACAAGGCTTTTGCCCTGGACGCCTACGACAAGGCCAAGTCGCGGCTGACCCAAATCGACCAGCTCATGGCGAAGATCAACGACACGCCCGATCCGAAGGCCATCGCCGAGCTGCAAGGCCGAATCGCCGCCGAACAGGCGATGATCCAGAACGAGCAAACGAAGCTCCAGATGTATCAGATGGTCGCGGCGGCCGAAGATCGCTTGCAGGAACAGCGGCAACGCGAACTGAACGCCAAGGCAGGCGCACGGCGCGGCTGGATTCAGCCCCAAGTCACGAATTGAGGGGCGCGCGACCATGATTTCCTATTTTCATGCTCCCCTGGTGGCGCTCTGCTTCTTCATCCTGCTGGCAATGTGGCGCTTCTGGTCGTGCATTGACCGCATGGGCTTCATGCGCGAGGTCAGTCGGCGCGCGCCCTCGATGCTGCACGATGATCTTGTCGCCGGCATCCTGGCTTTCATGCCCTTCCTGCTCGCCCTGGTCGATTGGGCAGGCATCACGCTACCGCGCCAGGACGGCCCCATTTCGCCTTATGCGTCGGTGTTCCTCTCTTTGGGCTGCCTGCTTGGGTGCATGTTCATGCTGCGCCAGTCCGGCGAACGCTTCGCGGGCCATTGGGCCGGCACGCGGGAAAGCGCCCTGCGCACGGTCGCAGCGCTGCGCATCATCGACGCGGCCGAGTTGGCCCACGCCCTGGACGTGGCGCAGCAACACGAAGCCCGCCACGGCTCCGGCCGTGTCATCGACGCGGAAACGCGCGAGGTGCGGAAATGAATCTGCTCGACTACATCCGCACCCTCGCCACGGGTGATTACATCGACATGGCCCACTTAGTTGTTCTGCTTCTCGGTGCGTGGAGCATCGCAGAAGGCGCTTTGAATGTGGCTGCTGACACCATCGAGCGCATGCAGGGGGTGAGGAAATGAAAAGGCTCGCCCTCTCCCTGGTCGTCGCAGCCGTCCTGGCCGGCTGCGGCGAGAACACGCCCGTTCAAACCGTCGATTGGTACAAGGCCCATGACACGGAACGAAAGGACATGATCGCCAAGTGCAAGAGCAACCCCGGCGAACTGGCGGCCTCGCCCAACTGCATCAACGCGCAGCAGGCGCAGAACGAAAAAGACCTGTCGCGGCGTGGCTACTTGAAGCTGCCGCCGGTCGATTTCAACAAGAAGGGGGAATGACATGGACCCGATGATTTTTCAGTTCATAGGCCAGTACCTCGACGCGGCGCTGAATCCGTTCATCACCGGAACCGTGGGTGAGGTCATTTCGACCTTCACCCTGTTTTTCATCGGCGGGGCCACCATTCACCTGACGCTGATGGGCTACGCCATCGGTTGGGGCTATGTCGAACTGCCCTTCTCCACGTTCATGAAAACGTGCGCCAAGTACCTGTTCATCGGTGCCCTGGCGCTGAACGCTGCAACCTACTCGGATTGGGTCGTCGGTAGTATCCAGTCGCTGGAAACCGGCTTTACATCGGCCTTTGCCGGGACAGGTGCCGGGGCAAGTCCCGCGTCGGTCTATTCGGTCGTGGATGCGGCGCTTGGCAAGGGGTGGGGCATCGCTGCCGACCTTTGGGAAAAGGCCGGCAATCGCGGCATAACCGAGATGGGCACGATGTTCGGGGAATACATCAATGCCGCCATCATCGCAGTTGCAACGGGCCTGATCGGCGTGCCGGCCGGCGGCATGATCGTGGTGGCGAAAGCTGCCCTGACAATCATGCTCGGCATCGGCCCGGTGTTCGTGGCCCTGTTGCTCTGGCCCGCCACGTCGAAGTTCTTCGATAGCTGGTTCGGGCAGGTGATGACCTACATCCTGCGCATCGCCCTGGTGGCGGCCGTCATGGGGTTGGCCTTCAAGGGCTTTGACGCGGTGATAAACAGCGTCGATCTGGACAGCGACCAAAACACGCTATTCACGTCCCTGGTGCTGATTACCTTCACGTTGTCACCAGCACTTTTAATCTGACCCACCGCAGCAACTTCAAATTGACCCGCCT